>CACNGH010000001.1:0-251579 GCA_902619815.1 uncultured Pelagibacteraceae bacterium
TAAATTCTGGTCATTTAATTCAATAAAGCCTTTATCGATAAAAGTTAAAAAGGTTAAAAAACCTATCGATAATGTGATAATAAATAATATTATAAGGTATATGTTTTTTTTAATAAAATCTGACATTTGAGTAAAAAATCACCACTATAAATGAACAACTATTTTATAATACTAGCATCAGGACAAAGCAAAAGATTTAATTCAAACAAACTTAAGCAATATATTATCTATAAAAATAAGCCTCTTTTTGAACACTCGATTGAAAAAGCCTTAGCATCTAAATTATTTAAAAAAATAATCCTAGTTGTTAACAGCAAAAAACAAATCAATAAAAAATTTTCTAAAAATGTAGTTATTATTAAAGGAGGGAAAGAAAGATCAGACTCCTCTTTAATTGGGCTTAAATATATAAAAAAATTTAAACCATCAAATGTGTTAATCCATGATGCGGCAAGACCAAATTTTTCATTACAGCTTTTAAAAAATTTAGTTAAATCACTTAAGAAAAATAAGGCAGTGATCCCAACTGTAAATACAAAAGACTCTATTAAGTATAAAGTTAAAAAACAGCTATTTAATTTAAATCGTGATCATTCTTTTTCAACTCAAACGCCACAAGCTTTTAGATTTAATGATCTTTATAATTTATCAATAAAACAGAAAGCTAAAATTCAGGATGAAGCAACATTATTTATTGAAAATAATTTAAAAGTCAAATTTATAAAAGGTGAAAATTCCAATAATAAAATTACTTATAAAGAAGATATTAATACTAATAAAACATTTATTGGAATAGGTTTTGATATTCATCGATTAATTAAAGGTAAAAAACTTTACTTAGGTGGTTTAAAAATACCGTTTCATTCAGGATTAAAAGGTCATTCAGATGGAGATGTTATAATTCATTCTATTATCGATGCTTTACTGGGTGCAATGAGAAAAAAAGACATAGGGACTTTGTTTCCTGATAATAAAAAAAAATTTAAAAATATACGATCTCCTAAAATGTTAAAACCAGTAATTGAGATAATGGATAAAAATGATTTCTATATCAATAACGTTGACATTAATTTGATATGTGAACAACCCAAAGTCTCAAAATACAGGAATAAAATAATTAAATCCTTATCTGAATTATTTAACATTGATAGCTCATTAATAAATCTAAAAGGCAAAACTGTTGAAAAATTAGGATTAATAGGAAAGGAAAAAGCAATTGCTTGTGAGGTAATTTGCTCAATTTCTCAATGAAAAAAATTAACGTTTTAATATCTACTTTCTTTGGGTACGGATATCTAACCAAAATGCCTGGCACTGTAGCTTCTTTAGTGACAACTATTTTTATTTATATTGCTTATGAATATCTTGGCTACACTGATTTAAAATTTTCAATTATCTTCTTTTTTATTATATTTTTTTATTCATTTTATGCAGTGAAAGATAGTGAGAGTGAATTTGTAAATAAAGATCCTGGACAAATAGTAATTGATGAAGTTTTAGGTCAATCTATGCCGTTAATTCTACTATTGTATTTGAGCCAAACTAATCAGATATCCATGCAGATAGAAATTTATTATATTATTTCTTTCTTTGTTTTTAGATTTTTTGATATCTTTAAGCCATTTCCTGTAAGCTATTTTGATAAAAATTTTAAAAATTATTTTGGTATCATTATGGATGATATAATGGCTGGATTTTATACGATGTTGGTAATTTACCTAATAAGCCTTAAATTTTAATGAACATTAAACTTCTACATAAAAAACTAATTCAAAAGAAATTGAGTATTTCTGTTGTTGAATCTTGCACCGGAGGTCTTTTAGCTAATAATTTAACAAAATTGTCTAATGCATCTAAATATTTCCAAGTAGGATTAATTACATATTCTAACAATGCAAAAATTAAAATTTTGAAGGTGAATAAAAAAATTATTGATAAATATGGTGCTGTAAGCCCAGAAACTTGTGGAGAAATGGTAAAAAACTTAGCAAAGATTTCTAAAAGTAAAATTAATATCTCTATTACAGGAATTGCAGGACCTAATGGAGGAACAAAACTTAAACCAGTTGGATTAGTTTATATTGGAGTAAAAAAAAATAATAAAATATTAATTACTAAAAATATATTTAAAAACAAAAACAGAGTTAGTATACAAAAAGCTACAGTTAGAAGATCTTTAGATATTGTGAATTCTTTAATCTAGAGATTTTCAGCTTTTTTTTGAAAAGCATCTGCTATTTTATTTAATCCAAATTGGAAAGATTTCTCCATAATTAAATTTAAAAACTTATTTTTAATTTCAAAATCAACATCAAATTGAACCTCTGTATAATTTTCTTTTTGAGTAAATTTCCAGTTATTTTGTAGATGTTTCAAGGGACCACCAATATTAGTAACATGTATTAAGTCGTTTTTTTTATCATAACGTACATCACTTTTATAAGTATCTACAAAAGGTTTTCTGCCGATAGTCAGATCTGCAATGATTGCTATTTCTTCATCTTTGTCTTCTCTTTCATAAACTTTTGAGTCAATGCAAAAAGGGATGAACTCAGGATATTTTTCAATGTCCAAAACAAAATCTATTAATTTTTGTTTTTCTCGTTCTATTTGCCTTGTGACTGAGGCTTTTGGCATTAATTATTTTTTAATCTATTTTGTTGGAGTTTAGCAAAATCTTCGTCTGCATGATAAGACGATCTTGTAAGCGGGGATGATGACACTAATAAAAATCCTTTTGATTTTGCAATATTTTCTAACTCTTTAAATTCATCCGGGTGATAATATCTGCCAAGTGGATGATGTTTTGGAGAAGGTTGTAAATATTGACCTATAGTTATGAAATCTACATCAGCAGATCTTAAGTCATCCATCACTTGAATTAATTCATCTTTTTCTTCACCAAGTCCAACCATTAAACCAGATTTGGTAAAAACTTTTTTATTAATTTTTTTTACATTTTTTAAAAGTTCTAGAGATCCAAAATATCTTGCACCTGGTCTTACTTTTAAATACAGACGTGGTACCGTTTCAATGTTGTGATTAAACACATCTAAATCTGCCTCTAAAATTTTTTTGTAAGCATCCCCTTTTCTTAAGAAATCTGGTGTTAAAACTTCTATTGAAGTTTTAGGATTTTTTTTACGGGTTGCATTTATTACATCGTAAAAATGATTTGAACCACCATCATCTAAATCATCTCTATCAACTGAGGTTATTACAACATGTTTTAAATCTAATTTACTTACAGCACTTGAAATTTTGTAAGGTTCAAATGGATCTAATTTTTCAGGCTTACCAGTTTTAACATCACAAAAAGCACAAGCTCTTGTACAGGTGTCCCCCATTATCATAAATGTTGCATGTCTTTTACTCCAACATTCAGTAATATTTGGACAATTAGCTTCCTGACAAACAGTGACTAAATTATTTTGGTTAACAATAGTTTTTGTCAAAAAAAACTCTTTACTGTTTGATAACTTAGATCTGATCCAATCAGGTTTTTTTTTGATTGGATTAATAGGCTTATTTACTTTTTCAGGATGTCTAATTTTTGTTTTCATCATTTTTAATTATATAGATCGTCTCTCCTTCTTTGCCAAATAGAAATCGCTCTCTAATTAAAGTCTCAATATAGTCTAAATCTAAATTAGTACTTAATAGTGAATTTTTATGATCCATATCTTCTATTTTACTAATTAAGGTTAATTCCTCATTTTTCAAGTTGGACAAAAGCTCTTTTTTTTCAATGTACGAAAAAAGACCTCTTTCACCAGAAACAAGATTAAAACCAAAGTAAAGAATCAAAAACAATGATATTAATAAAAAATAATTTCTTTTTATTAACCTCAACATTAGTTGATTTTATTCATTCTCACTTTTTTTCCAAGTTCTTCTTCAATTCGAATTAATTGATTATATTTAGCTACTCTTTCAGATCTTGCTAATGATCCTGTTTTAATTTGATTTGAATTAGTTCCAACTGCAAGATCTGCAATAAAAGTATCTTCACTATCACCAGATCGGTGAGAAATTATTGTTTTATAACCAATGGTTTGGGCAAATTTGATTACATCTAACGTTTCAGAAACTGTTCCAATTTGGTTTAATTTAATCAAAATTGAATTTGAGGAAATGTTTAAAAACCCTTTCTTAAGTCTTTCTAAATTTGTCACATAAAGATCATCCCCCACTATTTGAACTTTATTAATTGACCTCATCAATTTATTCCAAGCTAGCCAATCATTTTCAGCAAATGGGTCTTCGATGGATTTGATTTTATATTTTTTAATAATTTTTTGATATTCTTTGATAGATTGTTCAACTGAAATGTAATTTTTAGAATGAATTGAATATTTATTTTTTTTAAATAATTCATTTGCAGCTACATCTAAACATATTGAAACATCTCTGCCATTGATAAATCCTGATTTTTTTATCGCTGTCACAACTAAATCAAGAGCTTGGTTATTGCTACTTATCATGGGTGCAAAACCACCTTCATCTCCAACAGAAGTAGATAATCCTTTAGCTTTTATTAATTTTGATAAATTTTTAATCACTATAAAGCATATTCTCATTGCCTCAGAAAAACTCTTAGCACGATCAGGTCTGATCATAAATTCTTGAATTCTAAGACCATTGTTTGCATGAGCTCCACCATTAATAATATTCATTAAAGGATAAGGTAATTGGAAATTTTTCTTTATAAAAAAAGTTTTATACAATGGTAATTTTTTAACTTTAGCCGAAAGTTTTTTGGCAGCCATTGAAACTGCAAGCATAGCGTTTGCACCAAGATTTGTTTTTTGTCTTGTTCCATCTAAGTTTATTAATAAAGTATCAATACGTTCTTGATTGTGAACACTTTGACCTTTTAATTTATTTGAAATTTTTGTGTTAACTAAATTAACAGCGTTTAAAACACTCTTACCTAAATAACGTTTATTATTTTTATCTCTTTTCTCAAATGCTTCATACGTTCCAGTTGATGCTCCTGATGGACAAATTGCAGTTGCACTATTATTTTTTGTATAAACCTCAGCCTCTACAGTTGGATTTCCTCTACTGTCAAATACTTGACGGGCCTTTACTTTTAAAATTTTACTCACTATTTTTTTATTAATTTATCTATATCTGATAATTGATTTAGCAGATTTTCTAACTTATCCAATGGGACCATGTTAGGACCATCTGATGGTGCATTATCTGGATCTTGATGAGTTTCAATAAAAACTCCAGCAACACCTACAGCAACAGCAGCTCTAGCTAAATACTCCACAAACTCTCTTTGACCTCCTGATGACTCTCCTTGACCTCCAGGTTGTTGTACTGAATGGGTTGCATCAAAAATCACTGGATAACCGTTCTTTGCCATAATAGGCAAAGATCTCATGTCAGAAACTAAAGTATTGTAACCAAAACTTGCGCCTCTCTCGGTGACTAAAATATTTGTATTTCCAGAATCTGAAATTTTTTTAGTAACATTAACCATATCCCATGGTGCTAAGAATTGACCTTTTTTAACATTAATAATTTTATTTGTTTTAGCAGCAGCTATCAAAAGATCAGTCTGTCTGCATAAGAAAGCAGGAATTTGTAATATGTCAACATGATCAGCTACTTCCGAACATTGATCAATACTATGAATGTCTGTTAAAATAGGAATATTAAATTCTTTTTTTATTTTATCAAAAACGGGTAAAGATGCTTCAAGTCCAGCTCCCCTTTTTCCTTTAAGACTAGTTCGGTTAGCTTTATCAAAAGAGGTTTTATAAATAAAGCCAAGTCCAAATTTTTTTGTAATTTCTTGAATTTTGCCAGCCATATCCATTGCATGCTGTTCAGTTTCAAGCTGACAAGGTCCGGCAATGATGCAAATTTTATTATTATTTGAAATTTCTATATTTCCACAATTTACTTTTATGCTATTCATTTATGATTTTTTGCTGCCTTGACAAATGAAGAGAATAAAGGATGGGGCGATAAAGGTCTAGATTTAAATTCTGGGTGGAACTGTACCCCAATAAACCATGGGTGATTTTTAAGCTCAATAATTTCAGGTAATTGATTATCAGGTGATAAACCTGAAAAAATCATACCTTTTTTTTCAAATTTTTCTCTATAAGCAATATTAACCTCGTATCTATGACGATGTCGCTCTTTAATTAACTTAGACTTATAAATTTTTCTAATCTTTGTATTGTTTTGTAATTTAGCATCATAAGATCCCAGTCTCATCGTGCCACCAAGATCCTTATCAGTACCCTTAATAGTTTTACCGTCTTTAGACCATTCGTTTAGTAAACCAATAATTGGAAGACCTTTTTTATCAATTTCGCTTGAGGTAGCATTTTTTAAATTGAGTTCATTTCTAGCAAATTCAATAATTGCCATTTGCATTCCATAACATATTCCAAGGAAAGGAATTTTATTCATTCTTGCATGTTTTATAGCTTCTATTTTTCCATCGGTACCTCTTTTACCAAATCCACCAGGTATCAATATTCCTGAAATATTTTTTAGTTTTTTCTTTATTTCTGTAATTTTTAATTTTTCAGAGTCAATCCTGACTAAATTAACTTTAATTTTATTATCTATTCCACCATGTGTTAAGGCTTCATCTAATGACTTATATGCATCTTGAAGCTCAACATATTTTCCAATAATAGCAATATTCACTTGTCTCTTATTTTGTAAAATAATTTTTGTTATTTTTTTCCAAGGATTTAAATTTGCAGGCTTCTTAGTTTTTAATTTAAAATAATTTAAAACTTGAACATCTAATTTTTCTCTAAAAAAACTTATTGGTGCCTCGTAAATAGTTTTGACATCGACAGTTTCAATTACATTTTTAATATCCACATTGCAAAACAAAGAAATCTTCTTTCTATGCTCTAATGGTATGGGTCTTTCAGATCTACAAATGATAATATCCGGCTGAATACCTATGCTTCTTAACTCTTTTACAGAATGTTGTGTTGGTTTTGTTTTTATCTCATCTGATGCTTTTAAGTAAGGAACTAGAGTTAAATGGATAAATAAAGCATTTTTCTTACCAACATCGTTTGCAAATTGTCTTATCGCTTCGACAAATGGAAGACTTTCTATATCTCCAACTATCCCTCCGATTTCACAAATAACAAAGTCCTCTTTGGATGAATCGTGTTTAATGAATTGTTTTATGCGATCTGTAATATGTGGGATTACTTGAACAGTTTTTCCAAGATACTCTCCCTTTCGTTCTTTTTTCAAAACATCATTATATATTTTACCTGTAGTGATATTGTCTGATTTTTTTGCTGATACCCCTGAAAACCGTTCATAATGACCAAGGTCTAAATCTGTTTCAGCACCATCGTCAGTTACATACACTTCACCATGCTGAAATGGACTCATTGTTCCAGGATCTACATTTAGATAAGGATCAAGTTTTCTGATCCTTACTTTAAAACCTCTTGATTGAAGTAGGTATGCTAGTGAAGCTGAGGATAATCCTTTACCTAATGATGAAACCACGCCGCCCGTGACAAATATATATCGCGCCATGGAATTATCTTATAGCGAATAAAAAAGAAATTGAAAAGTATTAATTAATTATTTTCAGGAATTGAAGGAGTATCTTCTGTTTTTTCCTCAACCGTATCCAAAACTGAGCTAGTTGGTGTTAGTTCTGCTCTTGAGATAATTGTAAGAGCTAAGCTACAAATAATAAATAAAGTTGCAACAATTGCAGTGGCTTTAGTCATGAAACTACCAGCTGATCTTGATAACATAAAGTTTTCTTGTGAAACACCAATACCTAATGCACCACCTTCGGATTTCTGTGTCAAAACTAGTAATACCAAAATAACTGCAAGTATAATGTTGATTACTAATAATATAGTTTCCATGGCGATCTAATTAATGGTTTTTTTAATTATATCAATAAATTTATTTGGATCTTGAGAAGCCCCACCTATTAAAAAACCATCAATAGTATTAATATTTTTCAATTGATTGATGTTATCACTATTTACAGAGCCTCCATACAAAATTTTTGATGGTTTTTTACCTAATTTTTTTTTAATAAACGAAATAGATTTTATTAAGTCACTTGGTTTTGGAATTAATCCAGTTCCAATCGACCAGACTGGTTCGTAAGCAATTATTATATTTGATTTGTTTCGAATTGATTTTAAACCCATTTTAATTTGCTTACTTAACACTTGATTTGTTTTTTTGTTTCTTTTCTCTTTTAACGTTTCGCCAATACAATAAATAATTTTTAGTCCAGATTTTAACGAATTTATAATTTTAGAGTTAATTTTTTGGTTATCTTCACCTGTCTGTCTATTCTCAGAGTGACCCAATATAACATAACGCGCTCCAACATTTTTTAACATTTTAGAATTTATCTGACCAGTAAACGCACCGTAATGATCGCTCTCGTGAGAATTTTGAGCACCAACTTCAATTTTTGTATTTTTAAGTTTATTGGATAAAGAATTAATAAGAGTGCTGGGTGGACAATAAATTAACTTTAATTTTTTATGTTTTATACTTTTATAAAATTTAATAACTTTATTCAGCGAATTAAGTGCTTTTAAATCACCATACATTTTCCAATTAGCTACAAAATACAGATATTTATTTGTCATAATTGAATTTTTAATCTATAGATTTGTTTTTTACAGATCAATATATTATTGGCTTTATGTTAGAAACTTTAAAAAATTTTGGTGGAAAAAAATTAGGTGGGTTAATCCTAATCATAGTAATTATTATTGCATTTGGTTTTGGTGGATTTGGTGGTGGCTTCAGTACAAATAATCAAAATAATATAGCAAAAATAAATAAAACAAATGTAACTACTCAAGATTTTATGGACTATGTGAACCAAAGTGGCATATCACTTGATGCCATAAGAACCAATTTAGATAATAATATAATTGAAGAATTATTGTCAGGTTTAATTTCAACTACATTAATTGATTTAGAGATAAAAGACTTCGCACTTTCAATCAGCGAGAGAACAATACTTAAAACAATTAAAGACAACAAAAATTTCCAAGATGAAAATGGTATTTTTCAAAGAGTAAAATATGAAAAATTTTTACTATCAAGCAATTTATCAGCGCCAATGTTTGAATTGAAATTAAAAAATAGAGAATTACAAAAACACCTATTCGACATTATTGGTGCTGGAACAATAACACCTAATTTTTTGATTGAAAAGAAATATGAAGAAAATAACAAAACATTAAGTCTTGAGTACTTTAATATGGAAGGACTTTATAAGAATAAAGATGAATATACAGATGAAGATCTATTGGTATTTATTAAAGAGAACGAAGATCAACTAAAAAGAGAATATATAGATTTTAAATATGTAGTTTTAAATCCAAAAAATTTAATTGGAGTTGAAGAATTTAATCAAGAATTTTTTGATAGGATTGATAAAATTGAAAATCAAATTTCAGAAGGAGCTGATTTTGACACTATTTTAGAGAGTATAAAGGTCAACGTTAACAAAATAATTGAATACGCTCCAAACTCAGAGGCTCAATCAAGTGAAAATTTAATTTATCAAAACAAATCCACAAAACTAAACTTAATTGAAAATGGGGATAATTTCTTATTATACAACGTCGATAAAGAATATAGTAAAAGTCCAAATTTAAATGATGACAAAACTAAAAGCGAATTAACAGAGTTGATTTACCAAAAAGGTAAATTTGATTTTAATAGAAAAATCCTAGAAGAAATTCAAAGTAAAGAATTCAATAACAGTAAATTTGAAGATTTAGGAAATAATGATTTACTAAATTTAGAAGTTAAAACAATGAATGATGATACGACATTTGACGTTAATTCAATTAAAATGCTCTATACCTTGCCTGTAAATTCTTTCACATTGGTTAATGATAAAGATAATAACATTTTTTTAGTAAAAATTTCAGATTCTAAGAAAAATTTTTTCAATAAATCTGATGAAGATTATGTTCAATTTGTTAAAAATCAAAATACCGATAATCGAAAAAGTATTTTGCAATCCTATGATCAATTATTAAACAACAAATACCAAGTCAAAGTTAACCAAAAATCTGTTGATAGAGTAAAAAATTATTTCAAATGATCATTAATCGAAGCTTCAAGGACTTCAAGTTTCGACATAGAAGCAAAAAAAATCAAATTATATACACGTCAAAAAAAGTTAAGAATGATGAAGAAATATTAAATTTAATTGATAATTTTTTAGAAGAAAAAAATAGTTTTATATTTGAGTCTGTTGAAAAAGGTAAAATTAAAGGAAGATATACAATATTTGGAAAAAACCCTGATAAAATTTGGGAATTTAACAATCAAAGCTCTTATCTAATTAAAAATAACAAAAAAATAAAACTAAAGGATAAACCAGATCAATTAATAGAAAAAATAATTGAGGAGTTTAAGTTTGAAACACCAAAGAATTTGCCTAGGATATGCTCATTAATTTCTGGATATTTTTCTTACGACTCTATTAGATATATAGAAAAAATTCCAAACAATTGCAAAAATGATTTAAATATACCAGACGTTAGACTTCTTCGTCCTAGAACATTAGTTATTCATGATAATTTAAAAAAAGAAATATTTTATATAAGTAATATTTTCAAAGACGAAAAAATTAAAAACTATCAAAGTAAATTTAATGAGATTAAATCTGATCTTTTTAAATTATTAATTCAATCCTCTATTAAAAATTTAAATAAACCACTCAAAGAAAAGATAAAAAATATTAAAGTTAAATCCAACACTTCTAAAAGTAAATTTTTAAAAATGGTCAATAAGGCAAAAAAATACATTAAACTTGGTGATATTTTTCAAGTGGTATTAAGTCAAAGATTTGAGGCTAAATTATCAAAAAAGCCAATAGATATTTATAAAAAGTTAAGAGTAACTAATCCCTCTCCTTTCATGTTCTTCTTTAATTTTAATGATTTTCAAATAATAGGTGCTAGTCCTGAAATCTTAGTAAGGTTAAGAGATAATAAAATTACTGTAAGACCAATTGCAGGAACAAGACCGAGAGGTAAAACATTAAAAGAAGATCTTTATTATGAAAAAGATTTATTAAAAGATAAAAAAGAACTCTCTGAACATTTAATGCTTTTAGATTTAGGTAGAAATGATGCTGGTAAAGTGTCAAAGATAAATTCTGTTAAAGTGACTGAAAGCTTTATTATAGAGAGATATTCCCATGTTATGCATATAGTATCTAATGTAATTGGTGATTATAATAAAAAGTTCTCAAAGTTTAAATCTTTGCTAGCTGGTTTTCCTGCTGGAACGGTCTCTGGTGCCCCAAAAATAAGAGCCATGGAAATTATTGATGAGCTAGAGACTACGAGTAGAAAAGTTTATGCAGGTGGTATAGGTTATTTTTCTGCAAACGGTGAATTTGATACTTGTATTGCCTTGAGAACAGCTGTAGCCAAAAATAAAAAATTCTATGTACAAGCCGGTGCAGGAATTGTTGCTGATAGCAAACCTATAAACGAATATGAGGAGACGGTTAATAAAGCTAAAGCTTTAATTAACGCATTAAGATAATGAAAATATTATTGATCGATAATTATGATAGTTTTACATTTAATCTTTATCATTACATATCTTCACTAGGCATTAAAGTAGATGTTGTTAGAAATGACAAAATCACAGCTAATGATATTAAAAAAAATAAGTATAATAGAATTGTTATATCTCCAGGACCAGGTAATCCAAAACAATCAGGAAATTGTATAAATATTCTAAAATCTTTACATAAAGAAATACCTTTTTTAGGAGTATGTCTGGGTCATCAAATTATTGGACAAGTATTTGGGTCAAAGATTATTCAAGCTAAAAAACTTATGCATGGAAAAATAAGTAAAATTAAATCAAAAAAAATTGGTATTTTAAAAAATCTTCCAAAAACTTTTGAAGCTACTAGGTATCATAGTCTTATAATTGAAAAGAAATCTTTGTCTGAAAATTTAAAAATTACAGCAGAAACTGAAGAAGGCTTGATAATGGGTGTGCAACATAAAGTATATAATATTCATGGTGTACAATTTCACCCAGAAAGTATTAAAACTAAATTAGGAATTAAAATATTAAAAAATTTTGTAAATTATTAATCAAATGGAACAAATTTTAGAAAAATTAAGAAATAAAAATGATCTTTCTTTTGAGGAAAGTAAATCTGCCTTTGAATTACTTATGACTGGTCAAGCAAATGAAGATCAAATTTATGACTTTTTAACCTTATTATCAGATAAAGGTGAAGTGTCAGATGAAATTGCTGGGGGTGTTTATGTGTTACGAGAAAAATCAAAAAGAGTAAAAGTCACAAACTGTGTTGATACCTGTGGAACTGGAGGGGATGGCATGAATACTCTAAATATTTCAACCGCCTCTGCTTTACTTTTAGCTAGTATGGGAACTAAGGTTGCTAAACACGGTAATAAAGCAATTTCTTCCAAGTGCGGCTCAGGAGATGTTCTTGAGGCTCTTAATATCAAAATAGATCTTGAACCTAGGGATATAGAAAAAGAGATCAATGATAACAACTTTGGTTTTATGTTTGCTCCAAACTACCATAGTGCAATGAGATTTGTTGGACCAGTAAGAAAAAAAATAGGCAAAAGAACAATTTTTAATATGATCGGCCCATTAAGCAGCCCTGCTTTAGTTAAAAGACAAGTTGTCGGTGTTTTTGATAAAAAATTACTTAAGATTTTTGCTGAAGGACTTAAAAGTTTAAATATTAAATTTGCATGGATTGTAAATAGTGAAGATGGTCTGGATGAAATATCACCTTATGCTAAAACAAACGTGATACAATTAAATAATGGAGAAATATCGGAGATTATAATTGATCCTCAATTATTAAATATTAATGCTGAGAAATTTGATAATTTAGTTGGTAATGATGCAAAGTATAATGCAAGTAAAATGATTGAAATTTTTAAAGGAAAAGACAATGATTTTTCGAAAGCAGTTTGTTTAAATGCTGCTGCAGGTTTAATTGTGAATGAAAAATATTCAGAATTTTCTAAAGCTTATAATTATGCTAGAGAATTTATATTATCAGGAAAACCATATATTCATTTAGAAAAAATACAAAATGCCTAACAATATTCTTGAGGAAATAATAAAGAAAAAAATTGCAAAAATTGATATTTTAAAAAAATCAACTAATTTAAATTCTTTAAATGATATTATTGACAAAAATAGTTCTTTCATAGATTTTAAAGAAAAAATTCAATCTAATTTATTAAATAGTAAAACTTCGATTATTGCAGAAATTAAAAAAGCTAGCCCTTCAGCGGGCACAATTATTGAAAATTACAATCCAGTAGAAATTGCCGATATATACAATTCTAATAATGTAACCTGTTTGTCCGTTCTTACTGAAGAGGATTATTTTTTAGGAAACCTAATTCATATCAGTAAAATAAAAGAAAAAATAAACTTGCCAATTTTATGTAAAGATTTCTTCATAGATAAATTCCAAATACCATTGGCTAAAAGTTATGGAGCAGATGCAATTTTAATTATTTTAGCTGGTGTATCAGATTATCTAGCCAATGATTTATATGAAGAGGCTCTAAAATATAAAATGTCAGTAATCGTAGAAGTTCATACCGTTGATGAAGCTAAAAAAGCACTAAACTTCAAAGAGGCTTTGATTGGAATAAACAATAGGAATTTAAAAACTCTTAAAACAGACATTAATACAACCTATGATATTCATAATGTGTTAATTAATCATGATGGACCTTTGATTTCTGAGAGTGGTATTAAAACTAAAGAAGAACTTTTAGATCTAAAGGACAAAACATCTATTAACACTTTTTTAATTGGTGAATCACTTTTAAAGAATTTGGACAAAAATTCTATTTTTTCAGTTTTATAGTCAATTAAACCTCTATTTTATTGGTTTTTTTAATGTTGTTTAATTAGAAGAACTTTTATAGAACATTGTTTGTACGATATTTGTTCTTATGCTTACAAAAAAACAAAAAAACTTACTTTTATTTATCAACAAGAAGTTGAGAAGCTCAGGTGTATCTCCTTCATATGAAGAGATGAAACAGTCTCTAAATTTAAAATCTAAGTCAGGAATACACAGATTGATAAGCGCTTTAGAAGAAAGAGGTTTTATAAAAAGACTTGCGCATAAAGCTAGAGCCTTAGAGGTAATAAAACTTCCTGAAACTGCCTCTGCAAACGATATTTATAATAATTTTTCACCTAGCGTTATAAAAGGTGGTTTAGATGAAGAGTTAGTTAATTCTGACGAGGTAGAGGTACCAGTTCTTGGTAAAATTGCAGCTGGAACTCCAGTTGAAGCAATACAAAATGAAGTTGCTAGAATACCTTTGCCAAACAATTTAGAAAAAAATGGAGATTACTTTGGTTTGAAAGTTCAAGGTGATTCTATGATAGAAGCTGGTATTCATGAAGGTGATACAGTAATTATCAGAAGAACAGATACTGCAGACAATGGAAAGATTGTAGTTGCTTTGATTGATGAACATGAGGCAATGCTTAAAAGAATTCGTAAAAAAGGTAAAGTTGTCGCTTTAGAAAGTGCAAATAGAAACTACGAAACTAAAATTTTTGGACCAGATAGAGTTAAAGTTCAGGGTGTTTTAGTATCTTTATATAGAAACTTTTAAAAAAATAGTCTAAAAATCATTGATGTCAAAAGTAGCAACTCGTTTTGCTCCCTCACCTACCGGAGCTCTTCATATTGGAGGTGTAAGAACAGCTTTATTTAATTGGCTTTACTCAAAAAATCAAAAAGGCACTTTTCATCTAAGAATTGAAGATACTGATAAGGAAAGATCTAAAGATGAGTATAAAGTTCAGATTATAAATTCTTTAAAGTGGATTGGAATAGAACATGATGGAAATGAATATATTCAATCAACAAAAATAGATGATCATATCCAAATAGCAAATGAATTATTGAAAAATGGTAACGCTTATAAATGTTATTGCTCTAATGAAGAAATAGAAGAACAAAAAAAAAGAGCTAGACAAAAAAAATTACCTTATATCTATAATAGAAAGTGGAGAGATGCAGATGAAAAAGATATTCCTAAAGATATTAATCCAGTAATTAGATTTAAAAGTAAAATTAAAGGAAGTTCTGTATTAAAAGACTTGGTGCAAGGTGATGTAGAGATTGAAAATAATACAATTGAGGATTTTATTATATTAAGAAATGACGGAACTCCTACATATAACCTTTCAGCAACCGTGGACGACCATCAAATGGGAATGACACACATTATTAGAGGTGATGATCATAAAATAAATACCTTCAAGCAAATACAAATATATCTAGCTATGGGTTGGGAGGTACCAAATTTTGCTCATATTCCATTAATCCATACAATTGAAGGCAAAAAATTATCTAAAAGAGATAATGCTTCTACGTTAGATGATTACTCAAAAATTGGAATTATACCAGATGCTTTAAGAAACTACTTGTTAAGATTGGGCTGGTCTTATCAAGATAAAGAAATATTCACTTTAGAAGAAAGCATTAAATACTTTAATTTAGAGGGAATTGGAAAATCACCTTCAAAACTTGATATAAGCCGTATTTTATCAATGAACGAACACTACATTAAAACTATTGATGAACAGGAGCTTTTCAAAAGCTTGATGGAATATTGTGAGATTTACAAAGAAAAAATTAAATCTGAAAAAGAGGAAAAAATAAAAAATTCACTTTCATTTTTGAAAAATAAGGCAAAAACATTAGAAGATATATTTAACAACGCAAAATTCATAATCCTAGATAAAATAAATTTTAATCCAGATGATCTGAAGTTAATTGATGATAAAGCAAAAAAAATAATTCAAGAATTTAAATCTGAGATTTCTTCGTTAGATAAATTAAACAAAGATGTATTGGAACCTATAGTAAATAATTTAATAAAAAAACATGAAACTAACTTTAAAGGTGTAGGACAGCCTCTAAGAGTAATTTTAACAGGGTCTAAATTTGGACCAGGCCTCTATGATATTTTAATTTCTTTAGGCAAAGAAGAAGTAGATCAAAGATTAGGAAACAAGATAATTGGATAGAACTGTTGATGACTCATCTGATGATGAGGTCTTTGACCTGATACCATTTAAAGTTTTATTACATTCAGCTAATTGCTTTTTAATAAGCTTAGGATTTTTTAAAAAATATATTACAGTTTTGTAAATTTCTTGAGCATTACACTCATTTTGAAGAAGTTCGGGGATTATTTCTCGATTGTTTATAATATTAATGATATTTGCAAATTTAACATTCACTAACATTTTAAATATCATAAAATTAATAAAGCTTAATTTATAAATAATTATAGATGGTATATTGGCATTACAAATTTGCAAAGAAACAGTACCAGATTTTGACACAGCAAAAATAGATTTAGATAAAATATCTGATTTAATATTTTCATCGGATATAACATCGATATTTTCAATATTTTTTAATTTGATAATATCTAAAATTGAATTTTTATTTTCCTCTGTTGCATGAAAATAAAAAAAATAATCTTTATGTTTTTCATTCATTAACTCTATAAAACTAATTAAAATTGGTAATAAAACTAAAGTTTCAGATTTTCTACTTCCTGGAAATAAAGATATAATTTTTTTATCCTTTGGTATCAAATTATCAATTATGGTTCTTGAATAATTTTTTGTTTCTATTAGAGGATGACCTACAAAAGTATTTTTAATATTTTCTTTTTCAAAATATTTTTTTTCAAAGTCAAACAGTAAAAGAATATGATCGATAAAGTTTTTAATTTTTTTAACTCTATTTTTTCTCCAAATCCACACTTGAGGTGCTACATAATGAATAGTTTTAATATTTTTATTAATTTTTTTTACTTTTTCAGCCACCCTCAGTGTAAAATCAGGGCTATCTACACTAAATAAAATATCGGGGTTAAATTTAATTATCTCCTCTACAGTTTTATTAATTTTGGTTCTAATTTTAAAAATATTAAAAATAACACTTGTAAACCCAAGATATGTTATGTCTTTTAAGTCAAAAATGGAGCTAATACCTAACTTTTTTAAATTAACTCCACCCACTGATAAATATTCAATTTCTGTATTTGTTGATTGTAGTTTTGATATTACTAACGAAGCTAACTTGTCACCTGAAGGCTCACCAGTTAATATGAATATTTTTTTCATATAATCTTGATAAAAATCTGATTATCATTTGCGAATTGGATACATTTAACTTTATCCAAAATTATATTTTTTTTGGATTTTAAAATTATTCCTTTTAGACCATATTTTTTACAATCCTTTAAAGTTTGAAGACCAATTGTAGGTAAATCCATTCTTAAATCTTGTTTTTTTTTGGGAAATTTAATTAATACTCCTTGTGTTATTTTCTCCAATTTAGTTAGCATTTTTCTTGTGCCCCCTCTTCCTTCTTTTGCTACAATTTTTCCATCATTAACAATTAAAGCTTGAACATGATCTAGGTCGTTCAATTTATTAAAGTATTTAATCCCTCTTTTTATTGATACAAAATCGTCCCTATTCGGTTTTAATTTTGTATAATTACCAGATTTCAAAGATAATTCTGGATTATAATAAATTGAACTAATAACTTTTATGCCTTCATTATTTAAAATTTTAATGATTGCTTTAATTATTGCAGCATCCCCTTTTTTTGCTGCACGTATAACACTGGGCATGTAATAAATACCTTTGAAATCTAGTCTTAAAGACGAAAGCTCTGGTTTTGCTATTTTACCTGCAAATAAAACTTTTTTTGATTTTTTTTGTTTTATTAAGCTAAGAATTTTTCCAAATTTTCCGATGCTTATTCGGTGTGAGTACTTATTACTTTTGAACTTAGATTTTTTTGAAAAATCAATTATAAAATATTTTTTTTTTAATTTTTTTATTTTGTTTAATACAATCTTAGAAAAATCTGTGTCTCCTAAAAACAATCCAATCATATTATTTAGAAAAAGGAGTACATATTGGTCTCTTTTTGTCTTTCTCTATAAAATTTAGTACCTCACTTACCAATTTATGCTTTCTCAAGCCTTTATCCAAGTTATTTAAATTATCAGTTAAATTTTCATTTTTAAATATTTCTTTGTATGCATCATTTAAGATCATTATATCTATATTTGGAATATTTTTTCTTCTCAAACCAATTACATTAAGTCCTTGTAGTTTACTTCTATTACCATGTACCATTGCATAAGGAATTATATCTCTAACCACACCACACATACCACCTATCATTGCAGATCTCCCTACTCTTGTAAATTGTTGCACTGCTGAATTTCCTCCAATAATTACATTATCTTCTATATATGCATGACCCCCTAATGGAACGCTATTGGCTAAGATTACATTATCACCAACAAAACAATCATGTGCGATATGGGCCGATACCATAAACAAGCAATTATTACCTACTTTTGTTATTCCTCCACCACCATTTGTACCAGGGTTAATAGTTACATATTCTCTGATCTTGTTATCACTCCCTATTTCAAGTTTCGTTTGTTCTCCTTGGAACTTTAAATCTTGCGGATCATTTCCAATGGATGCAAAAGGATAAATTTTATTATTTTTTCCTATTTTCGTATTACCAACAATACTGACATGTGATTGTACTTCTGTATTTTCATCTATTTCTACATTTGGTCCAACAACAGAATAAGGTCCAATTTTTACACTGCTATGTATTTTAGCTTTTGGATCAATTACAGCTGTTTTATTTATCATTTGTTATCCTTTAAAAATTGCCTTATGTTTTTTGCTGGATAACCCATAACTTTTGAATTATCTGGAATGTCTTTGATAACTCCACTTCCACCTGCTATTTCAACATTATCTCCAATTTTCAAATGACCTGAAATACCAGCTTGACCACCAATTTTAACATTTTTTCCAATAACAGAGCTGCCAGCAATTCCAACTTGCCCAGCTATAATTCCATTTTCACCTATTTTTACATTATGAGCTACATGAATTTGATTATCTAAAAAAGTATTTTTTCCAATAATTGTATTTGACATTGATCCTCGATCAATAGTTGAACTGCAGCCAATTTCACAATTATCCTCAATTTTAACTATACCTATATGTGGATACCTTAGATTTTTAATGACATCTGGAAAAAATCCAAAACCATGTTTTCCAATGACACAATTATCCAAAATTTTTACATTATTTCCTATTAATGAATTTCTTATAACAGTATTTGAACCAATAGAGCAATTTTCACCAATAGATACATTTTTTTCAACAATAGTGTTATGTCCGATCGAGCAATTAGAGCCTAATGTAACATTTTTTCCAATCAAAACATTTTTCCCAAATATAATTTTATTTTTATAAGTTGTATCTGATATGTCTGTTACATCATTATCGAAGTTATCATTAACTGAATCAGGATAAAATTTACTAGTTACTATTGAAGTAGAAATTAAAACATTTTTTACTATTAAAGGCTTGCAATTTTTAGGAAGTTCATTTTTTAAACTGTCTGTAGTGATACAAAAAGCTGCTTTAGTGAGATTAGCTAATTCTTTATATTTTTTCGAGTGAAAGAAAGTTAAATCATTATTTGATGCGTTTAATAAATCTTTAACATCATGAACATTTCTTTTTTGTAAATTATTTGAATTTATACTGAGTAATTTTAAGATTTCTAAAATATTAAATGGACCTTGGTTAATAAAAAAAGGATTAGACATAACTGCTTTTATCAAAGCAATTTTTAAAAAGTTATCAATATTTATTGCTATTTATTTCTTATCTACAATTGTTGCTGACCAAATAGCATCCGCCATCTTTGTTTCGTTTACAAAAGCTTCACCTTTATACTTCCATACTCGTCCGTGCGATCTTATTGCCTCGATTTTAAGAATTAGCTCACAATCAGGTATTACTGGATTTCTAAATCGAGCTTTTTCAACTCCCATCAAAAAAACTAGTTTATTTTCATATGTCGATTTATCTAATCCATGAGCAGTTAAAGCAGCTGCCGCTTGTCCAAAAGATTCAACAATTAATACACCAGGCATAACTGGGTGTCCAGGGAAGTGACCCTGAACAAAGAAACTATCTTTCTTAACAATAACTGTTGCTTTTGCTGATTGAAGTTTTTCAATATCGTATAACTCATTGATTAACAACATGGGCTCTCTATGCGGTAATAAATCTATTATTTGATTTTTATTTAATTTTTTCACTACTTTTGAACCTTACTATTAATTTCATTAATTAGTACCTGAGTTAAATCTGATTTTATATTGCCAATAAAGATATTTTTACTATTCATTAAAATTTCTATAGAATTTTCTTTCATATAATTCTGAATTATTGGATTAATCTTAGCAAATAAAGCTTCGAGTTCATCATTTTTTAGTTCTGAAAATTCTTTAACCATTAAATCTTTTTTTTTGTTAAATTCGGCCAATTGAATTTTAAGATTTTTAACCTCTTTTTTAAATTCTTCCTCAGAAACAATATTTTGTTTAATTTTTATTTCATTTTCTTTGTCTTTTAATTGTTTCTGAAAATTAGTTAGTTTTTCAATATTAGATTGATTTAGTTTTTCAATTTTACTTAATGTTTTTTTTCCTATTTCACTGTTTTGAACAATTAAATCTATATCAGCAAATTTAACATTTTGGCTCGCAAATAATAAGTCATTACTCACAAGTAAAAAAAAAATTACTAATGTTAATTTTTTAAAAATATACATTAAAATGTTGTTCCAATATTAAATCTAAAACTTTCAGTTATGTCTGTGCTAGCTTTTGAAATATTTTCGGTTATTGAAAAATTAATTGGGCCAATAACAGTAAACCAGTCTAAACCAACTCCTATTGAGCTTCTTATTTCACTGCCCTCATCCTCACCATCAAAATAATCAACCCCCCAAATATTGGCGACATCAAGGAATAGTGTTGCATCAAGATTTTGAACATTTTCAAATATTAGTGGAAGTGTAGTATTAAAATTTAATGCAGCAGCAAAATTTCCACCTACAAAATCATCACCATCTTTAGGTCCTACTTTTCCGCCTTCAAAACCTCTTAGCTTGCTTGATGGTAAAAATAACCTCTCGGATAATTTTACCTCTTTATCGCTTATAGAATTTGCACTCTTTAGAAAGATAGAAAAACTTGATATATTATTATCATAAAGAGAAGTATAATATTTATAATTATAAGTATTTGTTAGGGTATAAGTATCACTAACAACTGGTAAATCTAAACTATAACTAGACCTGAACCCATCATCAGTTTTAAATTTTTGATTTCTTTTATCAAAATCAACATTGAAATTTAAAAAAGTATCCCAATAATTACCTTTTTGTTTTTGCTGTCTCGCAGAAGCGGTAGTGTCTGTCTCGATATCTTCAAAGAAAGATCTTGCTGAAAAACCTAAATTAAAATCATCATAATATTCGAACCTTGTACCTATCTCAAAACCAGTTTTATTTGTTTTGTAACCACTTTTCTCACTTTTATCAATTTCGATAGCCTCTATACTGCCAAATAAAGATTTATCAGAATTATTATAATTAGGATTATTTACTCTCAAAAGTCCCTTAAAAGATTCAGATGTAATAGTAGCATTTGCATCAACAGATAAACCTTTACCAAGGTAGTTATTTTCTTTAACTCCAAAAAGGAAAGTACCACCTTCTGTTCCAGCACCAGCACCAGCCATAATTTCTCCTGTTGGTTTCTCATCAACACTTATATTAATTATTTTTGAATTATTTTCTTTACCGTCAATTATTTCAGATGAAACATTTTTAAAAAAATTCAAGCTTTTCAGATTATTTTCAGATTTTTTTTGGAGAATTTCATTAAAAGGGTCCCCTTCATCAATTTCCAGTTGGTTTCTGATAACGCTCTCTCTGGTTATGTTATTTCCAAAAATATTAATTCTCTCAACATAGAATTTTTCACTTTCTTCTATAATAAAATTGATATCTAATTTATTATCATAAATATTTTCATCTACACTTGCATTAATTGATTTGTATTCTTCGTTTAAAGTAATTTTATCAATTTGTTCTAATATCTTGTTGACGGTATTTATAGAATAAGGAGTGCCTTTAATTTTTGAAAATAAATCCTTTAATGATGAAAAGTTACCCTCAGAAAAATCATCTGGTATACTTAAAGTCAAATTGTTGAATAAAATTTTTTTATTAGGATTAATATTAAAAATTAACTCGAAGTCCTCCTTACCCAATAACTTGGCAAAAGAGGTATTAACTTCCACTTGATAATAACCTTTATTCAAATAAAAATTTTTTATTAACTTTTCATCAAATCTAATCGTATTTTGATTTAAATATTTTCTACCTGAAATAAATTTCCAAAATTTATATTCTTCACTTATAATTAAGCTTCTTAATTTAGAATTTTTATAGATTGTGTCACCAATAAAAGATATTTTTTTTATTTTTGCTTTTTTTCCAAGTTCGATATTATAATTTATGTTTACTAATTTTCCGTCAAGCTGATCAACAAAAGTTTCAACTTTGGCAAAATAATATCCTTTATTTTTTAAATATTCTTGAATAGAATTTTTATCAAATGATAAGTCGTAATCATTAAATGATGATCGAGATTTCAATTTTAAAAATTTAGATATTTCTTCCTTCATAGTTTTTGATTTAATATTAGTGAAAACAATTTTATCAATTATGGGGGACTCTGTTACAGTAATTTTAAGAATATTTTTATCAAAACTTACCGAGACATTATTAAAAAAATTTGATTCATATAAATTTTTAAGAATTATGTTTAAGTTTTCGCTATTAATACTGTCATCTATCTTAATATCAGAAAACATTAAAATAGTTTCATTAGAAATTCTTTCATTACCAACAATAACTATTTTTTTTATTATTTCAGAATTAGCATTAGGTAATAGAAAAAAATAAAAAAAAACAATTATAATTTTAGAAATTTTATTCATTAATAATTATGATATATATGTTTTGAATTAATTTTTAAACGAACATATTCATTTATCTTTAAGATATCTTTGATATTTCTGGGTTGTATTTTCTTGTATTTTTGTAATTCTTTTAAAGAGACTAATCTCATCATTTTTTTTGATATATCTGTATAAGCGATCTCTTTATTTAAGAAAAGTTTTACTAGTTGATCATTGGCGGAAACTAAAACAGTTTCAAATAAAGAATTCTTATTTGGTAAAGTTTTTAAAATTTTGGTCAAAGGAAATTTTTTAGTATCAATTTTAGACAGTTTTAAATCATTGAGATTTTCTAAATTTAAATTTTTTGTTTTAATTGATTTTAAATTTTCATTGTAAAGAGTATTGAAAATTGGAATTTCCATTGTGGTGTCATGTGCTATAATTTTTGTCATTCCATCATTAAATTTAACGATGGCATGTAAATAAGACTTAGGATGAATTAGGATTGATAATTTTTTATAATCTAAATTGAATAATTTTTTAGCCTCAATTACTTCAAAAACCTTATTCATCATAGTTGATGAATCAACAGTAATTTTTTGACCCATCTTCCAATTTGGATGATTAAGAATTTGATTTAGCTTTAAATTTTTATATTTTTTTTGATCAATTTTAAACAGTGAACCTCCAGATGCTGTCAAAAAAATCTTTTCAATATTAGTAGTACTTTTTCCTTTTAATGCGTACCATACTGAAAAATGTTCAGAATCCACCGGGATGAACTCCGTTTTATTTTTTTCTAATTCGTTTTTGATTAAATTCCAAGCACAAATGATTGGTTCTTTACTAGCAATGGCAATCTTTTTAGTAAATTTAATAATTTTTATAGTAGGTAATAATCCTTCTATACCTACAATTGCACTCATTGTGTAGTCTATTTTCTTAGGAAAAATTTTTCTTAAATTTTCAAAATTGTTAATAATATTTAACTTTTTATTATTGTTTGCTAATTTAGCTTTTTCAAAATAATTTTTTTTGCTAATTATAATATTTTTAACATTATAAATTTTTGCCTGTTTTAAAAGAAGTTTATAATTTTTATTAGCAGTTAGTAACACAATTTGGAAATTTTTTTGGTCTCTTGATATGATATTTAATAAAGATTTTCCAATTGAACCTGTTGATCCGAGTATGGCAATTTTTTTTTTCATATATTTATATACCCTGTTAACTCTATTATGTATAAGGTTGGAGTCACAAAAATCATTCCATCAATTCTATCAAGTAGACCACCATGACCAGGTATTAAATTACTTGTGTTTTTGATATTTGCTTTTCTTTTAAAATAAGAAACAATAATATCTCCTGCTTGACTCACTGAAGAAAGTAAAACAGTTATAAAGATTAATTGAAAAGTTTTTATTGAATAATCAATAAAATTTACAATGGCTATCAAGCAAATTAAAGATAATAAATAACCACCAATCATACCAGCATAGGTTTTATTTGGACTTATTGTTGTCAATTTTGGTCCTTTAAATATTTTACCAAAAATATAACCACCTATATCAGTAGATATACATATTAAAATTACATAAATAAGAAGAAACAGTTCAATGGAAAGATGATAAAAAGTATAAAAAGAAAATAACAAAAAAATAAATCCAAATATTTTATAAAATTTATTTTTACTCATTTTATTCCATTCATAAAAAGTAATAATTAAACATAAAACTATAAACAAATTTAATAAAAAAGATCCACTTGTTAAAAAATAAAATACTAATGGTAGTAGAATTATTGAACTTAATATTCTTTTAACTAACTCTTTGCTCATTAAATATTGCCATAATTTCTTTTTATATTTCTGAAGTATTTGATTATTCTATTATAATCTTTTTCTGTAAAATCAGGCCATAATTTTTTCTCAAAAAAAATTTCTGAATAGGCTACTTGCCATAATAAAAAGTTACTTAACCTTTTAGTGTTTCCTGTTCTAATTAGTAGTTCTGGATCAGGTATATCTTTAGTTTGTAGGTAATTTTTTAAATTTTTTTCATTTATTATTTTTTTACTTTTTTTTAATTTTTTAAAAGCATCTATTAATTCAAATTTAGAACCATAATTTAAAGCTAGATTGATTTGTAATTTTGTGTTTTTTTGTGTTCTTTGCTCAGATTTTCTTAGCAATTTATTTAATTTTAAAGAAAAATTTTTTACGCCTATTATCTTAAGTTTAATATTTTGTTTATGAAACTCCTCTATTTTGTTAATCAAAAAGTTTTCTAGCAAATTAAATAAATATTTAATTTCTGATTTTGGTCTTTTCCAATTTTCAGTTGAAAAAGCATATAATGTTAGGAATTTTATTTTTTGCTTTATTGATGTTTTGATTACCTTTTCTACCGTACTTAATCCCTTTTTATGACCAGCATTTCTAGATTTTTTATATTTTAAACCCCATCTACCATTGCCATCCATTATAATAGCAACATGATTCAAATGGTTCATATTATCATTATTTCTTTTTCTTTTAATGAAACTTTTTCGTCTACTGACTTAATATGATCATCAGTTATTAATTGAACTTTTTTTTCGTGAATTTTTTCCTCATCTTCACCAATGTCTTTTGATTTTAATAGTTTTTTTAAATCTTCATTTGCTTCTCGTCTAATATTTCTAATAGATACTTTACATTTTTCGCCTACAGATTTGATTATTTTTTTTAGTTCAGTTCTTCTTTCCTCATTAAGTTCTGGTACAGGTAATCTGATTAGCTGTCCATCTATTTGCGGATTTAATCCTAGATCAGATTTTTTTATAGCTGCATCAACTACTGGAACATTATTTGTATCCCAAACTTGAATATTAATCATTCTTGGTTCTGGTGTTGTTATACTTCCTACTTGATTAATTGGCATTTGTTGACCATAAACATCTACTTTTATTAAATCTAGCATGGCAGCATTTGCTCTACCTGTTCTTAACGATGACAGTTCTCTGGAAAACACCTCTATGGCTTTATCCATCTTAAGGCTGTAAGATTTTTCATCAAACATTTATTCTCCAATTTTAATTCTATAAAATTCTTTTATTTTAAGATCTGCTATAGAAAGTTCTTTTAATATATCTTTCACTTTTTTTTTTGGTTCCATGACCCAGGCTTGTGTTAAAAGTGCATTTTCTTCTTTAAACTTGTTCATCTTACCTAAACTTATCTTTTTTGCAATCTCCTCAGGTTTTCCTGAATTTTTTAATTCCTCTGTAACAAGCTCTTGCTCTTTATCGATAATCGCTTGATCAATTAAATTAGACTCTAAAGCTAAAGGGTTTGAAGCCGCAATGTGCATGGATAACTGTTTACTAAAAGTTTTTACAATCTCAGAGTTTTCACTTGTTTCTAATGAAACTAATACAGCTAACTTAGCAACATTATCTTGAACCACTGTATGGAGATAATGATTATTTACCCCATTAGAGTTTTCGATTGTTTTAGATTTACCAATTGTAATTTTTTCTCCAATTTTTGCAATTAAAGCAACTAAGTTTTCATCAACTGTTTGATCGTTTTTCATCTTTGAGTTTTTTAATTCATCGAGATTAGAATTTTTTTGATTATTTAATTCACTGAGTTCTTTTACAAAATTTATAAAGTCCTCATTTTTAGCAACAAAATCAGTCTCACAATTTACTTCAATAATAGATGTTTTTGTTTCATTTCCACTAACAACAACAACTCCTTCTTTAGCATCTCGAGACATTTTTTTTGAAGCCTTAGAAATTCCTTTAACTCTAAGGATTTCAATAGCCTTATCTATGTCACCATTGGCTTCTTTTATTGCTAAATTACAATCTTTGAAACCTGCACCAGTTGCCTCTCTTAACCTCTTAACGTTCTCTATGTCGCTCATATTAATTTAAAGTCTCTTTAGTTTCTTTAGAGAACTTCTGTTCTAATTTTTCTCTATCAAGTTCTTGAATTGTTTTTGACTTATCATCATCTTTTTTATTATCTTTAATTTTATCTTGTGTAGTTTCTTGAGTTGGAATAGAGCTTTTGGCAATCTTAATTGTTTCCTTTATGAGATTACAATATAAATCAATTGCTCTTCTGGCATCATCATTACCAGGAATTGGAAAATCAATATTCTCGGGGTTTGAATTACTATCTAAAATAGCAATTATTGGTATTCCAAGTTTAGCAGATTCTGCAATTGCTAAAGATTCGTAGTTTGTATCTATTACAAAAACAAGATCAGGAACTTTTTTCATTTCTGCAATTCCACCTAAAGATCTTTGAAGCTTATCTTTTTTAACACTCATTTTTAGGAGTTCTTTTTTGGTAAATCCTCTATTTTCAGCAGAAATATCTATTTCCAATTTTTTTAATTTTTTAATTGAATTTGAAATTGTTCCCCAGTTAGTGAGCATTCCACCTAACCATCTATAATTTACAAAATATTGATCTGTTTCTTTTGCTACTTCTGCTATTACTTCAGAAGCTTGTTTTTTAGTAGAAACAAATAAAATTTTTCCATTGTTGGCTATTGTATTATAGACCTTTTCTAAAGCGACTTTGGTTAGCTCAAGTGTTTGTGTTAAATCAATAATGTGAATTGAATCTCTTTTTCCAAAAATATATTTCTTCATTTTCGGGTTCCACCTCAAAGTCTTGTGACCAAGATGTACACCTGCTTCTAATAATTGTTGAATTGTGACGTTAGGTATCTTCATATTTATTCCCGGTTAAGCCACCACAGTAATTTCCAATTAAGGACCGGAGGTATAAAACCAACAACTGTGTGCGTGTTAATTTAATTTATGCTGTATTTACAAATATTTTGTCAATTTAACAAGTTTTATTTATGAAATAGTGGCTTGTATTTTTTGTTTTCTTAATAAATTTAGTGATTTTCTGTCTAAATTTTTCAAATTTTTCAGTTTAAATTGAAGAATATCACCATCATTTACTAAATTAATATTAACTAATGTTTTACCATTTTCATTTAGAATTTTTGATATCACTTGAACTTGATCTTTAGAACTGACTTCAAAACAAACTTCATTAATTGGACTATTGAAAAGTTCTTTTAATGAAGATATTTTTTGAACATTAATTCTTTTAAAACGATTTTCATCATCAGTTATATTTTTAACTAAATTTAATATCAAAGAATTACCCTCTTTTAAAATCTCTCTATTTAATTCTAAAACATCAGAAAATATAAAAAGTTCAAATACACTTGATAAATCTGTTAATTTCAAAACAGCATAAGAATTTCCTTTAGCCGTTTTTCTCTCCTGTAATTTTAATAATGTAGCAGCTATATTTGAACTTTTAATCTCATCATCTAAAATAAATTTTGTATATTCATTTATTTTATAATCATTAAATATTTCATTAAATTGATTTAATGGATGATCAGAAATAAAAAATCCCACCGCTTCAAATTCTTTTGCTAGTCTTTCTTCGAATTGCCAGTCTTCGATATTATTTATTATATCATATTGGATATTTTCCTCTTCTGAAAATAAATCAATTTGATTTGCTGACTTATTCTCAAAAATATTTTTATTTTTGGTTATAATATTGGGTATCGAGTTAAATAGTGCTTGTCTATTAGAATTAATATTGTCAAAAGCTCCTGCCTTTACTAATCCTTCTAGTTGAAGTTTATTAATGTCTTTTGGGTTTACTCTGTTTAAAAAATCATTAATCGATGAAAAGTTTCCGTTAGCAATTCTTTCCTCAGTAATATTTGAAATTGCCTCATGCCCTACAGCTTTTATTCCTCCTAATGCATAATAAAACTTTCCATCTAAAGTTCTAAAATTAGCAAAGCATTCATTTATATCTGGCCGAACAACTTCTACATTTAATCTATTCAATTCTTCATAGAACTCACTTAGTTTATTTTGATTAGAAATATCCATCGTCATTGACGCTGCAATAAACTCTTTTGGATAATAAGTTTTTAAAAAAGCTGTTTGATAAGAAATTATTGCATAAGCAGCTGCATGACTTTTGTTAAATCCATATTCTGCAAAAGGTTCAATTTTTAAAAAAATTCCAGCCGCAACATCTTTTGCAATACCATTTTTTATCGCACCTTCGATGAAACCTTGTTTTTGCTTTTCAAGTTCAGCCCTTTTCTTTTTACCCATCGCTCTTCGAAGTAAGTCTGCTTGACCAGCGGTAAATCCAGATAATTTTTGCGCTATTTGCATTACTTGTTCTTGATAAATAATTACTCCATATGTAGGTTTTAAAATATCCTCTAAAAGTGGGTGTAAATAATCAGGTTTTTGCCTTCCATGCTTACAATCATTATAAGTTGGAATGTTGCTCATTGGTCCTGGTCGATATAAAGCTACAAGAGCAATAATATCTTCTATATGATTTGGTTTCATTTGTAACAAGGCTTCTCTCATTCCAGCACTTTCAATCTGAAATAACCCAACCGTTTTACCGCTTGATAATAAATCAAAAACATTTTGGTCCTCAAAATCAATTTTTTCTATGTCAAAATCCTTATTAATTTTTTTAATTAACTTTTGTGTATTGTTAATTACTGTTAGAGTTTTCAAACCCAAAAAATCAAATTTTATCAACCCTGCATTTTCAGCTGAATACATGTCAAATTGAGTTGAAGGTAATAACAAATCTGCAGAACTGTCTTTATATAGTGGAACCACTTCAGTCAGTTTTCTATCCGCAATAACTACCCCTGCTGCATGTGTTGCAACATTTCTATTCAGACCTTCAAGTTTAAGAGATAAGTCAGTTAATTTTTTAACTTTTGGATCTTCATTGATTAGTTTTTGAAGCCTCGGTTCTCCAGCGATACATTGTGTTAAGTTTTGTGGTCTAGAAGGGTCAAAAGGTATCATTTTAGAAATACTATCTACAAAACCATAGGATAATCCCAAAACTCTACCAACATCGCGAATGACCATTCTGGCTTTTAATTTTCCAAAGGTAATTATGTGAGCAACACTATCTTTGTACTTTTTTGTTAAATATTCAAAAACAAGATCTCTTTTATCCTCACAAAAATCGATATCAAAATCAGGCATAGATATTCGATCTGGATTTAAAAATCTTTCAAATATTAAATTAAATTTAATTGGATCTACATCTGTAATAGATAAACACCAAGCAACTAAAGATCCTGCACCCGAACCTCTGCCAGGACCAACTGGTATGTCGTTATTTTTAGCCCACTTGATATAATCTGATACGATAAGAAAATAACTAGCATATTTCATTTCAATAATTATCGAAAGCTCGTGATCTAATCTTTTTTTGTAATCTAAAAAATTTTTTTCTGTCGTAATATCATCCGCACCGATGTTAAATACCTTTTCGAATTTAGTTTTAAGACCTTCTAAAGACTCTTTTTTTAAAATTTCATCAGCATTTCCATCTTTATCCTTGCTTATATTCGGTAAAATTGGATTTGAAAACAAAGGCCTAAAATTGCATCTTAAAGGAAAATTATAATTATTTTCTAATGCTTCAGGTAAATCAGCAAATAATTCTGACATTTCAGAATTATTTTTAAAATAATGTTGATCACTTAATTTTAATCTATTTTTTTCATTAACATAAGTTTTGTTACCTATGCAAATCAATACATCATGTGCTTCATGCATATCTTTATTTAAATAATATACCTCGTTCGTTGCAATTATTGGTATTTCTAAATCTGAGGATTTCTTTAAATTAAATTTTTCAAAGACAATTTCATTAAGATCTTTGTGCCTTTGGATTTCTATATAAAAACGATCACCAAATTTTAATTTAATTTTATTATATAAATCATGAATTTCAGTAAATTTTCCCTTATCAAAAAGTTTTCCAAACAAACCAAAAACAGTTCCAGAAAATAATGCGACACCTTCAGAATTATTTAATAAATAATCAAATTTTACATGCGGGTCAGAAAGTTCATCATTTTTCAGATAGGATGCTGATGATAAATCGATAATATTTTTATAACCTGTTTCATTTAAAGCGTATAAAGGTAGTAGTCCAATTGTATCATGAATTTTAAAGTTAATTTGGGTTCCAATGATAGGTTGAGTTCCAGATTTTGATATTTTTTCAGCGAATTCTAATGCTCCACATAGATTAGAGGTATCAGAAAGACCTAATGATTTTATTTTATTACTTTTTGAATACTCTTGAAGATCATCGATTTTAATAGCACCTTCACAAATAGAGTATTGTGTATGAATTTTAAGATGATTAAAGTTTTGCGTTAAAGACTCAGCCATTAGATGACTTTATATTACCATCTAATATCTCCAATAAGCAATCTGCCTTATTACCAAAAAATCTATTATGAGTTGCAAATATAATTAATCTGTCTGATCTCTTTTGATCCTTTAATAAATTAAATATTACTTTTGCTGTTCTCATATCTAAACTACCTGTTGGCTCATCAGCCAAAATTATCTCTGGATCATTAATTATTGCCCTTGCTATAGCTATCCTTTGTGCTTCTCCTCCAGATAATTGAGAAGGATAATGATCAGCTCTGTTAGATAAGCCTATTTTTTTTAACAATTGTTTTGCTTTTGAAATAGCTACATCTTTATCATTGTTAATTGATAAACTTGCTAAATAAATATTTTCCAAAGATGTAAAGTCAGGCAATAAATTATTTTGTTGATAAACAATTCCAATTTTTTTTGCTCTAAATTTATCATTTTCCTCTTTTTCAGCATAATTAATTTCATGATCATTAAATTTAATCGAACCATTAGAGGGATGATCTATCAAAGAGATTAGATTTAACAAAGTGGACTTGCCTGAGCCCGAAGGACCCATCAAAGAGTAAATTTTACCTTTATTAAAACTATATGACAAATTTTTTATAACTTTTAGCTTTTTACTAGTTTCAAAAGTTTTTGAGATATTGTGTAATTTTAAAAGTTTACTCATATTTTAAGGCTTTGATTGGATCAAGTTTAGCAGCTTTTAGTGCAGGAAATATTGAAACTACTATTGTTATAAATATTGAACAGATCGATATAATTAATATTGAGTTTAAATTTATTTCTGAAGGCATTTTACTTAAAAAATAAATTTCCTCTGGAAATAAGCTGATGTTAAAAGTAGAGCTTAAAAATTGTCTTAAATTTTCAACATAGAGTGAAAATGTTACCCCTAAAAAAATTCCAAAAATAGTAGCAGATGTTCCTATAATTATTCCAATTAAAAAGAAAATTTTTACTATTGATTTATTTAATACTCCAATTGATTTTAAAATAGCAATATCTTTAGTTTTATTTTTAACTAAGATTGTTAAACCTGAAATAATATTGAAAGCAGCAACAATAATAATTAAAGATAAAATTATAAACATAACATTTCTTTCAACTTTTAATGCTGAAAATAAAGAACTATTCATATCAGCCCAGCTATAAATAAGTTCTTGATCGTAAACCTTTTGAAATACGAATTTTTGTTTTTCTATGTTTTTTGGATTTTTTAAATAAATTTCTAAATTTCTTTGCTCTTGCTTAAAGCCAAAAAAATCTTCAAGAGTGGATAAATTAATTAATGCAATATTATTATCAAATTCTGCTAAACCACTATTAAATATTGATGTAACTATAAACGTTTTTTGTTTTGGCATGCTTCCAATTATAGTTTGCACACCACTAGGGGATAAAATTGTTATCTCATCTCCAATTTTAAGATTTAAAGAAAAACTAAGTTCATTACCAATCGAGATATTATTCTTTTCTAAATTGATTTTATTCCCTTTAAAATTTTTATTTTTTATAATTTCTAATTTAGAAAAATCATCACTTTGATAACCTCTTAAAACAATTCCTTTCGAGGTTTCATTTTTTAAAATTATAGCCTCTCCAGAATTGCTAAATAGAGCGTATTGCGAAATTAATTTTAAATCATTGCCTTCAATTTTACTCTTATCGATTAATTGATCATAGGATTTAATAGTTAGATGAGAGTTAAATCCTACAATTTTGTTAATTAGTTCTGTTCTGAATCCATTCATTACTGACATGACTATTATAAGAACAGCAACTCCTAAACTAATACCGATAAATGAGAAAATAGATATGACGTTTAAGAACCCATCATTTTTACGAGCCTTTAAAAACCTAAGTGTAATTTCTTTTTCTAAATTAGAAATCAATTTTAATTTTTTTGTTTTTTAATAGTTTCTATAATTTTGGTTAAAGATAAATTTTGAGTTTCTTCACCTATTTCTTTAAACTCTAATAAATCACCCTCTGATTTTTTACCAATAATGATTTGATAAGGCGCACCTATTAAATTCATTTTTTTTATCTTTGATGAATAATTTTCATCAGTATCATCAATCAAAGCATCAATATTATTTTTAATTAATTCTTTGTTAATATTAATTGCTTTATCTAGAGCTGATGAATCATTTTTGTTTATCATGGGTACTAACACAATATCATAAGGAGCAACAGACAATGGCCATTTCATGATTTCATTTTTGTCATCAAATTTAGCCTCTATAATTGCACCAACTAGCCTGGATACACCAATTCCGTATGAGCCCATTTTAACAAAATCTTTCTTGCCCCCTGGTAAATCAACTGATGCTCCCATTGCTTTTGAATATTTGTCACCAAAATAAAAAATGTGTCCTACTTCAATACCCTTTGTAATCAATCTATTTTCTTCAGATACAACTTTTTCAAATTCTTCCTTATTGAATTTTTCATCAGTCACAGAATAATACTGTTCATATTTTTTTCTCATCTGTTGTAAGGAGTTTTTTTCTAATTCTGTATCATTACTATTTAAATCAAAAATTCTTTTATCAGTAAAAATTTTACTTTCGCCAGTATCAGCTAATATAATAAATTCATGAGATAAATTTCCTCCAATTGGTCCAGTGTCTGCAGCCATTGGAATTGCGGTTAAATCTAATCTTTTAAAAGTTCTTAAATAAGATAAAAAAAATTTATTATAAGAATAAAATGCTTCTTCATCAGAAACATCAAATGAATAAGCATCTTTCATATAAAATTCTCTACCTCTCATAATTCCAAACCTTGGTCTAATTTCGTCTCTAAATTTCCACTGAATATGATAAAGAAGTTGTGGGAGTGATTTATATGATTTTAAAGAGGATCTAAAAATTTCTGTTACCTGCTCTTCATTGGTTGGACCATAAAGCATCTCACGGTTTTGACGATCTTTTATTCTAAGCATTTCCTCACCATAATCTTCATACCTGCCACTTTCTTTCCAAATTTCGCTTGATTGAATTGTGGGCATTAAAATTTCTTGTGCACCAATTTTATTTTGTTCCTGTCTTACTATCTCTTCAATTTTTTTCATTATTTTGAAACCTAAAGGCAACCAAGAGTAAATTCCTGCTGAAGCTTGTTTGATCATCCCTACCCGCAACATTAACTGGTGGGATTTAATTTTAGCTTCTGAAGGATTATTTTTTAGTATGGGTACAAATGATTTAGATAATAACATCTTATGTGATCATATTTCTTAAATTTAAATATTCAAATTTTATTAACAAATAAATTATAATAAAAATAACAGTAGTTATTCCTGTACAATATAGGAATTTTTTAACCATTTTTGGATTTTCTGGGGATCCAGGATCTTCGCCATCAATTTTAACAGTTTTTGTTCTGTTCACATCTATTGGTAGAATTGCAAAAAAGATGATCCACCAAATAATAACATAGATTATAGCTAAGCCTGTTCCGCTCATTAAATTCGAACTAGATTAATATTCGTGAATGGTTTTTTTCCAGTTTTTTCTTTTGAAAATTTTCTACAAGCAATTTTTAGGGCATCAATAAGATTGTGCTCCTGTTGTCTACTTCCAACCCTAAAAGATCTTGAGGTTTTTTCAATCTCATCTTCTAAACCGTAAACAAATTCATCCCTATCATCTACGGGTAAACCTCTAAAAGATAATACGGGATTACTGTGAATGTTGCCCTTTGGTGTAATCATTAAAGTAACCTCCAAATAACCATTTGCACTTAGATTTTTTCTATCTTTGATTGACTGTGAGTCTGGGTCGACACTTATATTACCATCAAGATATAATCTTCCACTAGGAGCTTTGTCATAAACTTCAGGTTTTTCACCTGGGAAAAGTTTAACAATATCACCATTTTCAACTTGTACCGGGTGTGGAACTTGCATTTCTTTTGCAAAATTGATGTGCTCAATCATATGTCTGTGTTCACCATGCACTGGAATAACACACTTTGGTTTTACCCAATGATACATATCTTTAAGATCTTCTCGATTAGGGTGCCCTGAGACATGAACAAACTCAGTCTCCTCTGATATTACTTCTATACCATCTTTAACTAATTGATTATGAAGCTTGTAGAGTTTTTTTTCATTACCTGGAATTATTTTTGATGAAAATATCACAGCATCTCCATTTTCAATATAAACATCTGGATGAATATAACTCGAAATTCTCATCATAGCTCCCATAGGTTCACCTTGGCTTCCTGTACATAAATAAACAATTTTTTCTCTAGAAAAATTTTTTGCTTCACGAGGATCAATTGGTTCAATAGTATTTTTTAAATATCCACATTGACGAGCTGCCTTGTAAATACGATGCATGGATCTTCCTACAAGAGAAATTTGTCTTCCTGTTTGTTCTGCACAGTAAAAAGCAGTTTCCATTCTTGCAACATTCGATGCAAAAGATGTAATTATTATTCTTTTTTTTAATCTAGACATAACATTAAGCATGTTTTTTCTCACATCTAATTCAGACCCAGATCTCCCAGCACTGAAAACATTAGTAGAGTCGCATATCATTGCTAATACACCTTCGTTTCCAATTTCTTTTAATCTTTTTTCATTTATATTTTCCCCAATCAACGGATTAGGGTCGACCTTCCAATCACCAGTGTGTAAAATTACACCTGCCGGTGTTTTAATTCTGAGTCCATTAGGTTCTAATATAGAGTGAGTGAGTGTTATGTATTCAATTTCAAATGGATCTAAATTTACAGATCCATTCAGTTCAACAATCTGCAAATCATTAGTTATGTCTATTTGTTTTTCCTTGAATTTTTCTCTTATTAATACAGCTGTAAATGGTGTTGCAAAAATTTTGCATTTTAATTTAGGCCATAGGTGAGCAATTGCTCCAATATGATCTTCATGAGCATGAGTAAGAACGATACCAAGCAAATTATCTTTTCTCTCAACTATAAAACCTGGATCAGGATAAATTAAATCAACACCTGGAATGGTATCATCTGCAAAAGTAACACCAATATCAACCATTATCCATTTATGATTACTTGGTTGACCATAACCAAACAAATTCATGTTCATGCCTATCTCACCAGATCCACCTAATGGACAGAATAGTAGTTCATCTTTCATATTATTTAATTAACCTTGAAATTTTAATTAGACCTTTAATTGTAATATCTTGATTTTGACTAACTTTCGTTTTTATTGAGTTTTTAAATAAATCAGAAAATCCCCCAGTGATAATTACTTTAAAGGTTTTTCTAGTTTCTTTCTTAATTAAATAAATAATATTGTCAATTAAACCTGCATATCCCCAAAAAAAACCAGACCTTACCGCTGAAACTGTATTATTTCCAATAACTTTGGTTATTTTTTTTAAATTAATCCTAGGAATGAGCGTTGCTTTGTCTGATAAGGAATTAAGTGATAATTTTACACCCGGCGCAATAATTCCACCATAATAAGTATTTTGAACCAAAACATCAAATGTAGTTGCTGTACCAAAATCTAAAATAATAAAATTATTTTTATTATTCATTAAGCTAATTGCATTAGTTATTCTATCAGAGCCTACTTGCTTATAATCAACTTTAATTTTAATTAAAGATTTTAAACTTAAACTTTTTACTTCGTAACATTTATTATTGGTTTTTTTAGACAAAAATTTTTTTATTAAATTAAAAGTCGACGGAACAACACTACAGAAAAGAATTTTTTCAATATCTTTAAATTTTAAATTATATTTTTTAAATATTTTAGATAATTTATAATTTGTTACTTCTTTTGATGAAAAATTTATTTTTTTTATGACATGATTTTTTTTTGAAACTAACCAAATTTTGGTTTCAGTATTTCCAATATCACCTAAAATATACATTAATTATTGGTTTTAAGATTATACATTTTTAATAAATTATTTTCAAAAATTTGTTTTAAAGATTTTTCTATTTCGTCAATTTTAATATTTTTATTCGTTATCTCATTTAAATTAGTTGTTGGACAATTTTTGATGTATGGGCTTTTGTTTATATTGATACCTATTCCTGTAATAAGGTACTTCTTATTTGATAAAAAAATTATTTCTTGCAAGATTCCACAAATTTTTTTCTTTTCAATTAAAAGATCATTTGGTTTTTTATAAAAGATTTTTTTACTTGTATACTTTGATATTAATTTTTTTATCAACAAACAATTTAATTTTGTAATTGTTGAAATTGTTAATTTGATTTTGTTTAATTCATGAAAAAATGTCACAAATAAATTTCCTTTATATGAAATCCAATTTCGACCGTATTGACCTTTACCATTAGTTTGTAAGTCTGAAATTACCATTCCATATTTACAATGAGTTTTTTTAATAATTCTAATAGCAGTATTGTTGGTGCTTCTAACTTTTTTAAATTTGAATTTCTTAAATTTCATTAAATAATATTAATTCTTGAAACTACCTCAATCAATTGACTTGGAAATATAAAGTACAAAAGAATTAATATTGTGGAAAAAGTAAGTGAAAATTTTAACCATATTCCATGATCTGTGTCGTATTTTTCTTTTTCTTTATCAAAATAAATTATTTTAATTATTCTTAGGTAATAAAAAGCTGCAATTACAGTCGATAGTAAACCAACTATTGCCAAGAAAAACATTGATTGTTCAATTACAGCCTTAAATACATAAAACTTAGCGAAGAAACCAGCCAAGGGTGGAATTCCAGCAAGTGAAAATAGTATTATCAGTAAACACAATGACAATAGTGGATGATTTTTTGAAAGACCCGAAAGATCATCAATATCCTCATAATATTGCTCATTCCTTTTTAACATCAATAAACATGAAAATAGAGCCAGATTCATTACCACGTAAATAGAAATATAAATTATTGAACTTTGAATACCGTCGTTAGATCCCGTTGCTAAGCCCGCTAAAGTATATCCGATATGTCCTATTGAGCTGTAAGCTACCAGCCTCTTAATATTAGTTTGTCCTATTGCTGCAATCGCACCAAATATCATTGATGCAATGGACAAGAAAATAATAATCATTTGCCATTGATCTATTAGATTTAAAAATGGAACATATAAAAATCTAATGAAGACAGTCAGTGCAGCAATTTTTGGAACCATAGTGAAGAAAAGTGTTACTGATGTTGGAGATCCTTCATAGACATCTGGTGCCCACATATGAAATGGAACTGCAGAAATTTTAAACGCTAAACCAACTAAAATAAAAACTATTCCAAAAGTAAGAGCATACTCATTCGAATTAAGCTGATTTGCTATAACATCAAAATTAGTAGATCCTGAAAAACCATAAATTAGTGAGCAACCATATAGTAGCAAACCAGAAGATAATGCACTCAACACAAAATATTTTAATCCTGCTTCAGATGACTTTAATTGATCTCTATTAAAAGTTGCCAAAACATAAAGAGCTAGGGATTGTAATTCCAGCCCCATATAAAAAACCATAAGATCATTAGAGCTGATCATAACCATCATTCCCAAGATAGAGCTTAAAATTAATATAGGATATTCAATTTTGAAAATTTTAAATACTTTAAGATAATTAGATGAAATTACTAAAACTAAAAAACCTCCAATTAACGTTATAACTTTCATAAGTGAAGCCATAGGGTCAATGACAACACTATCTTTAAATAAAGTAACTCTACTTATTGAATAAGTTTCATTTATAGTAATAATTGCTGTAATTAAAATTGTTAATAATGAAAGATTAAAAGTTAACTGTGAACTATCTTTTTTAAACACTCCCAGTATTAATAGAAACATAACTGATAGCGATATAAAAATCTCAGGTAATATTAAATTAAGATTTTCCATATTACTTGCTCGCTATATTTAAATTATGCATATTAATTAAATCTGATACTGAAACTTCAATTGTGTTAAATAATGGCTCTGGATAAAATCCAAAGAATAATGTTGGCACCGCAAGACATGTTAATATTAAATACTCAGATCTATTCAAATCTACCATTTGTTTTAAATCTTCATTGACTAATTTTCCAAACACAACTCTCTTATAAAGCCATAACATGTAAGCTGCGCCTAGAATTACTCCAAAACTTGCAATAACGGCTACCAAAAAATTATCTTTAAATGCACCCATTAAAATTAAGAATTCACCAATAAATCCACTAGTACCCGGTAAACCTAAGGCTGCTAAGGTAAATAGCATAAATAAAATTGAGTATTTAGGTATTATCGTAACTATTCCGCCATATGATTTAATCAATCTCGAGTGCATTCTGTCATATACAACACCAACACATAAAAATAGAGCTGCAGAAACTAGTCCGTGACTTATCATTTGGATTATACTGCCCTCTATTCCCTGTTGTTGTAATGTAAAAATTCCAAGAGTAACAAAACCCATGTGTGCGACGGAAGAATAGGCAATAAGTTTTTTCATATCTTCTTGCATCAAGGCTATGAAAGACGTGAAAATAATTGCTATCACACTTAAAGTGTAAACCAATGGTGTAAAAACTTCTGACGCCACAGGAAACAGTCCAAGAGAAAATCTAATAAAACCATAACCTGCCATTTTAAGTAATATTGCAGCTAAAAGAACAGATCCTGCTGTAGGTGCCTCGACATGCGCATCTGGTAGCCATGTATGAACTGGCCACATAGGTGTTTTCACAGCAAAAGAACTAAAGAATGCAAGCCATAATAAATTTTGGTATTTTGCATCAATGCCTAGTTCGTAAAGTGCAATTACATCTGTAGTACCTGATATCCAGTAAATAGATATTATAGCAACCAACATCAAAACAGATCCAAGCAAAGTGTATAAAAAAAATTTAAATGCTGAATAAACTCTTTTTGGACCTCCCCAAATACCTATTATTAAAAACATTGGAATTAACCCAGCTTCAAAGAATAAATAGAAAACAACTAAATCAAGAGCACAGAAAACACCAATCATAAAACTTTCCATAATTAATATTGCAATTAAGAAATCTCTTAATCTATTTTTGACTGTGTTATTTACAGAAATAATACATAGAGGTGTTATAAAAGTTGTTAATAAAATAAATAAAATTGAAATTCCATCTACTCCAACTTTGTAATTAATAAAATCTTTCATCCAAATTCTTTCCTCAACAAATTGAAAGGAGGAAGTTGTTTGATCAAAAGATATCCATAAATAAATTGAAATTAAAAAATTTACAATTGTGGTAAATAAAGCAACATATTTTGCTGTTAAATTATTTCCGTCTTTATCTTTTATAAAAAATAAAAATAATGCTCCAACTATTGGTAGTAAAATTAGGGATGATAAAATAGGAAAGTTCATTATCTTACAATTAAAAAAGTTAAAAAAGCAGAAAAACCTACTAGCATTACGAATGCATACTGATAAATAAATCCACTTTGAAATTTATTTGCTTTAATCGAGCATTTTTTTATAAAGGATGAAATTCCATCTGGGCCAAATCCATCAATTACTGTGCCATCAAAAAATTTCCACAAAAATAAACCTAAACGCTTTGAAGATTTAATGAACAAAACTTCATACAATTCATCGAAGTACCATTTATTAACTAAAAACTTATATAAAGGTTTATTCAGTGATACTATTCCATTTAGAATTTCTTTATTTTTAACAAATAGATAATAGGCAATAGGAATTGATATTGTTACTAAGCAAGGTGTTAAAAGTAAAAACCATGTAGGTGGATGATCGGTGCTTAAAGGTTCTAAAAACTTTATAGACTCTGCCCAAAAATAATTTTCACCACCACTACCAATAAAAAGTCCTTTAAATAAAACTCCAGCAAAAATTGCACCTATTGAAAGAATAAATAATGGAATAAGCATTACTATAGGAGATTCGTGAGTTTCCTCTATTTTTATTTCTTTGTTATTATATGCTCCATGGAAAGTCTTAAATATTAATCTCCACGAATATATTGACGTTAAAAGTGCTGTTAGTATTCCTATACCAGCTGCATAATAACCTGTGGTATTACCTTTAAGAAATGCAAATTCTATAATTGCATCTTTTGAGTAAAAACCTGATAAGAAAGGAAAACCCGTCAATGCTAGTGTTCCAATGATCATTAATGCATAAGTGTATGGTAATTTTTTCCATACTCCTCCCATTTTATTAATATCTTGCTCGTCTTTAAAAGCATGAATAACAGAGCCAGAACCTAAGAATAGTAAGGCTTTAAAAAAAGCATGAGTAAACAAATGGAACATCGCAACATTATAGGCTCCGACCCCAGCTGCAAAAAACATGTATCCTAATTGGCTACAAGTAGAATATGCAATAATTTTTTTTATGTCAGTTTGTACTAAAGCTACTGTTGCTGCAAAGAAGGCTGTTGTCATGCCAATAATCGTTATTAAATTTAGTATTAGGGGTGAGTATTCATAAATAGGAGAACATCTTACTACTAAAAAAACTCCTGCTGTTACCATAGTTGCTGCATGTATTAATGCAGAAACTGGAGTAGGGCCTTCCATTGCATCTGGCAACCAGGTATGTAATAAAATTTGAGCTGACTTACCCATTGCTCCAATAAATAAAAGTAAGCAAATCAAATCTATTGCTTTAATTTCAAATCCTAAAAACAATAAATTTTTATCAACAACTGTTGGTATTTGTTGAAAAACTTCAGAGTAATTTACTGTCCCAAATAAATAAAATATTAAAAATATTCCTAAAGCAAATCCAAAATCTCCCACTCTGTTTACAACAAATGCTTTTATCGCTGCTGCATTAGCACTTTCTTTTTTAAACCAAAAACCTATTAAGAAATATGAACATAAACCTACTCCCTCCCAACCAAAAAATAATTGAACAAAATTATCTGAGGTTACGAGCATTAACATTGCAAATGTAAACAGAGATAAATACGACATAAATCTTGGTTTATGAGGATCGTGGGACATATATCCAATTGAATAAATATGAACCAAAGAAGATACAGAAGTAACCACAACCAACATTACAGCTGATACGGGATCGATTAACATTGACCAATTTACATCTAATGAACCTGAATTGATCCAGGTTGCGATTATTATATTTTCTTCGTATTGATTTACTATAACTTGGTATAAAACAAAAATTGATATCAAGGCAGAGATTGAAACAAAAGCACTTGTAACTATTTCAGAATTTCTATCTCCAATGTATTTTCCAAAGAAACCAGATATTATTGATGCGATTAGTGGAAGGAATATAATTGAAAGTTCCATTCTTATCCTTTCAAATTATCTATGTGCTCAACTCTAATTGTTCCTGAATTTCGATAATAAACTACAATAATTGCAAGTCCAATGGCTGCCTCAGCAGCAGCTACTGTTAAAATAAATAATGTGAAAACCTGGCCAGTTAAGTCTCCCAGAAAAATTGAAAAAGAAACTAAATTAATATTAACAGCTAATAATATTAATTCGATACTCATCAATATAACGATAATATTTTTTCTGTTTAAAAATATACCAATAATTCCAATCGAAAATATAATTGCTCCTAATGTTAAGTAGTGCCCTAAACCTATTTCAGTCATCAATCTTAACTCCTTTATTAGACTCAACGTTTAATACACTCACACCATCAGATCTCTCTCTTGAAATTTGCTTTATATAGCTTTGTGTTTTTACACCCACTCTTTTCCTAAAAGTAAGAACAATTGCTCCAATCATAGCAACCAATAAAATCATTCCACTGATTTGAAAAACATGGATATAATCGGTGTACAATACTTGACCTAAAGAATGAGTATTGCTAACTTTGGCTAATTCCAAGGAATTATTTATATCAAACAAATCCGGCTTATATTTCCAACCACTAACAACAATTATTAACTCAACAAATATAAGAGTACTTATTATTAGACCTACGGGAATATGTTTTGAGCTTGCTTCTGATGAAAACCATTGATTTTTTTGTTGAGCAACATTTAACATCATAACAACAAACAAAAATAAAACTGCTACAGCTCCTACATAAACAATTAGCATAATCATCCCTAAAAACTCTGCACCAATCATAATAAAAAGACATGAAATACTTATGAAATCTAGGATTAAAAAAAAAACTGAGTGAACTGTATTCTTGGAAGCTGTAACCATTATAGCAGAGACAATAGCTATAATTGAAAATGTATAAAAGAAAATGGAGTGTGCGATCATTTTTATCTGTGAGAACTGTCAGCTTTAATATTAGCCTCTAAAATATTTTCCCATCTATCACCGTTATCTAAAAGTTTATCCTTTGTGTAGTAAAGTTCTTCTCTTGTTTCAGTTGAAAATTCAAAGTTTGGACCTTGGACTATAGCATCTACAGGACAAGACTCTTCGCATAATCCACAATAAATACATTTCATCATATCAATGTCATATCGGGTTGTTTTTCTACTTCCATCTTCTCTTTGAGTTGATTCAATTGTTATCGCCTGAGCTGGACACACGGCCTCACATAATTTGCATGCAATACATCTTTCCTCACCATTTGGATATCTTCTTAATGCATGCTCTCCTCTAAAACGAGGACTTATCTTACCTTTTTCAAATGGATAATTTATTGTTTTTTTTGATTTAAATACCTCTTTAATAGCCATGTACAAACCGCTTACAAAGTCTACCATAAATATGGTTTTAAAAAATCTTGATATTTTCATAATTAATTTACCGGTAGAAGATTAAAATAAAACAGATAACTTGCCGTCAACACAACCCATATTAAAGATAATGGAAGGAATACTTTCCAACCTAATTTCATTAGTTGATCATATCTATATCTTGGAACAATAGCTTTAACTAAAGCAAACAACAAAAATAAAAGCAATATCTTTAATACTAACCACATGGGGCCAGGTACCAATGTAAAAGGATATATTTCAAGTGGAGATAGCCATCCACCCAAAAATAAAATCGCACCCATTGCACACATTAAAAGAATATTTGCATATTCACCAAGCCAGAACATTGCATACATCATTCCAGAATATTCTGTTTGATAACCAGCGACCAATTCTGCTTCTGCTTCTGGAAGATCAAATGGTGGTCTATTCGTTTCAGCTAATGCAGAAATAAAAAAAATAACAAACATTGGGAATAATGGAATAACAAACCATAAGTTTTGTTGAGCTAAAACAATATCATTTAAATTAAGTGATCCTACACACAGAAGAACATTAATAATTATCACTCCAATAGATACTTCATAGGATACCATTTGAGCTGCAGATCTAATTGCTCCTAAGAAAGGATATTTAGAATTTGAAGCCCATCCACCCATTATAATTCCATAAACGCCTAAAGATGAAACAGCAAATAAATAAAGAACACCAACATTTATATCAGCTAACACTTGCGTTGCACTAAATGGTATTACTGCCCAAGCAATTAAAGCTAGTGTCATTGTTACAATTGGTGCAAGAATAAAAATTACTTTATTTGAGCTTGATGGGATTATAATTTCTTTAAAAATATACTTTAATGCGTCAGCAATAGTTTGTAAAAGACCGAATGGTCCGACCACATTTGGTCCTTGTCTTTTTTGAACAAAAGCCCAAACTCTCCTATCAAGCCAAACTACCATTGCAACAGATACTAAAACTGGAACTAATAAAAAAAGAATTTTATAAACTTGATCGAACAATATACCTAAATATTCCATCTATCCCTCAGTTCCTGTTGATTTGATATTTAATTTAGAGTCGTTACATTCAATCATAGTTTTTGAGGATCTAGCAATAACATTAGAGAAATAATAATCCTTTATTTGAATATTTAATTTTTCATTCATAAAATCTGAAATCGTTTGTGCTTTATTTTTAGTAGTTTGTTTTTCTTGTTGAAGTTTTAAGTAATTAAACATACTACTTTCTAATTCCTCTTTATCATTAAATAATTTACGATTATTCATGACTTCTGCTAATTCATTTATAATTCGCCAATCTTCTTTGGCTTCTCCTGGGGGGTAAGATGCTTTATATGCTTTTTGTATTTTTCCTTCTAGGTTTGTAAAATAACCATCTTGTTCTGTATAAGCTGATCCTGGTAAAATTATATCTGCAATTTCTGCTCCCTTGTCCCCATGGCTCCCTTGATAAATTACAAATTCATTTTTTTTATTAAAATCTAAATTATCTTGTCCAACTAAATAAACAATTTCAAATTTATTAGATTTTAATTCTTCTAATAAATTTTTTTCACTATTTAATATTCCTAGATCAAAATTACCTACTGTTGCAGCATCGCAAGATAAAATATTTAGCGGGTTCCAATCCTCTGTGAATTTATTATTTTTCTTCAAAAAATTTTTAATTAAATCAAATAAGAATTCTGCAGAATTTAATTTTAGTAAAGACTCACCAATTATAATCATTGGCTTAATTGAGCTAATAATTTCTTTAGATATCTCTTCAGACCCTTCAAAAATGGTTTTTATGGTTTGGGTTTGACCATCTAAATTCTTATAAGGATAAGTTAGATCACCTGAATCATTTAATGAGATCACTTTTGTATTATTATTTACAAAGGCTTTTCTAATTCTAGCATTTAAGATTGTAGCCTCATATCTAGGATTTGCTCCGATCAAAAATATTAAGTCAGCATCTTCAATTCCATTAATAGAAGAATTAAATATATAATTCTCTCTTTCAGAGCTATCTAGAAATCTGTTATCTGATCTTGAGTCATAGTTATTATTGTTTAAAGTTCTATCAAAAAACTCCTTAAAAATATAACCTGTCTCCATATTAGTTAAATCTCCAACAAAGCCACAAACTTTATCTTTAGATGAATTTTCAAATTTTGATTTGATAATCTTAAATACTTCACTCCAAGATGCTTTTTCAAATTTACCATTATATTTAATAAAAGGTGTATCTAGTCTTTGATTTGATAAACCATCACATGCGTATCTTGTTTTATCTGAAATCCACTCTTCATTTATGTCCTCATTAATTAGCGGTAAAACTCTTTTAACCTCCCAATCATACGTATCTACTCTTACATTTGATCCAACAGCGTCCATCACATCAACGGTCTCAGTTTTTTTAAGTTCCCATGGTCTTGCCTCAAAAACATAAGGTTTTGACGTTAAAGCACCAACTGGACAAAGATCTATTACATTTGCTGACAACTCTGATTGCATTGACTGCTCCAAATAAGTTGTAATTTGCATATCCTCTCCTCTACCAATTGCTCCTAACTCAGACACTCCAGCAACTTCAGTAGCAAATCTTACACATCGCGTACAATGTATACATCTTGTCATTTGTGTCTTAATTAATGGTCCCATATGTTTTTCTGGTACAGCTCTTTTGTTCTCTTTAAATCTTGATTTATCTACTCCATAAAACATAGACTGATCTTGAAGGTCACACTCACCTCCTTGGTCACACACTGGGCAATCTAAAGGATGGTTAGCTAATAAGAATTCCATAACTCCTTTTCTGGCTTTTTCTACAAAAGGAGTGTTGGTTTTGATATTCATTCCCTCTGCAGCTGGCATTGCACAAGAAGCAATTGGTTTAGTAGATTTTTCCATTTCAACTAAACACATTCGACAGTTACCTGCTATTGATAATTTTTCGTGATAGCAAAACCTAGGAATTTCTACTCCAGCTTTTTCACACGCCTGTAGAACTGTTAAACCATCTTCTACCTCAACTTCAATGTCATTTACTTTTAATTTAGGCATTTTTTTTATCTAATAAATGTTGGTCAACCAAATAAGGAATATTATTTTTTTTCTGAACAATAGGGTCTAAATTATTTCTTTCCTCAATTTCTTTTTTAAAATGTCTTAACAATCCTTGTACTGGCCATGATGATCCTTCACCAAATGCACAAATAGTATGACCAGCAATTTGGTTTGTTACATCGCCAAGCATATCCACTTCATCTTTAGTAGCCTCCCCTTTTGCCATTCGTTCTAGCATTCTCCACATCCATCCTGAGCCCTCTCTACATGGTGTGCATTGGCCACAACTTTCGTGTTTATAAAATCTAGCTATCCTTGCCATACATTTAATTATGTCCTGGTCCTTGTTAATAACTACAATTCCGGCAGTTCCTAACCCACTCTTTTCAGCCATTAGTGAGTCAAAGTCCATGGTTAATGTCTCACATTTTTCTTTTGGTATTAGTGGCATTGATGAACCACCTGGAATTACAGCTTGTAAATTTTCCCATCCACCAACAACTCCTCCTGCATGTACCTCAATTAATTCTTTTAAAGATATATTCATTTCTTCCTCAACATTACATGGATTATTCACATTGCCTGAAATACAAAAAATTTTTGTACCTGTATTTTTTTCTCTACCTAGCGAGGAAAACCATTTTCCACCTTTTCTAAGAATTGTTGGAACAACAGCTATCGTTTCAACATTATTAATAATCGTTGGGCATCCATAAAGTCCAATCAATGCTGGAAAAGGAGGTTTTAATCTTGGTTGACCTTTTTTACCTTCTATACTTTCAAGTAAAGCTGTTTCTTCTCCACAAATATAAGCACCTGCTCCATAGTGAATGTAGATATCCAAATCCCATCCAGTTCCAGCAGCATTTTTACCAATTAAATTTTTTTCATAAGCTTCATCAATAGCTGATTGTAATTTTTGACCCTCTATAAAATATTCACCTCTTATATAAATATAACAAACATGAGCTTGAACTGCATAAGATGCTATTAGACATCCTTCGATTAATTTGTGAGGCTCAAATCTCAGAATATCCCTATCTTTACAAGTACCTGGTTCCGACTCGTCTGCATTTATAACTAAATAATGTGGTCTAGATCCGACTTCTTTAGGAGCAAAAGACCATTTTAAACCTGTAGGAAATCCTGCACCACCTCTTCCTCTGAGTTGTGAGTCTTTTACCTCATTAATAATCCAATCTCTTCCTTTTGCTATTAATTCTGAGGTATTTACCCAATCGCCTCTTGTCTGAGCAGATTTAACATCCGCACCCATATCATTATACAAATTTTTAAAAATTCTATCTTGATCTTTAAGCATTTTTTACATCCATAAGTGTTTTTCTATTATTTTCAGGCTCTGTATTTAATCGTCCTCGATAAGATCCTGGTTTTGGGTCTTCACCCTTTAAGATTTTATCAAATATTTCTAATGTTTTTTCTTTATCTAAATCTTCATAATAATCATCATTAATTTGCATCATAGGAGCATTAACACATGCACCTAAACATTCTACTTCCATCCAAGAACAACTTTTATTATTTGATAATTCATTTTCTTTATCTGAAATTTTTTCCTTACAAGCTTCAACTAATTTATTTGCTCCTCTGATCATGCAAGGAGTAGTGGTGCAAACCTGAACAAAATATTTTCCCACTGGTGATAAATTATACATAGTATAAAAAGTCGCTACTTCATAAACTTTTATGTAAGGCATATCTAAAAATTTTGCGATATATTTCATTGCTATTAATGGGATCCAGTTATCATTCTGTTTTTGAGCAATATATAATAAAGCCATCACAGCACTTTGCTGTTTCCCCTTAGGATATTTTGAAACTATTTTGTTTGCTTCTTCCAATGAGGAAGAGCTGAACTCAAAAATTTCTGGCTGATTTTTTGCTGGTCTTCTTAAACTCATCTATCCACCTCTCCGAAAACTATATCCAACGACCCTAATACTGCTGGTACGTCAGCTAGCATATGTCCTTTAATCAAATAGTCCATTGATTGTAGATGTGAAAATCCAGGAGCTCTAATTTTACATTTGTATGGTTTATTTGATCCATCTGAAATCAAATAAACACCAAATTCACCTTTGGGAGCTTCGACTGCTGTATAGATTTCATCTTTAGGAACTCTATAACCCTCTGTAAAAAGTTTAAAATGATGGATAAGTGCTTCCATTGATTGTTTAATTTCTTTTTTTGAAGGTGGACTTATCTTGCCGTCTAAAGATTTTATTGGACCTTTTTCCATTTTAGAAAGACACTGTTTAATAATAGATACACTTTCTTTCATTTCTTCTAATCTGCACAAGTATCTGTCATAGCAATCTCCATTTTTCCCAACTGGAATTTTAAAATCTAATTGTCCATAACAATCATAAGGTTGAGATTTTCTTAAATCCCATGGGACCCCTGATCCTCTAATCATCACGCCTGAATAAGAATAATCTAAAGCATCTTGTTTGGTAACAACTCCTATATCTACATTTCGTTGTTTAAAAATTCTATTTTCTGTCAATAAACTTTCTAAATCATTAATTATTTTTGGAAATGTTTCACAAAATTCAGCTATGTCCTCTTCCATGCCTTGGGGTAAATCTTGATGAACTCCACCTGCTCTAAAATAATTTGCATGAAGTCGTGAACCAGAAACTCTTTCATAAAAACCCATTAGCTTTTCTCTTTCCTCAAATCCCCACAAAGTAGGAGTCAGAGCACCAACATCCATAGCTTGCGTAGTGACATTTAATATATGACTTAAAATTCTTCCTATTTCACAAAATATAACTCTTATATATTGGGCTCTAATTGGAACGTCTATTTCCAGTATTTTTTCGGTTGCTAAGGCAAAGGCATGTTCTTGGTTCATTGGAGCAACATAATCTAGACGATCAAAGTAAGGAACTGCTTGCATATAAGTTTTGTTTTCAATTAGTTTTTCAGTGCCTCTGTGTAATAATCCAATATGAGGATCAGCTTTCTCAACTACTTCACCATCTAATTCTAAAATTAATCTTAACACACCATGAGCAGCTGGGTGTTGAGGACCAAAGTTTAAATTAAGGTTTTTAATTTTTTTTGTCATTATTATCTAATTCTTCTTTAATATATTTGGTGCCTTCCCATGGGCTTTCGTAATCGAAGTTTCTGTAGTTTTGTTCAAGTTTGACTGGCTCGCTTATTACTTTTTTTTGATCTTCACTGTATCTAACCTCTGTATGTCCTGTTAAAGGAAAATCTTTTCTAAGTGGGTGTCCTTCAAAGCCATAATCTGTTAGTATTCTTCTTAGATCTGGATGATCTTTAAAAGAAACACCGTACATATCAAATACTTCTCTTTCCATCCAGTTAGCTCCTGGAAAAATACTAGTTATGGATGGTATGATTTCATTTTCTGCAATTGTATATTTTAAAATTAATCTTTGATTAAATTCATGGCTTAAAAACAAATATACTACTTCAAATCTTTGATTATTTTCTGGATAATCAACAACTGTAATATCAATAAGTTGTCTGAATTTAGTATCATTGTTTGTTTTTAAAAACAAAACTACATCAATAAGATCGTCTTTGTCTGTTTCAAGATAAATCTGATTATGTTTAATTTCAGTTCTATTAATTTTAGTTGTTAATTCCGAGTTAATTTTTTTTTCTAGATCAATTAAATTATTCATGACTATCTTGTTATAGAACCCTTGTTTCTAATTTTTTTTTGAAGTTGTAATATTCCATAAAGCAATGCCTCTGCTGATGGAGGACATCCAGGCACATAAACGTCAACTGGAACTATTCTATCGCAACCTCTCACTACAGAATACGAATAATGATAATACCCACCGCCATTTGCACAACTTCCCATGGAAATAACATATCTTGGTTCTGGCATTTGATCGTAAACTTTTCTTAAAGCTGGCGCCATTTTATTAGTCAAAGTGCCTGCTACAATCATTACATCTGATTGTCTTGGTGAAGCTCTTGGTGCAGCACCAAATCTTTCGAGATCATATCTTGGCATAGATGTTTGCATCATTTCAACAGCACAACATGCTAGCCCAAATGTCATCCAATGAAGTGATCCTGCTCTTGACCAATTTATTAAATTGTCTAGTGAAGTTGTAATAAATCCGTTCTTGCTAAAGTCGTCTGCAAGTTGTTTAAATTCTTCAGGAACCTGGTCTATTTTGTTTTGCATTGTAATTAAATTTTATTCCCAGTCTAAAGCACCTTTTTTCCACTCATAAATAAAACCAATTGTAAGTATAAAGAGAAAAATCATCATTGATGAAAAACCTAATAAACCAATATTTCCAAGAGAAACTGCCCATGGAAAAAGGAAAGCAATTTCTAAATCAAAAATAATAAATAATATTGCTACCAAATAAAATCTTACATCAAACTCCATCCTTGAATCTTCAAATGGTTCAAATCCACATTCATATGCAGAAAGCTTTTCAGGATCAGGTCTTTTGGGTGAAAGAATAAAATTAATTACAACAAAAGCACAACTTAGTCCTAATGCTAGAACCAAAAAAATTATTATAGGTAAGTAGTTTTGTAAAAAATCAGACAACATTGAAGTCTATATAACAGTTTTTTTTTGTTCTTGAAGCGCTCATACGTCACATTATTTTGAAAAAAAAAATTAACAATTTCAATGACTTATATAAGGTAAGCTGAAAAAGGTAATAATATCAATGCATTAGGTAATTGAGTAAAATTTTATAAAAAAGTGGCGGGAGTGAAGGGACTCGAACCCTCGACCTATCGCGTGACAGGCGATCGCTCTAACCAACTGAGCTACACCCCCACTTTTGATTCTTGGTGGGCAGTATAGGACTCGAACCTATGACCCCCTCGGTGTAAACGAGATGCTCTACCAACTGAGCTAACCGCCCATAACCAAAAAGTAACGTGATTTATATCTTTTAGATCAATAACGTCAAGATCTATTAATTACTATAAAACAGAGGAAAATATTAAAATCCACCTCTCCAATTAGTCTTATCTTCAAAACTGTCTTTCTCTTGTTTGGTAATAGGTCTCAGCAAATAGATACCCAAGAATATAATCACCAAAAAAATTATTAATAGTTCCATTAAAAAATTTGGTTCTTACTGAATACTAGCTTGAGATTTATCATCTTTTTTAGATATATCAACTTCAACCCACTCAGTAGGTTTTAATTCTTTGGTCAATGCTATCTTAATTACCTGATCAGCATGTTCTACAGGAGTGATTTTTATATCATCCATTATTTTTTTTGGCATATCCACAAGGTCTTTTTCATTTTCTTTTGGTATTAACACCTCTTTAATGCCTGCTCTATGTGCTGCTAATAATTTTTCTTTTAATCCACCAATTTGTAAAACCTGACCTGTTAAAGTAACTTCTCCAGTCATTGCCAAATCTTTTCTTACTGGAATTTTTGTAATTGAAGATACAATTGACGTAACCATTCCAACACCCGCTGATGGACCATCTTTAGGAGTGGCACCTTCAGGAACATGAATGTGAAAATCTTTCTTCTCAAATAAAGGTGGAATAATCCCATATTCAAGACATTTAGATCTAACATAAGATTTTGCAGCTTTAACAGACTCTTGCATTACGTCACCAAGTTTACCTGTAATTTGCATTCTTCCTTTACCAGGCATAGTGACTGTTTCAATTTTAAGAATCTCACCACCATATTCTGTCCAAGCAAGTCCAACAACAATACCAACTTTATTATCAGCCTCTAATTCACCAAAATTAAATTTTGCAACACCGAGAAAATCAGATAGATTTTCATTATTAACGTTAACTTCTTTTTCTTCCCCAGCAACAATTTTCTTAACTACTTTTCTTGCTATTTTTGAAATTTCTCTTTCTAAATTTCTCACTCCAGACTCTTTAGTGTAACCTCTTATTACTTCTTTAATAATGTCATCACTTAAATTCATTTCTTTATCTTTAACGCCATTATCTTTAATTTGTTTAGGTAACAAATATTTATTAGCAATATTTATTTTTTCATCCTCTGTATAACCAGCTAGTCTAATGACTTCCATTCTATCTAACAATGGCGGGAGTATATTTAATGTATTTGCAGTTGTAACGAACATTACATCTGAAAGATCATAATCTACTTCTAAATAATGATCATTAAAAGTTGTGTTTTGTTCAGGATCTAAAGCCTCCAACAAAGCAGAAGAAGGATCTCCCCTATAATCATTTCCAATTTTATCAATTTCATCTAATAAAATTAATGGGTTTTTTGTTCCTGCTTTTTTCATCATCTGGATAATTTTGCCAGGTAGTGAGCCTATATAAGTTCTTCTATGCCCTCTGATTTCGGCTTCATCTCTCATGCCTCCTACTGACATTCTTACAAATTCTCGATTAGTTGCTTTGGCAATTGATTTTCCTAACGAAGTTTTACCTACACCCGGTGGCCCAACTAAACATAAAATTGGTCCTTTAATTTTTTCCATTCTTTTTTGAACTGCAAGGAACTCTACTATTCTCTCTTTAATTTTTTCTAAGCCAAAATGGTCCTTGTCTAGAGTATTTTGTGCCTTCGCCAAATCAATATCAACTTCACTTTTTTTATGCCATGGAAGTTCTGTCATCCAATCTAAATAATTTCTTACTACAGTAGCTTCAGCTGACATAGGACTCATGTTTTTTAATTTTTTTAATTCCTGAAGACATTTTTTTTCCACATCTTTAGGCATCTTAGCTTTAGTGATTGCTTTGTTTATACTTGTAGTTTCATCTTTTCCATCTTCAATTTCACCAAGTTCTTTTTGAATTGCTTTCAGTTGCTCATTTAAATAATACTCACGTTGAGTTTTTTCCATTTGAGTTTTAACTCTTCCTCTAATTCTTTTCTCAACACCAATTATACTAGTTTCATTTTCCATAATTTTAATTATGGCGTTTAACCTTTTTTTAACATCATTGGTTTCAAAAATTTGTTGTTTTTCAGAAATCGAAGCTGCTATATGAGATGCAATATTGTCTGCAATTTGAGATGGGTCTTTTAGTTGCTTAATTGTATTTATTGTTTCGTTAGAAATTTTTTTATTAATAGATGTTAACTTTTCTAGTCTTCTTAAAGCAGTTGCTGCTAATGGAAACAGATCTTCATCCTTAGAGAGAACATCATTAAAGAAAGTATAGTCACAAGTAATAAATTTTTCATTATCTTTAAAATCTAAAATTTTAACTCTTTTTATTCCTTCTACTAAGACCTTAACAGTACCATCTGGTAATTTTAATAGTTGTAAAATATTTCCTTCACATCCATACATAAAAACATCAGTTTTACTTGGGTCATCAATTTCAGAATTTTTTTGAGTTACTAGAATGATTTTTTTGTCTTTCTTCATTACTTCATTTAATGCAGAAATTGATTTATCCCTGCCTACAAATAATGGAATAACCATACTTGGAAAGACTACGATATCTCTTAAAGGAAGTAACGGTAGTGAGATTTTAACATCCATGATGATAATATGGATATTATAATTTATTTTGCAATAGGTTTTTGCTAGTTATTAAGGATATTAAGCCGCTGTAGTCTTATTAGACTTAGATTTATTGTCACCTTTTGAATGAACCAAAATAGGTTGGGATTGACCTTTTGCTGCACTTGCATCAACAATTACTTCATCAATATCTTCTCTACTTGGTAAGTCGTACATTGTTTTTAACAAAATATTTTCCAAGATCGATCTTAATCCTCTTGCGCCAGTTTTTTTCTTTATAGCTTTTTGAGCTATTTCTTTTAGAGCATTTTCTTTAAATATTAATTTAGCTCCATCTAATTTAAATAATTCTTGATATTGTTTTGTTAAAGAATTTTTTGGTTCTTGCAATATTTTTATTAAAGATTTTTCATCTAGATCTTCAAGTGTAGCAATCATGGGTAGTCTGCCAATGAATTCAGGGATCAATCCAAATTTTAATAGATCCTCAGGCTCAAGTCCTTTCATCCACTCACCGGTTTTCTTATCTTGAGTATTTTTTACATCAGCACCAAATCCAATTGAGGTTCCTTTGTCTCTTTGAGAAATTATTTTATCTAATCCAGCAAAAGCACCGCCACAAATAAATAATATATTTGTTGTATCAACTTGTAAAAATTCTTGTTGTGGATGTTTTCTTCCACCCTGAGGAGGTACGCTAGCAACAGTACCTTCCATAATTTTTAGTAAAGCTTGTTGCACACCTTCACCTGAGACATCTCTTGTTATCGATGGATTTTCAGATTTTCTACTTATTTTGTCAACTTCGTCGATATATACGATTCCTCTTTGGGCTTTTTCTACATTATAATCTGAGGCTTGTAATAATTTTAAAATAATATTTTCTACATCTTCACCAACATACCCTGCTTCAGTTAATGTGGTTGCATCAGCCATCGTAAACGGAACATCTAAAATTCTTGCCAAAGTTTGTGCTAATAAAGTTTTACCACAGCCTGTAGGACCAACTAAAAGTATATTGGATTTGGAAAGCTCAACGTTTTTACTTGTTTTGCTCTCATAATTTAATCTTTTGTAATGATTGTGAACCGCAACTGACAAAACTTTTTTTGCATGAGCTTGTCCAATTACATAGTCATCTAATACTGTACAAATTTCTTTTGGAGAAGGAAGACCATCTTGATGTTTAACAAAAGTGTCTTTACTTTCTTCTTTAATAATATCCATACATAGCTCAACACACTCATCACAAATGAATACAGTTGGGCCAGCAATCAATTTTCTAACTTCATGTTGACTCTTTCCGCAGAAAGAGCAGTAAAGAATATTTTTATTATTTGTAGTCATAAATTTTTAAACGAATCAATTGTACCACTTTATTATAGAAGACTCCTACTAATCAAGTTTGGAATATTCTAAATCAATATATGGTGTATTAAGATCTTTTTTCTACCACTTCGTCAATAAGACCAAATGACTTTGCAACATCAGCAGTCATGAAATTGTCTCTTTCAAGCGCAGATTTTACTTCATCAACGCTCTTACCTGTATGTTTTGAGTAAATTTCATTTAATCTTTTTTTTAATGATAAAACCTCATTTGCATGAATCTCGATATCAGTTGCTTGACCTTGAAAACCAGCAGATGGTTGGTGAACCATTATCCTTGAATTTGGTAAAGAAAATCTTTTTCCTTTAGTTCCAGCTGCTAATAAAAATGACCCCATCGATGCAGCTTGTCCAATACATAAGGTTGAGATATCAGGTTTTACATATTGCATAGTATCATAAATACCAAGCCCAGCAGTTACTAATCCACCAGGGCTATTGACATATAAATAAATTTCTTTTTTAGGATCCTCTGCTTCTAGAAATAGTAACTGAGCTGTAACAAGTGAAGCCACATTATCATTAATCTGACCAGTTAAAAAAATTATTCTCTCTTTTAATAATCGTGAATAAATATCATAAGCTCTTTCACCTTTAGTAGATTGCTCCACCACCATAGGCACTAGGTTGCTCATATGTTCAGATAAATTTATTGTCATAAATTGATTCGACTTCTTTTATACAACTTGAGATTACTTTTTGCTAACTTTTTTTGCTTTTTTTAGTGCTGGCTTTGATTTTACTGTTTTTGTTGAAGGTTTTTTTTCTTTACTGGTTTTTAAATCAGTTTTTTTCTTTGTATCTTTTTTTTCATCGCCATGATCGTGATCATGATTATGGTTGTGATCGTGGTCATTTTGATGAGCTTCTTTTAAAATTTTTTCTGCTTCAGATTTTGATATTTCTTTTTTATTAGCTTTGCATTTTTCTTTAATCAAATTTAAAATTTTTTCTTCATATACTGTTCCCCTTAGACTGGCGACTGCGGATGGATTTTTTTGATAAAAGTCCATTACCATTTTTTCTTGTCCTGGCATCATTCTCAGCTGTTTCTGAACCTCATTTTGAATTTCTACCTCGCTAACTTTAATTTGATTTTTCTCACCAAATTCATTTAAAATTAAACCTGTTTTTATTCTTGTCTTAGCTTTCTGCTCAAAACTTTTTTTATTTTTCTTTGCTTCTTCTTCGGACATTCCTTGAGAAAGTATTTTAACTTCTTCTTCAATTAGATTTTCAGGCACTTCTTCCACTTTAATTTTTTCAATTTCTTTTAAAATTTGATTTTTTGACAATTGATCCAAAGAATTTTTAAACTCATCATTTATCTGTCTAGAAATTAAATTTTTAAGATCTTTTAAATCTTTTGCGCCTAGATTTTTTGCAAAACTATCATCAATTTTAACTTCTTCTGGTTGTTTTACATTTAAAATTTTACAATTAAACTTAGCTTTTTTATTTACCAAATCTTTTTCAGGAAAATTTTCAGGTAATATAGCTTCAACTATTTTTTCATCGTCTTTTTTAGCTCCAATTAACTGCTTATCAAATCCTTTAAGAAATAAATCTTTTCCCAGAGTTAATTGAGTATTTTTTCCTTCATTCCCTTTGAATTCCTTACCATCTACTGTTGCCTTGTAATCTAAAGTGATCAGATCACCCTCTTTAGCTTTTGTTTCAGGTTTTGTGTCTTTAAAATTAGGTTGGTTTTTTGCTATTTCTTTTATTCTTTTTTCAGTTTCACTTTCATCTATCTTAACTGAGTATTGATCAAACTTTATATTTTCTAAGGATTTAATATCAACTTTAGGTAATTCGGTAACTGATAATACATATTCCAATTCTTTATCTTCACCATAAGTTTTTAAATCTAATTTTGGTTGGCCAGCTGGTTTTATTTTTTTTTCTTCTAAAGCTTTTGTTGAAGTATCTTTTAAAACTTTGTCTAATACTTCACCAAATACCGCCTTACCAAACTGTCTTTTTAAAACTTCTTTTGGAACTTTTCCTGGTCGAAAACCTTTAAGATTTACGGTACCTTTTATTTCTTCATACTTTTCATTCATATAAGAGCTCATAGTCTCTTTATCGATTAAAATTTTAAGATCTTTGTTTAAACCTTTTTTATTTTCTACAGTGACTTTCATAATAATTTAATGGTAGGGCGAAAAGGACTCGAACCTTCACATCCGAAAATATTGGTTCCTAAGACCAACGCGTCTACCAATTCCGCCATCGCCCCATAAATTATGAGATTTTATATATTATTGAAACTATTTGTCCAATGACAAATATTAAAAAATTATCTATTTATCTAATTAATTTTATATAAACTTAATAAAATGATTGTTTCACCATGTATAAGTATTTGTAAAACTGATCCTTCAACAGGGTATTGTTATGGGTGTGGGAGAAGCAATGAAGAAAAACGAGTATGGAAGAAAGAGGATACATCTGATGATTGGAAAAAAAATAATTTAGAGTCCATAAAGAAAAGATTGACCGGCTGGCAACTTGAAAGCTTCAATGAGTCTTATGAATACAAGATAAACAATGGAATGTCTTTATTTAAAAAAAATCAAATTAAAGAATAAAGATCTAAATGAGTAAAGTAAAATTAATTAGTATTATTTATGCTATAGGAATAATAATAGGTGCTCTTTTTCTTGAAGTCTGGGCTGCAGAGACATCATTCATTAAAACTATTGGTGTTTTTATATGGACAATCATATTTTTAATCACATTATTTTTTGCTGATAAAAATGAAAAAAAGTAATTTAAGAATATTTTTTTTAATATTTTCAATTTTAATATTAAGTCTTACCAAAACTAATTCTGAAATAATTGTATTAAGTAAGTGCGATCATAAAGAGGATGAATTTTTAAAAAATGAATACATCTTAAATCTTAATGAATTACTTATGACTAGAAATTATGTTTACACTGAAAAAACTTATCAGAAATATAGAATTACTGATCTTAGTGTTAAAAAATCCAACACTTATGTAAGAAACATTTACGAAGAAAGTGGTAAAATTTTTACCTTAAAGCATGGCTATCCTCAGTTCTATACTCAAATATTATTTTACAAAGAAAAACCAGAAATATTTATGAAATCTGTTTTAAATGATATTGAAGGTATTTCAAAAATATCAACTTGTAAAAAAATTGAGAAATTTGATCATCAAAGTTAGTCTTTCAATTTATCTTTATTTTTTTTATTTATTGAATTTTTTTTCTTATAATTAAATCTACTATTAGTGATATTAGACCGATGTTTAGCAAATGCTTGTTTTTGTGCTTGTCGCATTGCTCTTTTAGAGGACATAAAATTAATTTAATACTCTATTTTTAAAGTATCAATGATTTTTAAATTTTTATCTGAAATTACTATTTCGCCTGAAGAAGAGGGGTAATCAAATATCTCAGATATTACAACATAATGAGTTACAAAAACCATATTAGTTTTTTTATCCCAATCAGATAAAAATTTTTGAAAATCTCTAATTTGTTCATTTTTATTATGTGCAAATTTAGAACTAAAAAAAGAGTTTAAAAAACTTTTTGTTTTGAAATTTTTGAATGCTAAAGAGGCTGTTTCTTTGCACCTACACCATTCACTTGAATAGACATCTTCTATTTTAATCCTATTTTCTTTAAAAAAATTACCAATTTTTCTAGACTGAATTCTTCCACTTTCACTGAGATTTCTTTGAGTTGAGCAGTTATAAATATTAAAATTTTCAGGGTCGCCCCCTCCAGGTGCATAAGCATGCCTTATAAATATTAAATTCCCTCCTACTTTTAAGTTTTCAATTATATTTTTTTTTGAATCTGCTTTAACAGGCGTGGCTAAAGATATAAATATTATTAAAATAATTTTTAAAAATTTCATTAATGAATATTAAATTTAAAAAACTTAATAAGACAATTATAAATTGCAAAAAATGTGGGAGATTGACTGATTTTATCAAAAAAATTTCCACAGAAAAAAGAAAACAAAATATAAATGAAAACTATTGGGGAAAGCCTGTAACAGGATTTGGGGATGTAAATGCTAAACTTTTGATTTTAGGATTAGCTCCAGCAGCTCATGGAGGAACTAGAACCGGTAGAGCATTTACTGGGGATAAATCTAGTGATTTTTTATTTAGGTGTTTGTATAAAACAAAAATTTCTAATCATCCATATTCAATAAATTTAAAAGATGGATTAAAATTAAGATCAACATACATTACTAATATCCTTAAATGTGTGCCACCAGGTGACAAACCAACATCAGAAGAATTAAATAATTGTTCAGGATATTTTAATTCAGAAGTATCAAATCTTAAAAGTTTAAAAACAATAGTAACACTCGGTAAAGTTGCTTTTGATAATTGTATAAAATTTTATCAAAAAAATTATAATTTTTCTGAAAGATTAAAATTTATTCATGGTAAAATTCACTTTTTGCCAAATGATATTAAATTAATTTCCTGCTACCACCCTAGTCCAAGGAATGTAAATACTAAAATAATTTCAGAAAAAATGATGATTGTATTATTTAAAAAAGCAAAAAAAATTGCTGCTATTTAATTTTTAGGGATAAATGGTTCAAATTTATCAATTATTAATTGGGGAATTTTTACAGGTTTTACTTTTTCATTTACGAAAACTAAATGTACCTTTGCATCAACTATCATAGTCTTATTCTTAATAATTATTTGTTTCATTATAAAAGAAGTTTTTGTAATTGAAATTATATTTGACTTAATATTTAATATGTCTTCTAAATATGCTGATTTTTTATAATCAACGTTACATGATTTGACAATAATCAGTGCTCCAAAGTCATCTTTAATTTTTTGATTACTGTAACCTATTTTTACCAGAGCCTCTGTTCTGGCTCTTTCTAGATATTTCAAATAGTTTGCATAATACACAACACCTCCTGCATCAGTATCTTCATAATATACTTTGATGTTATGGTTAAAAATTTTAGTCATTAAAATATATTATCAAAAAAATTTAGAATTAAATACAAACTAAGATATAAGTGTGGCAATGAAAGTATATATTATCTGGTTAATTGGGGTTGTTGTTTGGAATTCTGGTTTCCCAAAAGCTCTACCAATTGAAGATGTAATAGCAGCTATCTTGTTATCTTTTTTAAGTATGGGTTTAATTAAATATTTAAAACTTTAATCTTCTGAAAAATAAATATTTTGATAATATGCTACAGATTTTAATTTTGAATTATCTGTGTCCGACATTATAGCTAAACCATCAAGCTCATCGACATTTAAGTCATGAAATCTTTTAAAATCTTCTTTTACATTTGCTTTTACAGTAACCCATTTATTTAAATTTTCTTTTGTAGTAGATAGGACATTATCTATTGATTTTTTAGTATAGGGACTTGGCCAATTTTGACCAATCTCATGATTACTTGAAAAAACATAGTTTATAGCCCGGTTTGATAATGGTGTTGCTCCTGTTTTTTTAACTGCAAAAACTCTTGCAGCAAAGTCGTGACCTTTTTTAGTTTTTTCGTTGATACCTGATAAATCTTCCTCAATTTTCCAAGTAATATTGATAAATGGGGTTTTGTTTAAATCAATTTTAATTTCTTTTCCTAATCCAGATCCAGCATTTTCTGCAACTGCTTTTAAATAATTACCATTTTCATTAGATCCGATAGAATAAATTGTTTTATTGTCTGCTCCTCTTACTTTTCTTACTTTCAATTCTGATAGTTCAGTTTTACTAAACTCAAATACTTTTACCGACTCTGCAAAAGAGAATTGAGAAAATATTAGAAGACCGAATAATAAAATTATAAATTTATGCACGGATGTTTTATAATTATTTTTTTTATAAATACAATATCCAGTCACATTTTAAACACACTTCTTACAATATTTAATCTTATGTCTAATAGATGAGAACAATTTCAATTTTTATACTTCTAATTTATTGGTCAGTAGTAATCCTAGCGCCAGTAATGGGTAAAAATTTAAAAAATACTGACAATAATTATCAAGTGATTAAGCAATAGACCTTTAATACGTTGATCTTCCACCACTGATATCAAAGACAGCAGCAGTAGAAAAAGTGTTTTCAGTTGAAGAGAGCCAACAAATCAGTGATGTAAACTCATGTATTTCGAGAAATCTACCTCTTGGAACTTTTGAAAGCATTCTTTGAACATGTTCTTTGCTCATTTGATCTAAAATTCTTGTTTTAGCTCCAGCAGGAGTTATAGCATTAACTGCAATATTTTTATCTGCCAATTCCTTTCCTAAAGATTTAGTGAGCCCAATAGCACCTGCCTTTCCCGCACTATAAGCACTAGCATTTGCATTTCCATCTTTGCCTGCGACTGAGGCAACATTGACTATTCTGCCATAATTATTGCTTATCATACTCGGCACAATTGCTCTGCAACAATTGAAGGTTCCCATTAAGTTAATTTGAATAATTTTATTCCACATTTCGACATCATATTTCCAAAGAGGTTCCGTTGGGCCTGTAATTCCTGCATTATTAATTAAAATATCAATTTTATTTTTTGTTGTTATTTCATCAACAATTTTTTCAATCTCAGCATAATTTGAAACATCAATTACACAATAATTTAAATTAGGGTTATTTATTTTGTCAGCAACAATTTTGAGAAGTTTTTCGTCTATATCCCAAATATAAACTTTACATCCAGAGTCTAAAAATCTTTTTGCAATGTCTAAACCAAAACCTTGGGCTCCACCTGTAATTACAGCGGTTTGATCTTTAAAATCAAATTTGTGCATAAAGATTATTTTTTAGCTAACAAATAGTACGTCACCCAGGAAGTAAATGCACCAATAATCCATGCATAAGATTGGAGGAACATCAAATTACCATTCCATATTGTCGAAGCTGAAAAAATAAATCCTAAAATTATTGAATAAGTCCCTTTAATATGCCATCCACGTGAGTAATAATAAATACTTTGAGTTTCTAACGTATAAAGATCTTTATTACTCAAAGTTTGATTTTTTATTAAATAGTAGTCAGCAATAATAACTCCAAATAAAGGTCCAAAAAAACAACTGAATGTATCTATAAAGGATAAAACACCGATTTGACTTAAAACTGTTAGCCAAAATATCCCAACGATTAATCCCAGTATAGATATGGTATAACTTGAACTTTTTAAATTTAACTTATTTGGAAGAAAATTAATAAGCGAATATTGAGAGGGAATATAATTTGCTACTAAATTGGTCGATGCAGAGGCAATTATTATAAAGAAGAGAACAACTATTGTAATTTGTAAATTATTAAATTTACCAATTATATCCGTCGGATTTGTAAAAATCCTATCCATATCTTGAAATTTTTGATTTAAAAAAACATCTGAACCAACAACAATTGCAATAGAAAAGAACGAAAAAATAATTAAGTTCAGAATTAAGCTTAAGTTTCCTTTATTTAAATCTTCCTTATTTTTAACATATCTTGAAAAATCTCCAAAACTTACAATGATAATTGAAAAGTAGGCAAAAATTGTGCCTGCAACTGTTAGTAATGGTAAAATATTATTTTTGTTTAACAGGTTTTCAAAATTTAGAATATTTGAAAATGCTTGAGTAGTAGTTTTAACGTCACTAAGTAAAACTGTTAGGAAGAATATTACCATTCCCACATATACTATTATTGCTGAATAATTGATTAGTTTTTTATTATATTGAATACCAATACTAAAAAGCATTGTTTGAAAAATTATCACCACTATAATTGAAAACCAATCAATTAAATTTAATCCAAGTAAAAAGGTTAAGAATATTTCTTGATCAAGTAAAGTATTATCTATTGAAAAGATTAATATTCTAATGAGGTAAACTACTAATTTTGATAAAAAATATGTTTGAATACCAAAAAGAAAAATTCCAACTAAACTTCTTAATAATCCAAAAAACTTTGCACCATTAAAACCTAAAGATGATCTTAAAAGAACCGCAAAAGGCAAGCCAAATTTTTGAGAAGGTCTACCTATCAAATTCGAAAAAATATAAACTAAAAAAGATCCTAAAATTGTTCCAAAAAATACAACGAAGGTATTAAGGCTATAAATTATATATAGAGACGTAATCAAAGAAAAACCAATTACACTTTGTATATTTACTCCCCAAAAGCAAAAAAGATCTTTCCAATTCCAAGTTTTGTAATTTGGATTAACAGTAACAAGATCCCAATTTGAAAGAGAATATTTAACTTTTGGCTGATTCACTAAATTTATTTTAAACTAATAAATTCTACTGTCCATATAAGAGAGTTGGTAACCAGAGAGCAATTTTAGGGAAAATAATAATTAAAATTAAACCAATTACCTGTAGAACCATAAATTGCATCATGCCATAGTAAATATCTTTTAAATCCCATTCAGGAACTACTCCTTTGAGAAAATAAGCTGAAAGAGCTACAGGTGGAGAGAGCCAGGCGGTTTGTAAATTAACTGCAACCAAAATTGCGAACCAAGTTAGGTTAAAACCTAAAGCCTCAACTAAAGGTAATATAATCGGCACTATAATCATCACAATTGGCACCCATTCCAATGGCCATCCTAGCAAAAAAATCATAACCATTATCATCGCTAAGATTAGATACTTGTTCATTTCTAGACCCAATAAAAACTCTGTTAATAGTGTAGGAGTGCCTAATCTTGCAAACACTGCTCCAAAAAAGTTTGATGCAGCAACTAAAACCATTATCAAAGCTGTAATTTCAAGAGTTTTAACTAAAGCATCTTGTAATTTTGGTAACGTTAACTTTCTGTAAGCTATAGAAAGAAGTAAAGCACCCATTGCACCACAACCTGCTGCTTCTGTAGGTGTAGCAAACCCAAATAAAATACTTCCTAAAGCAGCAAAAACTAAAGCTGCAGGGGGAACTAATCCAAGGAAAAATTCAACCCATACTTCTTTCATGCTAGCAGCTCGCATTTCCTCTGGGAGAACAGGACCTAATTTTGGATTAATCATACATCTAATTGTAGTGTAACCAGCATATAAACTTGCAAGAAGAATTCCTGGAATTATAGCTGCAGCAAATAAATCAATTACTGGAATTTCCATTATGGGTCCCATTACAACAAGCATAATACTTGGAGGTATTAATATCCCTAAAGTTCCCCCAGCAGTTATAGTACCTGCTGCTAACCTTACATCATATCCTGATCTATTCATTGACTTAGCAGCCATAATTCCCAAAATTGTAACTGAAGCACCAACAATACCCGTTGCAGCAGCAAAAATTACAGAAACAAATAACACTGCATAATATAAAGATCCTTTTACTTTAGCTAACATCATCTGAAATGAAGAAAATAATCTCTCCATTAAACCAGCCTGCTCCATCATTATTCCCATAAAGACAAAGAGTGGGACGGCGGCGAGTGTTTGCTCAGTCATGACCATCGAAAATTGGAGGGTCATTAGATAAAATACTAATTTTCCAAAACCTAAGTAACCAAAAACAAAGCCTAGAAAAATTAGTGTAAATGAAATCGGAAAACCAACAAAGATTGCAAAAAGCATTACCCCTACGAGAATGAAACCTAAAATAGCTGGATCTACAAGTTCAGCAATCATTTTTCTTCTCCAGGCCATTCACCTTTGGTAGCAGCCCAATAACTTTTAAATAACTCTGAAATTCCTTGAATTAATAAAAAAACAATTCCAATTAATAAACAAGATTTGATAGGCCACATGTAAGGCATCCATGTGGTATCCATACCTTTCTCACCTCTTTGAATAGACTCTCCAACAAATCCAATCGTCATATAAAGAAAAACTAATAATCCTGGAAAATAAAATAAAAGATACAACCAAAAATCAATCTTACCTTGATTCTTTGGTTTAAAATTTCTGTATAAAAAGTCAGCTCTTATATGAACTCCTTTAGAAAGAGCATATGCAGCACCCAACATAAATAATGCGCCATACAAAAATCGACTTATATCGTAAGCCCAAATTGTTGGGGCTAAAAATAATTTTCTTGCCAATACTTCATAAGTCATAGCAAAAATTAAAGGCATTAAAATCCAGCAAACAACATTCCCAACCCATTTACTAAATTTATCAATATTGACTATAGAGCTAGCCATCCAAGATGGCATATCTTCTGGCATTTTGCCTGAACCACCTCGCCTTTCGGCAATCATTTCATCAGAGATATCTAATTTAGTTGGTTCGTCTGCCATATAATTCTATTAAAAAAAATTAGAGCGAACATTTAAGTTCGCTCTAATTATATAATTTAAGATTAATTACTGATTACTTTAATGTTGCTGCGTGAGCCATTCCTAGCTTAGCATTAGACATTTGAGAACCGCTCCAGAAAGGAACTGCTATATCAGCAAATTCTTTCATTGAAGTGTACACTTCATTGAAAAATTTGTTATCTGCAGCATTCTTGTTTAAAGAAGCTTTTGCAGCAGCCATATATTCTGTGAAATAATCAGAAGGTGTATCTTCTAAAATTACTCCATGAACTTCTGTTAGTTCTTTCAAAGCTTTACCATTTTCATAGATTCTGTAACTTAAAGATTTTGCTAATGACGCATTAGCTGCTACTTCAAGAGACTTCTTCTCATGATCAGACATTGCATTGTAAGTTTTTCCAGTAATATAAAAGTCAGCATTTACGACTACTTGGTGTAAACCTTGTAAGTAATAGTGCTTTAATACTTTTTGGAAACCAAAAGTTAAGTCTGGTTTTGGACAACACCACTCAGCAGCATCAATTGTACCTGCTTCTAAAGCTGGTAGAATGTCTCCACCACCCATAGCTACAGATGCGATACCGATATCTTTATAAGTTTGACCTGGAATTCCTGGAGGAGTTCTGAATTTATATTTTCTAAAGTCAGCCATGTCTTTAATTGGTTTTGGAAACCAACCTAAAGCCTCTGGTCCAACTGGTTGTATCATAAATCCTTTAATATCTCTTCCCATTTCTTTCCATAGTTGGTCATATAATTCTTTACCACCACCATATTGGAACCATGATAAGAATGCGATATTATCAATACCTACACCACCACCAGCTACTGGCGAACCAAATAACATAGCAGCAGGGTGATCACCTGACCAATAGTGAGTCCATGCGAAACCACAATCGATTAATCCTTTGTCAACTGCATCTAATGTTTCTTTAACTCCAACTACAGCGCCTGCAGGTAAAATTTCAAACTTTAGAGATCCAGATGTCAAAGTTGTAACAGTGTCAGTAAAGTCTTTTAACATTTTCACTTCATCAGCTTTAGTGTTAAGTACCGTCTGACATTTTAGTGTTTTTGCAGCATTAGCATTTGAGATAAATCCAAACACCATTGCAACTGCAAATAACATTGAAATGATTTTTTTCATTTTTTTCCCTCTCTTTATTTTTTAAAAATTAAGCTTCTCAAATATTGAAATCCAAAACAAGTGCTAATATTGGTATTTACAATTTTTTTATACATATTTGTTACAAAAATAAAAATTTCACTTATAAAGGTTATAAAATATGGATAATTTTGATTATATAATACTTGGTGCTGGATCAGCTGGTTGTGTTTTGGCCAATAGACTTTCTGCAGACCCTAAAAATAAAGTCTTACTTCTTGAAGCTGGTGGTAAAGATAATTATCCATGGATCCATATCCCAGTTGGATATTTTAAAACGATGCATAATCCAAAAGTTGATTGGTGTTTTAGAACTGAACCCGATAAAACAATGAATAATAGATCAATAAGATATCCTAGAGGTAAAACTCTTGGGGGAAGTTCTTCTATTAATGGTCTTTTATGGGTAAGAGGGCAAAGTGAGGATTATAATATTTGGCGGCAGTTAGGAAACACAGGTTGGGGTTGGAATGATGTTCTACCTTATTTTTTAAAATCAGAAAATAATGAACTAGGCAAAAGTAAATTTCATAATAATTGTGGACCAATTACAGTTGCAAATAAAAAAATCAATTTAAAGCTACTTGATGAATTTCAAAATGCTGCTGAAGAATATGGAATACCCAAAACAAATGATTTTAATACTGGAGATAATACTGGCATAGGTTTTTTTCAATTTACAACTAGTTTTAATAAACCTGGTTTAAAGTTAAGATGTAGTGCAGCAAAAGGATACTTAAAGCCAGCAAAAAAAAGGTCTAATTTAAAGATTGTGGTCAAAGCTCACGTTCAAAAAATAAATTTTGAGGGAAAAAAGGCTATTGGTGCTAGTTATTATAATGGTGATAAACTTATTGAAGTTAAAGCCAATAAAGAAGTAATTTTATCTTCAGGAGCAATTGGTTCTCCTCACATACTTCAAGTATCAGGTATAGGAAATAAAGAGAAACTAAAAAAACTTGGTATTGACATAGTTCATGAGTCTAATGGAGTAGGTTTAAACTTACAGGATCATTTAATGTTTAGACCTGTTTATAAAGTAAAAAATTTGAAATCTTTAAATAGAAAAGTTGAGAGTATTTTTGGAAGGTTTATGATGGGACTTGAATATATTTTAAACCAAAGTGGACCTGTTACAATGGGTGCAAGTCAGGTTTGTGGTTTTGTTAAAAGTGATCCTTCTAGAGCAACTCCAAATTTACAGTTTCATGTTTCTCCAGTTAGTACAGATATTTTAGGAGTAACGCCTATGCATGATTTTGAAGGTATAACTCCTACTGTTGCAAATGTTAGACCTACAAGCAGGGGTGAAATTAATATTGTTAGTGCTGACAGCAGAATTTATCCAAAAATTAAAATGAACTACCTATCAACTAACGAAGATAGAAAAGTTGCTGCAGAAGGTTTAAAAATAATTCGTAAAATAATGCTAGAGACTGAAACTTTCAAAAAATATGAACCTGAAGAATATAGACCTGGAGTTCATATAACTGATGATGAGGAATTAGTAAAAGAAGGATCAAATTTTACTCAAACAATTTTTCACCCCGTTGGAACTTGTAAAATGGGCCAAGATGAAATGTCAGTGGTTGACGAAAAACTAAGAGTTAGAGGTGTGGATAATCTTAGAGTAATCGATGCCTCTATAATGCCAAATATAACTTCTGGTAATACTAATGCTCCTACAATAATGATTGCAGAAAAAGGTGCAGACATGATACTTAATCATTAATGTTTGCTGAATTATTTGCTCCTGAACAAATAGCCATTTTAACGCAAATAATATTTATCGATCTAGTTTTAGCTGGGGATAACGCAATAATCATTGGTATGGTTGCGTCCAAATTTCCACCTCAACAAAGAAAAAAAGTTATTTTTTGGGGTATAGGGGGTGCAGTAATACTTAGAATAATATTAACACTTCTTACTGCTTATCTCTTACAGATTACAGGGTTAAGACTTATTGGTGGAATATTACTGCTTTATATCGTTTACAAACTATACGTAGATGTAATCAAAGGATCTGAAAAAGAGGAGGATATCAAAGTAGATAACTCTAGTTTCTTGAAAGCGATTTGGACTGTTCTTTTAGCTGATTTCACAATGAGTTTAGATAATGTTTTGGGTGTTGCGGGTGCTGCTGGTGAACATTATGGACTTCTTGTATTTGGTTTAGTTTTATCAATTATACTGATGGCTACAGCTGCTACACTAATATCTGGATGGATTAAAAAATACAGATGGATAGCTTGGCTTGGATTATTAGCAATTTTCGTTGTTGCAGTTGAGTTGATTTACACAGATATTAAAATATTATTATTATAATGTACCTTCAGAAAATAAATCTCAAAAAAAAATATGCTTTAGTAACTGGTGCTGGAAAAGGACTTGGAAGAGCTTGTTCTATTGCACTAGCGGAAGCAGGTGCAACAGTTATTGCATTGAGTAGAACTCAATCTGATTTAAACAAATTAGAAAAAGATATTAAAAAAGTTAAAGGCAAGGTCATTAAAATTCAGTGTGATGTGATGAAGTATCAGGATTTGAGAGAAAAATTAAATAAAATAGAAATTATTGATATTTTAGTTAATAATGCTGGCACAAATATTCCTGAACCGTTTGAAAATATCAAGCAATCAAGTATGAACTATTTAGTGGATTTAAACCTTAAAGCTGCATTTAATGTTGCTCAATTGGTTGTAAAAAAAATGATTAAAAATAAAAAAAGGTCCGGTTCAATAATAAATATGTCTTCACAGCTTGGCCATGTGGGTATGATTGGAAGAAATGTTTATAATATGACTAAATTTGGAATTGAAGGTCTAACTAAAGGAATGGGTGTAGAGCTGGCAAAAAAAAATATTAGAGTTAACTCGGTGGCACCAACATTTGTTGAAACGCCAATGGTAAAAAGATTTTTTAAAAATAATAAATTTAAAAAATTAGTTTTAGAAAAAATTCCAGTGGGAAAAGTTGCAACAGAAAGCGATGTTGCGACTACAGTTTGTTTTTTAGCTTCTTCAGCATCCTCAATGATAACTGGAACTTCAATAATAATAGATGGTGGATGGACAGCACAATAATTTATAGAATTGTTCTAATTTTATTACTTTTATTATCCCCTTCGTATGCAATTGAGTTTAAAGGAAAATTTTTACAGGGTCATTTTATACTTGGCATCACAGACCCAAATGCGAAAATTTTAATTGGGAAAAAAAAAATTAAAGTTTCAAAAGATGGGGATTTTGTTTTTGGAATTGATAGAGATCAAAAATATGATCTTACTTTTACCAAAATCCTAAATGGAAAAAAAATAATAATTACTAAAAAAATTCTCAAAAGAAAATATAACATTCAAAGAATTGATGGGCTTGAAGAAAGTAAGGTTACTCCACCAGAGTCAGTTTACAAAAGAATTAAAAAAGAAAATAATGCAATAGGTGAAGCAAGAGCAATAAATTCAAATCTGCAATTTTTTAAAGAAAAATTTATAATGCCAGTTGAAGGAATTATAAGTGGTGTTTATGGCAGTCAACGAATTTTAAATGGTAAACCACGATGGCCACATTATGGTATTGATATTGCTGCCAAACAAGGAACGATGATTAAATCTTCAGGATCTGGAACTGTAACTATGGCAGAAGATGATTTATTTTACACGGGAGGAACTGTTATAATGGACCACGGCCACGGAATTTCTACTATATATTCACACCTTGAAAATGTTTTAGTCTCTGTAGGTGATAATATTAATCAAGGAGATATAATTGGAACAGTTGGTTCAACTGGAAGATCAACCGGTCCACATCTAGATTTTAGAGTTAATTGGTTTCAAACTAGATTAGATCCAATGTCAGTGATAAATTAAATTATGCAAACGTTAATACTTATAGCTTTAGTTGTTGTTGTAGCTTGGGTTTTATTTCGCCCTATCACCAAAAAAGAACTTGATAGATACAATAATAAAGACTGGCCTGATATGAATATTTAATGATCTTAAGAAGTTAAAGAAGGTTGCTTTTTCATATCTTCTTTTTTAATTCCGGCAACCCTAACTGGTTTTTTCATCGCATCACGTCTAAATGGTTCACCAAGCTCTTGATTTAAAATTATCTCAATAAATGTTGTAATTCCCTTTTTTTGATCGTCACAAGATTGCTTGATAGCATTAGTAGTTTCTTCCATTGTTCTGACTGTTACCCCTTTTAAACCACAAGCATCTGCTACTTTTGCATAGCTAAGTTCTGGATCAAGCTCCGTTCCAATAAAATTATCATCAAACCATAAAATAGAATTTCTTTTTTCTGCACCCCATTGATAGTTTCTAAATATTACCATAGTTATTGAAGGCCATTCTTCTCTTGCACATGAACTCATTTCATTCATGCTTATGCCAAATGCTCCATCACCCGCAAAACCAATTACTGGGGTATCTGGACAGCCAATTTTTGCACCTAAAATTGATGGAAAACCATATCCACATGGTCCAAATAATCCTGGCGCTAAATACTTTCTTCCTTTTTCAAATGTTGGATAAGCATTTCCAATTGCACAATTATTTCCAATATCACTTGAAATAATTACATTCTCAGGCATGCCAGCTTGAATTGCTCTCCATGCTTGTCTTGGAGACATTCTATCTGAATCTCTTTCTCTTGCCTCTTTATTCCAAACTGTTCCTTCATCATCTTCTTCATGATCTAAACTTGATAATTTTTGTAACCATGCAGATTTAGTTTGATGAATTATATCTTTTCTCTTTTGTCTATCTTTATCGCCTGCAGTTGGAGAAAGTTGATCGAGTAATTGTTGAGCAACCAGTTTAGCATCTCCACAAATTCCAACTGTAACCTTTTTTGTTAACCCTATACGATCTGAATTCATATCAACTTGAATGATACTGGCATCCTTTGGCCAATAATCCATACCGTACCCTGGTAAAGTTGAAAAAGGATTTAGTCTAGTTCCTAATGCTAAAACTACATCTGCTTGTTTAATTAATTCCATTCCAGCTTTTGAACCATTGTAACCCAAAGGACCTGCTGCTAAAGGATGACTGCCTGGAAAACTATCATTATGTTGGTAACCCGAGCAAACTGGAGCATCTAATCTTTCTGCAAGTTTTTTACAATCTTCAATGGCACCACCAATAACTACACCTGCTCCAGATAAAATTACTGGAAATTTTGCATTAGATAATAAGTCAGCTGCTTTTTTTATTGCATCCACGCCACCAGCTTGTCTTTCTAATCTTACAATTGGAGGAAGGTCTATATCAATAATTTGTGTCCAATAATCTCTTGGTACGTTGATTTGTGCTGGAGCTGATCCTCTAATAGCTTTCTCAATAACTCTATTTAATACCTCGGCCATTCTAGATGGATCTCTAACTTCCTCTTGATAACAAACCATATCCTTAAATAAATTCATTTGTTCAACTTCTTGAAAGCCGCCTTGACCCATAGTTTTATTTGCAGCTTGAGGTGTAACTAATAAAAGAGGAGTATGATTCCAATAAGCAGTTTTAATTGGAGTAACCAATCCTGTGATTCCAGGACCATTCTGAGCAATGACCATAGACATTTTTCCTGTAGCTCTTGTGTAACCATCTGCAATTAGTCCACCATTAGTTTCATGAGCAACATCCCAGAATGTGATACCAGCATCTGGAAAAATATCTGAAATGGGCATAAAAGCTGAGCCAATAATTCCAAAGGCGTGTTCAATTCCGTGCATTTGTAAAACCTTTACAAAAGCTTCTTCTGTTGTCATTTTTGTCATAAAACTAAAACCTCTATAATGTGTAAATTTAATGCTTTTAAAATTCGTTTGTTAATTTTAGCGATTAATATATAAGATTTCAGAAAATTCAAACAAACAAATCGACACTATATATGGCCACAGATATTATTATTCATGACAAAAAAGACAATGTGGGCGTAGTAGTAATAGAAAAAATCACTCCAAAGCAAGAGTGTTCTTGCTGGATAATGGAGGATGATAGCACAGTGAATATACAATCATTAGATGAAATACCTTTGGGTCATAAAATTGCTATGACTGATCTAAATGAGGGTGATACAATTTTAAAATATGGTCACGATATTGGTAAAGTTGTTAAATCAACAAAAAAAGGTGAGCATGTACATGTTCACAATGTAAAAACTAAAAAGTGGTAATTAATGGAAATTCCGAAAAGTTTTTTAGGTTATAAAAGAGAAAATGGCAGAGCAGGTACAAGAAATCATGTAATTATTCTTCCCGTTGATGATATTTCAAATGCATGTGCTGAAGCTGTAGCTAACAATATTAAAGGGACCATTGCTCTTCCTCATTCTTATGGAAGACTTCAGTTTGGTGCTGATTTAGAGCTTCATTTTAGAACAATGATTGGGACTGGTAGTAACCCAAATGTTGCAGCTGTAATTGTTATAGGAATTGAACCCAAATGGACTAAAAAAATAGTTGATGGAATAACTAAAACTGGAAAACCAGTTGAAGGTTTTCATATAGAGAGAACTGGAGACATTGGCACGACAATGAAAGCCTCAAAAAAAGCACAAGAATTTGTGATGTGGGCATCTGAAAAACAACGAGAAGAATGTCCTCTAAGTGATTTATGGATTTCAGTTAAATGTGGAGAATCTGACACTACATCTGGATTAGCTTCAAACCCAACAGTTGGAAATTTAATGGATAAATTAGAACCTTTAGGTGTTCATTTGTGCTTTGGAGAGACTTCGGAACTGACTGGTGCTGAAAAAGTTTGTGCTACAAGAGGTGCTACAAAAGAAGCTTCGGATAAATTTATGAATACTTGGAATAATTACAATGATTTTATTTTAAAAGAGGCAACAGATGATCTTTCTGAAAGTCAGCCAACAGCTGGAAATATTGCTGGTGGATTAACTACTATTGAAGAAAAAGCGTTTGGAAACTTTCAGAAAATTGGAAATTGTAAGTTTATTGATGTTCTTGAGCCAGCAGAAGAACCAACTAAAGGAAAAGGTTTATATTTTATGGATACGTCTTCTGCCGCAGCTGAATGTGTAACTCTTCAAGCAGCTGCAGGATTTAATATTCATTTATTCCCAACAGGACAAGGGAACATTGTTGGAAATCCAATTGAACCCGTCATTAAACTAACTGCTAATCCTTTAACAGTTAAAAGTATGGGTGAACATATTGATTGTGATGTTTCAAAAATACTTACAAGAGAAATGAATCTATCACAAGGCGGTGATGAATTAATTAAAACCACTTTAAGAGTAGCTAACGGCCGTTTAACTTGTGCAGAAGCTTTAGGTCATAAAGAGTTTGTAATGACTAAACTTTATAGAAGTGCCTAATTATAAAAAGTGCTTGGTATTAATACCTGGTATAATTTTAGCATTCATCCTTTATACTTTATCACAAGGAATAAATAACATCATTGGAATAGAATTATTGGGTTATGAAAAAAGTCCTATTTCTACAGCAATGATTGCAATATTGTCTGGTATTTTGTTTGGAAACATATTTCAAATTAGAGAAATTTTTTTAAAAGGTTTAGACTTTACTCAAAAAAATATTTTAAAGCTTGGTATTATTTGTTTGGGAATTCAATTAAAACCTTTTGAATTTTTAGAATTTGGAAAAATAGCAATTCCATTAATAATAATTTGTATTGTTAGTGTTTTATTCGTTATAAAACTAATAAGTAAAAAAATAATAATTCCAAAACGTATGTCCTATCTTATTTCTGTTGGAAGTACAGTTTGTGGTACTACAGCAATAATGGCAATGGCTCCTGTGATAAATGCAAAAAAAAATGAAGTATCTTATGCGATTGCTAATATTACTTTATTTGGCATTCTTTCAATGCTCATTTACCCTTACTTTGCTAATTTTTATTTTAATGGTGAGTCGTTATTTATTGGTTTATTTTTAGGTACTGCTATTCATGAGACTGCTCAAGTTGCAGCAGCTGGACTAATTTATGACCAACAATTTAATAGCCCAGAAACTTTAAATATTTCAACAATTACTAAATTGATTAGAAATACATTTTTAATAATTATGATCCCCTTGTTTGCCTATCTGTATTCCAGAGGTCAAATTAAAAAGAGAAAATACTCAATTCTTAGTATTTTTCCTTACTTTGTATTAGGTTTCATAGCGATGATAATTTTTAGAAATTTAGGTGATTATGTATTCATCGATAACCAAAACGAAACTTGGTCAAGTATAGTAGAAAATATAAAAATTTTATCTAAAATTTTTTTAACAATGGCAATGGCCGCAATAGGTCTTTCAACAAATTTGAGAGAGATCAAGAATATGGGCTATAAACCTTTTCTTGTTGGCTTCGTTGCTATGGCAACAGTCGGATTCATTTCTATTATTACAATAGAAATATTTATTAATTATATTATTTAGCTTTAATAAGTAATTTTATTTTTAAGTCTGATACAAATTTCCTCATGAATGCTGCAGCAACCCCCAAAATGATAGCAAACATAATTGTAAACAAACCATAAAAAAATGGCATCTCTTTAGAAAAATCGATAATAAATTCTGAAAAAAAATTGAGGTCTTTACTTTTTATTGATTGAACATTAATTAAAATTCCATTTGCAAAGAAAGTGTCATATGCAATAGCTATTCCAACAATTAATAATAATATTGCAAGTAAAGCTCGCAATCCAGAGCTATCAATTCTCTCGCCAACTTTTTGACCTACTTGAACTCCAATTATTGAGCCTATAACTAACATTAAAACTAAAAGTAAATCTATTGATCCATAATTAAACGAGTGTAAGAAAGTGACTATCACGCTTACGAAAATTGTTACAAACAAAGAAGTTCCTGGAACTAATTTAGTAGGCATTTTTATTATATAAATCATTGCAGGTACTAGTATGAAAGCACCACCAATTCCCATAATAGAGGCAATAAATCCAACAATAAGTCCTATAATAATTGGGGTAAAAATACTCTCATACAATTTTGATTTAGGAAATCTCATTCTAAGTGGTAGACCATGTATCCAGTAATGAACGTGAGCTTTTTTTTTTGTTAAAACATTTCTTTTTGCTTGATCGATTTCTTTTAAACTTTCTACTAGCATCAAAGTTCCAATGATCGCTAGTATATACATATAAGCTAATGAAATTACCGTATCTATTTTTCCAATACCTTTAAAGTATGTGAATGTATAAATTCCTAATGTAGTACCGATCGCTCCACCAATAACTATGATAAAACCCATTTTATAATCCAAAATATTTTTTAAATAGTATGTTGTTGATCCAGATACTGATGTGGCTAAAATATTATTAGCTTCATTTGCAACAGCATAAGCAGGAGGAATACCTAGAAAAATTAAAAAAGGGGTCATTAAAAAACCACCTCCAACTCCAAATAATCCTGAAAGGACTCCAACAATTGCACTTAGTAGAAGTATTTCTATCGGATTAACAAATACTTGTGCTATTGGTAAAAAGACTTCCATATAAACTTAAAAAAAGCGTCCTAAAAATAATTTAGTTAAAAGTAACAAAAGTTCCAACTAAAATTACACCCCAGTATGCAAGTAAACTCACTAAAATACCTGCTTTAATATATGATATTTTAAATCTAGGGAGTTTATTAAATATTTTTATTTCAGAATGGTGCATCTAACAAGTCCATACACCCAGTAAATAATTTGTCAAATAATTATTTAAATTACAATAATTTTTTTTGATTAGTAAATTGTTGCACCAAAAACTTTTATAAGATTGTCTTCTATACCTAAAACCAATCTTCCTAAGAACTCTCCTGGAAGTTCTTTGTTTGTCTGTTTTATCAAAACAGTGACGTGTTCACCTCTTCTTAAACATCCAAAAGGTTCAAATGTTTCCTGTAAATTAACAATTAGCTTATTATTTGCCCACTGTTTACCTAATTCAACTTCATTTGCTCCAAAAAGCATCTGAGTAGAGAAATCTCTTGTAAATCCACCATAATCTTTAAGGTTAGATGACTTTACTAAATTATCCCAAATTGGTTTGGCTAATTCGTATATTTCATCATCCGATTTTGATAAAATATCCATAATAATTAATTAGTATTGAATTTAAGAAGCTTTTTTCTTCTCGTTCTCATCAACCATATGGTAAACAGGAACTTTCTCAAGACTAAATTTACCTGTTTTAGGATCTCTTCTAGAAACTGTTAGGCAATGCCAGTTTTCATCATCAAGTTTCATATGATCTCCTCTATAATAATAACCTGGCCATCTAGTTTCTTCTCTAAACATTGTGTGTTCTGTTACACACTGAGATGTAAGAGCTCTATGTTTAAGCTCCCAAGCTCTCATAAGTTGATGATAATCTTCAGCTCCAACATTTTCTAAGTCTTCTTCCAACCAAGTCAGAAGCTCTAAACCTCTTTTTAACATATTAGCGTTAGTCATATAGTTTGTAGCTATACCGCCAACATATTCATCCATAATTCTTTGTAAACGCTGAAGTCCTTGGATTGGAGAAATATAACTCGGAGAAACGGTTCCACCAGTTATTTCATTTTGTGCAACTTTGTAGGTTTCAAGTGGTTTGTAAACTTTAGCCTTAAAATCCTCACATTGTTTATCTGATACCTTTAATCCGTCTGCTTTTTTATCCTCTATGTATTTAACAGCAGCTTTTGCAGCTAACCTTCCCTCTGTAAATGATCCAGAAGAAAATTTATGTGCACTTCCACCTACAGTGTCTCCCGCACCAAATAGACCATCGATTGTAAGCATTCTGTTGTATCCCCAAAAATATTCTGGAGGAGATAAATCCTCAGGTCCACTAACCCAAGCTCCTGAACAAGTAGCATGCGAACCCATTACATATGGTTCTGAAGTAGTTAGCTCTGGATTTGTATATTTTGGATCAATGTTTTGAGATGCCCAAACTACGGCCTGACCCACAGTCATTCCTAAAAAATTCTCCCAACCTACCGTTTCTAAATGTGGATCTTGAAATGCCTCTGTTGTAACCATTTGAATTGGTCCACCACCTGCCATAGTTTCTTGAATAAATGCATGATTTCTTAGACAAGTTGGAGTTGGATGATGATCAATATATTCACCTACTAATTCTTTAGTTTGATCATACCATTTCTTTTCGTAGTTTTCGCCATTAGCATTTTGCGTATAAGTTTTTAGGTGTAAGAAGTATGCACCAACAGGACCATAACCATCTTTAAATCTACATAACACAATTCTATTTTCCATTTGTGTCATTTTAGCTCCAGCAGCAATAGGTAATGCATAAGCTGAACCATTACTCCACGGAGCATACCATGTTCTACCCATTCCCTCGCCAACGGCTCTTGGTTTAAATATATGTGAAGCGCCACCTGCTGAAACAATTACTGCTTTCGCTCTAAAAACATGAAAATCTCCAGTTCTCATATTAAATCCAACAGCACCACCTACTCTATTTTCTTGAGCTTCGTCCATTAAAAGATGAGTAATCATAATTCTATTATAAATTTTATCTGCAGATTTTTTTGCTGCTTCTGCAACAATTGGTTTATAACTTTCACCATGTATCATGATCTGCCATTTACCTTCTCTTAAATATCTTCCAGTTTCTTCGTTCTTCATCATAGGAAGACCCCATTCATCAAACATATGAACAGTGGAGTCTACGTGACGAGCCATGTCGTAACCTAAATCTTCTCTTACCATTCCCATTAAATCATTTCTTGCATATCGAACATGATCTTCGGGTTGATTTTCGCCCCATTGCATTCCCATATAACAATTGATTGCATAAAGACCTTGGGCAACAGCACCACTTCTATCTATGTTAGCTTTTTCAACACAAACAATTTTCATATCTCTACCCCAGTGTCTTGCTTCAAAAGTAGCACCTGTACCTGCCATTCCTCCACCAACAACTAAAATATCACAATCCTCGTAATGTGTTTTATGTTTTGCCATTAATAATAAACACCTTTTTTAAAAGAATCTTTTGGAACACTTGGTAGTTCACCATCAATATTAAGTCCTTCTGGTTCAGTATATAATCTTTGAGAATTAATCTCTCCTTGATTAGGTTTATCACCTTCAGCTAATTTTGGAATAAATTTCCCCCAAGGTTTTGTTGTTATCGGTGAGACAAAGTCCTTAGTAGTTCCATTTCTAAATTTAATCTTCCAAGAAATAGTACCTTTTTCTTCTTCTCTTCTGACTCTTACACTGTGGCCCATCGGAGCAAAATCAGCATAACCTCTGACATCAATTGCGTGATTAGGACAAGCTTTTACACACGAATAACATTCCCAACAAAAATTAGGTTCTATATTTTTGGCACGTCTTATATTTTCATCAATGTGCATTATATCTGAAGGGCAAATATCTACACAGTGACCACATCCGTCACATCTAGTCATATATACAAAAGTTGACATAATTTAATTATTTCCTTTTCTTGTTATCATATTAATAATGTTTTGGCTCTTCTCTTTTTATACCTAAGCCAAATTGCTCGGGCACATCTGCTGGTGGTGGTAGATTATCTCTTGATCCGTCAGCTTCTGCCAAATTTTTTTGAATTGCAGCACCAGGTTTATAAAACATGTGTGCAAATTTAGACCAGTAAATTCCTCCAAATAAAATTAAATTTGAAACTACAAATAAAGTTAAAAATAAATATGATAATCCAATTTGTCCATTGAACTGAGTATATGACCATAGCAAACCAAACGTTGCACAAGCTAATAGGGCTAAAACAAATAAGTCTGCTTTAATTATTCTATACCAAGGATGAGCTTCAGCTGATACATCCACTCTTAAAAAAAACCAGAACCAATATCCACCAACACATGTTAGTATTGCTCCTATATGCCATATTATAGACCAAATAGTTGAGGATGACTTCTCGGCACCTGTATAACCAAAAACTAAAACAGCTGATGCAACCCAAAATAAAATCGTACCATACATTCCAAGTACATGTGCTAATCTTCTTTTGCCAAACCCAAGTTCAGAGGTAGTGCCAATATCGTAAACAGTTGTCTTTGCAACTATAGATACTTTTTCTCCAACTCCAAGTTCTTTGGTTGCATTAAGTTTTGCTTTTTTAGCATTATTAAAAAAATATGTTAAGTTCCTGTGAGAAATCATTTGGATAATTGTTCCAGCTGCAATTAATACTACCATTGCAATAATAAAACCTTGCATTGCAATTGGAGAAACTATTTCTGCTAAAGTAGAAAATGGATTTGTATTTAACATTTTACCTTTAAATTAAATTATTTTGATATAATTTTAAAGTTTTTCTAATCTAGTTAAATCTTCATATCAACATAAACTATTGGTTATTTTGTCCTTAATATCAACGTAGAATTTATATTTTTCGTTTGTAGTGTTGGTTTTTAGGAATCACAGACCTAACTCCACCTTGAGGATTCTCTACATCTCCGTTTCTTCTAGGTATGATATGAATATGACAATGCATAATAGATTGGCCTGAAATTTTTCCAGCATTTGTACCGATATTAAATGCTTTAACAGTTTTATCTTTTGAGGTGATTTCAGTTTTTATTTTTTTTATCAGATCATTACATGCTATTAACTCATCATTAGTTAAATCGAAGTAATCACTTAGATGCCTTTTGGGGATAATTAGGCAATGAAGATTAGATACAGGATATGTGTCGTAACTTGCATATGCTAGTTCATTTTCATGGGCGATACCGCTTGTTTTAGAATTACAAAAAAGGCAAGGATTATTGGGATCTTTAACCATCAATTAATACCTTGGATATTTTTTTGCAGCTACTGAATAATGATTATTTAGTAAATTATAAATTTTTAAACTTTTTCTTTTCCATCCAATTTTGTCTACAGTCTTAACAGAGGCGACACCTTTACCCGAGCCTATCAAAATAATTTCATCATATTTCGACAATGTATCAATCATTATATCTTTTTTAATTATTTTTTTTATTTTAGACTTAAAAAATTTATAAGTAATTCCTTTATAGCAATTTTTTGCAGGAGAATATAATTTATTATTGCTTACAAGAAAAATGTTTGAAGTACCAGTTTCAAATATTTTTTTTTCTGAACATAATCCAATATCAGTTCTAGAGTTGTCCATTTTTGACAGATATTTTAAAATTTCCTTATATTTAAGATTTTTATATTCAGGTTTTTCTCTTTTTAATTTTACAAGTTTTAAGTTGAAATCAAGTTTTGGTTTAATTCTTTTCCTTAAAGATATTGATATTATTTTTTTATTTACAGCAACTCTCAACAAATGATTATAATTTTTTTTAGGGTCTAAATTATTTTTAATCAATTTATTAATATCTTTTTTTATAGAAGATTTAAAAATTTTATATTTTTTTATTGATTTTAATAAATTTTGAATATGCTCATTAAAGAAAAGGATCTTCGGAGATGAACCATAAATCCACATAGTTGTGAATACACCATGATCGCCCCAGAGATCTTGAAATTTTGTCTCTTTTAGATCTTTAAGCTGATAAGATTTTTTTAATAAGTAGGTTACCATTTTCAGTTAAAAATGATTCAGGGTGAAATTGAAATCCATAAATTTTATCAGTGTTATTTTCTAATGCCATTGCCGAACCTGAAATATCACATCTCATTGTTATGTCAAAATTTTGTGAGTAAAAAGGTTCTTTCAACTTTAAAGAATGGTAACGACCTACTTTATATTTGTCATTATGTTGAAAAATAGAATTTCTGCTTATAACTTTTATTTCAGACTGAAAACCATGATAAATTTGTTTTTGTTGTATTATTTCGGCACCTTCACAATATAATATCTGCTGAAATCCTAAACAGATACCTACTATTCTTTTTCTTCCTTTATAATTTTTATAAATTTTGCTAGTGATTGGATAATCTTTTGGTGAGCCAGGTCCTGGAGATAAAACAATTGTTGATGCTCTTTTTAAATATTGATTATTAATCTCATCATAATTTGTGCATTTAACTTTATCAAACAAAGATAACTGATGGACTACGTTATGAGTAAAGGAGTCTTTATGATCAATCACATATATCATCTAAATAAATCTATTAAGGCTTTTGCTTTTATAAAATTTTCATTAAACTCATGATTGGCGTTGCTATCAATGACAACACCTGAGGCAACTGAAATTTCTGAAGTATTTTTAAAATTTAGTATTGAACGTATAATAATGTTAAACCTCATATCCCCATTAAATTTAATGTAACCAAAACTGCCTGTATAAATATTTCTATTTTCTTTTTCTTGCTTATTTAGAAGATTAAGTGTGCTTATTTTAGGACACCCTATTACCGAACCACCAGGCATCATTGATTTAACTATATCAATAGTTTTAGCTTTTTCGTTCAATTTACCTTTTATCAAGGTCACATAGTGAAAAAGGTCCTTGTATTCTTCTACAGTTTTTTCTTTTTTGATTTTAACTGATCCCGGAACACAAATACGTGATAAATCACTCCGTTCCATATCAACAATCATATTATGCTCTTTAGTCTCCTTTATATTTTTCCTGAAATATTTAAGGGCTTTACTTTTATTTAATTTTTTATTTTTCTTTAGAGTACCTGCTATTGGTTTAGTTAATATTGATTTTCCTTTTTTTTCAATTAATGTTTCTGGGGAGCAGCTAATTACTGAATAATTTTTGTCTTTAATTAAAAAAGCCTCTGGAGCAAGATTAGATTTGGATAATCTGCAGAAGAAATCTAAAGGATCTATTTTTGATTTATTTTTATATTTAGTACAAATTTTAATTTGATATGTTTCTCCTTGTCTAATTTTTTTTTTAAACTTATTAAAAATTTTTGTGTAATTTTTTCTATGAATATTTATTTTAAATTTTTTGTTTTTATTTTCTATCAGTGGAGCTTTGAAAGATAAATTTTCATTTAAACTTAATAAAGTTTCAGGTTTATAAAATATTCCCTTTGGAAAATGGTTAGTTTTTTGTTTAGGAAATTTAATTCCAATTAGATGATTTAATAATTCATAACCAAAAAAACCAACATATAGATCTGTTTTTTTGATTTTTTTTTTATTGGAAGAAATTGATTTAAAAAAATTGATTATATTTTTTTTAGACAAGATCATTTTTTTTGAGAAATCTGTAAATAAGTCAAACCCTTTTGTTGTTTTGTAGATAACGTAAGGTTTACCTGACGAATTAATATCGTTTAAAATTTTAAAAGTACTCAATTTAACTTGTTTTTAACCTTAATACAGCTTCTTCTTTTATTGGAAGGTGAATTATTGCAGCAAAAACTGACAACGCAATTGCTAAATACCACGCATAATCATATGAACCATAAAGATCATGAAATAAACCACCTAGATATGCTCCAAAAAATGAGCCTACTTGATGACTTAAAAAGACAATCCCATAAAGTAGCCCTAAATATTTTGTTCCGAACATATGAGCAACTATTCCACTTGTAGCGGGTACCGTTGACAACCACAAGAAACCAAAGCTAGCACCAAAAATAAAAGCATTAATATTACTAGCTGGTAGAAATATGAAAAAAATAATTGATAGCCCTCTTAAAGAATAAATTACACTCAAGATAATTTTTTTACTAATTTTAGTTGATAAGTAACCGCTCAAAAGTGAACCGATTATATTAAATAATCCAATCAAAGATAATATTGCTGCTGCAGTCCAGCTTTCTAATCCTCTATCAACTACATAAGTTGGAACATGTGTTCCTACTAATGTAATATGAAAACCACAAACAAAAAAACCAGAGACTAAAAGAATATAACTTTTTGAGGCAAATGCCTCTTTAATTGCCTCTAAAGTACTTTGCGAATTTGGTGTTTCAATACTTTGTTCTAAAGATGGAGATCTTACAAAATAAGAAACTATTAAACCTATAAATAAGGCAACAAGAAAAGCAATTAATGTAATTTGCCATCCATTTTCACTTAATGAATATGTTGTTAAAAGTGGAGACAAAAAATATCCAAATGAACCTATTGCTGTGACTAAACTCATTGCAATTGTTCTATTAGATAATGGAAAATGTTTACCAACTATAGCCATGGGGATGCTAATAGCAGTTCCACCTAAACCAATTCCAACCAAAATGCCCATATCTATTTGAAAAAATATTCCTGTATTTGGACCCGCGTAAAGAAAATAAATCCCTGCAATAAAAAAAACAAACGCTAAGGCTATAGCCTTATGACCACCATATTTATCTGCTATTGCACCAAATATGGGTCCAGTAAGTCCCCACATTAACATTTGTAATCCTATTGAAAGTCCAGCCTCTGTCAATGAAATTCCTAAATCTTCTTTAAAATCCATAAAGAACAAACCAAAAGTTTGTCTAACCCCTAATGATATTAAAACTACCAAACAAGCAGCTATTAAAGTTACTAGAGCTGTTTTGTTTCTAAAGAATTTTTCATTGGCCATAACAAATTACTTTAAATGTTTGAGAGCTTGCTTTATATCTGCGATAAGGTCGCTAGGATCTTCTAATCCAATATGTAATCTCACAAGATGTTCATCTTTTGCTAATTTTAAAAATTTTCGAGTTCCAGTTTCTCTATACTCTTGATGTAAAGCTAAGCTTTCAAATCCACCCCAACTATAACCATAGCCAAATAATTTTAATGAATTAACAAATTTTCTAACTGAATTAATATTTTGACATTTTATTTTTAAACCCATCAAACCAGAAGCCCCTGAATAATATTTCTTCCACATTTTAAAATTGTAAGAACGTTTTTTATAAGGATAAAGCAGTTTTATATTTTTAAATTTTGAGAGAAATTTAGCTACTTTCTTAGTATTTTCTCTGTGTCTATCTAGTCTGACATCTAAGGTTCTTAAACCTCTAGTAATCAAATAAGCATCATCAGGACCTAGTCTTAAACCAGTAATCTTCTCTGCAGCCTTAACTTTGGGAAATACTTTTTTATTTACTGCCAAAGATCCCCCCATAACATCAGAATGACCAGAATAATATTTAGTTGCAGAAACAATTGCCATATCAAATCCAAGTTTTATTGGTTTTAAAAAGTATGGTGTTCCCCAAGTGTTATCCATAGCAGTTAAAATTTGATTTTTTTTGGCAATAGAAATTATTTTTCCTAGATCTTGAAAATCAAAAGAATTACTTCCTGGATTTTCTACAAAAATTAACTTTGTTTTTTTCGTAATATTTTTTTCTAAAGTTTTAAGATCATGAGGATTATAAAAAGTTGTTTTAATATTGAAATCTTTTAAATAATTTTCAGTCAATATTCTTGTTGGACTATAAACTGGATCTGCTGCAATGATTTCATCTCCAGGTCTGGTGACGCTAAAAATTGCTAAAAAAACTGCCCCGAAACCTGTTGGTGTTGTAAAAACATGATAACTTTCCTCAAGCTTAGTTAAAATTTTTTGTAAAATATAAGTAGTTGATGTGCCTTGCCTTGCATAATCGTAATGACCACCAATTGGATTTTTTTGAGCTTTAGCCTGAGTTTTTCTTATATCTTTCATTGATTTAAAAATTATCGTGGACGCTCTAACTACTGGAGGGTTTACTGACTGATTATGAAAATCTTTAGCTGTATGCTTAAGAAAAGTCTTAAAAGAGCTACTCATAATAAAATTTGATATGTTTAAAAGACAATGCTATATCCCATGAAAAACGTCAATATAATTAAAATAGGATTGAATGAGTTACCCAAAAAAACATAGAGGTCGAAGAAAACAAGGCTCAAAAAAAAGAAGAGCTAAAAGAAAAAACAAAAAGAAATAAACCAGCTTCTATTCTTTAATCCACCCACCACCAAGAACTTTATAGCCAAACTGATCTTTGTTATAAAAAACACAAGCTTGTCCAGGTGAAATACCATTCTCTGGCAAAGTTAGATTAACAATCCCTGTTTGATTATCTTTTAAATTTATATTAGCTTCCAGTAAATCTCCGGTAGATCTTACTTTTACAAAAATTTTTTTTTTTAAATCTTTATTAGAGGCTAGCAAATTTATATTTTTTAATGAAATTATTTGTTTTCCAAGCTTTTCTTTTGGACCTACAATTATTTCATTTTTATCAGAATTAATTTTAAGTACATAAAGAGGCTCTTTATCTGAAACCTTTATCCCTTTTCGCTGACCTATTGTAAAATTAATAATACCATCATGAACACCTATAACTTCTCCATTTAAGTTTTTAATATTTCCCTTTTGAAATGAGTCGGGTCTAAATTTTTGTATAACTGATGCATAATCTCCATTTGGAACAAAACAAATATCTTGGCTGTCTGGTTTATCAGCAACATTCAAATCTAAATTCATTGCTATCTCTCTAGTTTTATCTTTCAAAATTCCACCTAAGGGAAATCTTAAATAGTCTAATTGCTCTCTAGTTGTATTGAATAAAAAATAGCTTTGATCTCTTTTCTCATCTATTGCTCTGTACATGTTTGTTGTATTTTTTTCTGTAACACTTTTTACATAGTGACCTGTTACTAATGCATCAGCATTAAGATCTTTAGACACCTCAAATAAATCTTTAAATTTTACAGTTTGATTACATTGCACACAAGGAATAGGAGTTTCACCTTTTAAATAGCTTTCAACAAAATTGTCTATTACCCCTTGTTTAAATTTATCCTGATAATATAAAATTTTATGCTCAATATCTAATTTATTAGCTACTCGTTTTGCATCCATAATATCTTGACCAGAGCAGCATTGTTTTGAGGCTGCTACTTCCTTACCATCATCGTATAACTTTAAGGTGATACCTATAACTTTATAACCTTCTTTCTTCATCATTCCTGCAACAGTAGATGAATCTACACCACCAGACATAGCTACAACTACAGTAGTATCTGATGGTTTTTTATTAAAACCTAAAGAGTTTAATTCTTTTTTCATATTGTGGTATTTATACTGATTTACAATATAAGTTAAATTAAATGATTTTAGATTATGAACCAGGTGACAAAGTCACTAATCCAAACAATAAAGAATGGGGAATAGGACAGGTACAATCTATTATAAATGATAAAGTCACTGTGAATTTTGAAAATGCCGGTAAAAAAGTAATTAATGCAAATAACATCGAACTTAGAAAACTTGGTAAATAAAAATGGATTTAAAAAAGGTAGTTAAGGATTTAGTTGAAAGTTTTTTAATTGCTGGAGACTTGGCTATTGATCTGAGAGCAAAAGGACTAATAAAAAAAATTAAATCAGACAACACCCCTGTGAGCAATGGTGACATAGAAGTAAACGAGCTTATTACAAAAGAAATATCTAAGATCACACCAAAAATACCTATAATTTCTGAAGAAAGTTTAGAGAATAAAAATAAGTCAAATTTAAAAAATTTTTGGCTTATTGATCCAATAGATGGAACATACGATTATATAAATAATTTAGAAGAATTTACAATTAATGCTGGATTAATAATGGATAATAAACCAGTTGCAGGACTAATTAATGCTCCAGCTAAGAAAAGAATGTTTTACTCTTATGGAGAAAGTAATGCGTATGAACTTAAAAATGGGAAGGAAATAAATCTCTGTGACTCAATTACAAAAAATACAGGTCCAATTAAATTTATTTCTTACTCGAATAAAATTAAGCCTGAAATCCAAAAAATTTATAATAACTTAAGAGTAGAGAAAAATATTAAAATGAAAAGTTCCTTAAAATTTTGTGTAGTTGCTACAGGTGAGTACGATGGTTATGTTGCAGAACCAAGAGCTTATGAGTGGGATATAGCAGCCGGTCATGCAATTTTGAGTCATGCAGGTGGAGAAGTAACTGATTTTAATGGAAATGAAATTTTATACGGTAAGCCCAATTTAAAAAATACAAGTTTAATTTTAAAAAGTAAAACTATACTATAATGGATGAACAGCTAAGAATTATATTAATTATAATTGTTTCAGTCTCGATTTTTGGCTTATTAATTTTTGTTTTTGTAAAAAATTATATTAGAAATAAAATTAATCGTCTTTTAGAAGATGAGGATAAAAACAATTTAGAGTAAATTAATAATCTTTAAAAATTCATCTTTTTCTATATCCATAACTTTTTTTGAGGTTTCAAAATCAAAACCATTTCTTGCTAATAATGATATGTCTTTTTTGTAAAATAAAGTTCTATTATCTTCAGCTCTTGCAGGTCCTATTCTTTTTTTTTTACAAATTTTTATTGCAGAAAAGAAATCTTGATCACAGTTATCTTCTCTAATCTTATTGACTGTATCTTTAATAAACTCTTGATTTATTCCTTTTCCCATTAAATAGTTGCGAATTTTATTTAGTGAATGTCCTCTTTGCACCATGCTCTTTGCTTTACTTTCAGAGTAAAATTGATCGTTAATAAATTTATTTTTTTCTAAGTCAGATAAAACAATATCGATTAGTTTATTAACATCATTTTTTCTTGTATCAGATGCAGAGAGTTTCATGTATTTTTTTAATAAATACGTTTTAAGTTGTTGCTTAGAAGGTGCGTACTTTTCAACATATGCAAAAGCAAAACTTCTCATTTCATCTACTGTGACTTGAAGAGTTTTTTTTCTATTTCTTATAGGAATCATGATTAGATTGAATATAATATACTTAAATGATCGAACAAATTTATACTTATTTTACAATTGAAATACTTTATATGTGGATTAATTTAGGGGTTATCCCTTTCTGGCTTATTTTGATCTTTTTTCCACAATCTTACTTATGTAAATTTTTTATAACTTCGATTTTTCCATTTGTATTACTAAGTGGTACATATGTTTTTATTTTATATAAATCCTTCCTAATTGGTTACGATTTTAATGGTAATTTTAATCTTTATTTGGGTCTAAATGAATTATCTAGGTTATTTGAGGACTCATTGTACTTAATGATTTTCTGGACTCATTTCATAGCTATAAATTTATTTGTTGGGGGTTGGATTGTTAAGGATGCTCAAAAATTTTCCATCAATAAAGTCCTACTTGCAGTACCATTGATAACTACATACTTGATAGGTCCATTTGGTATATTTATTTATTGGATAATCAGAATTTTTTATGCGAAGAGAATAAATCTGTATGAGTGATCATATAGATTTTTATTTTGATATAATCAGTCCATATGCCTTTATTGCTTATAAAAATATTATTAAAATTGAAAACATCAAATTTAAATTTAAACCTATTTTACTAGGTGGACTACATAATTTAGTTGGGATAACAGCTCCAGCTTTCAATACATTTAAATTAAAAAATATGAAAAATGATTGTGAGTTAATTTCAAAAAAAAATAAAATAAATTTTATTTGGAATTCAAAATTTCCAATTAATTCTCTTTATATTATGAGAGGCTACTTATTCGTAGAAGAAAATAAAAAAAAAGAATATTTGGAAACTTTTTTTAATGCCTATTGGCAAAATGATATAGATTTAACTAAAGAAGAAAATATTACTAAATTACTAAATAATTTAAGTATAGATCATAGACAATTTTTTGAGGGTATTACCAACCAAAAAATTAAGGATGAATTAAAGGGTATTACAAATGAAGCCTTCAAAAAAGAAATTTTTGGATCGCCTACATTTGTAGTTAATAACAAAATCTTTTGGGGACAAGACCGATTAGAATACGCCCTAGAAGAATTAAATAATAATTAAACTATTTTAAATTTACTATTTCTTAAAGCTCCAAATCCACCATCTATGTGTGAAACTTTTTCAAAACCCATTTCTTTTAATGTTTTAGCAGCAAGAGCTGATCGTAAACCTCCGGCACAAAACAATACCATTTCTTTTGATTGATCAAGTTTACCTTGTTGAAAGTAAGGACTATTTGGATCCAACCAAAATTCCATCATCCCTCTTGGGATGTGATGTGATTTTTCAATTCTACCTTCTTTTTCTAATTCTCGCACGTCCCTAATATCAATTAGATTACAACTGTTATCCTCAACCATTTTGAATGCTTGATCAGTATCAATTGTTTTTATATCTTTCAGTGCTTCTGCAACTAAAGACTGCGCTGATTTAATTTTCATAATTTTATATAAATTAACTTAAATTCAATATAATTCTATAAAAAAATATGTTAAAAATTAACTCTAAAGCGCCAGCTTTCAGTTCTAAATCAACATCTAAAAAAAATTATTCATTAAAAGACTCTGTTGGAAAATATGTTGTTTTGTATTTCTATCCGAAGGATAATACTCCTGGATGCACTACTGAAACAAATGATTTTAATAAACTTCTTTCAAGCTTTAAAAAATTAGATTGTGAAATATATGGTATTTCAAAAGATAGTTTAGATATTCATGATAAATTTAGAGATAAATATAAGATAAAATTTGATTTACTAGCCGATGAAGAGCTGAAGCTTCTAAAAAAATATAAAGTTTGGGGTAAAAAAAAATTTATGGGTCGAGAGTTTATGGGTATAATCCGGTCCACTTACCTAATTGATAAAAAAGGTAAAATTATAAAAGTATGGTATAATGTTAAAGTTAAAGACCATGCTAGAGAAGTCCTAGAAACTCTAAAAGGTATTGTAAAATAAAAAGGCCCCTTTCGGGGCCTTAACTAACTAGCAAGAGAGAGATATTAAGCTAATTTTGTTTAGTTAGGAGCTCTTCAATGAGATAACGACATGGAGATCGAAGAGCCCCTATATTGCATGCAATTAGTCTCGTATTGCGTATGCGATTACACCTGTTTCAGTTACGTCTGTACCTTTGGTCTCAGCCTCTTTACTTAGTCTAATTCCAAATGTTCCTTTCATAATCGAGAACACAATGTATGACACGACAAATACAAAAATGTTAATTGATAGCACACCAATTACTTGTGCACTAAAAGATGCATCAGTATTTGTTAGTGGAACTGCAAGTGTTCCCCAAATTCCAGCAAACATGTGAGCTGGAATTGCACCTACAACATCATCAAGTTTGAAACTGAATAATAATTTAGTTCCAAATACAACGATTAAACCACCAATAGCTCCAATGAAAATTGCAGCTAAAGGAGTTGGTGCCAATGGTTCTGCAGTTACTGCAACTAATCCACCGATTGCTCCGTTTAACATTTGTACAACATCTGTTTTACCATATATCAATCTTGTAATTATAGCCGCGGCCATTACACCACCACAGGCAGCAAGATTGGTATTGATAAATATACCTGATACAGCAACTGCATCATCAAATGTTCCAATAGCTAATTGAGATCCACCATTGAATCCAAACCAACCTAACCATAGGATAAATACACCTATTGTTACTAATGGAATTGAAGAAGCAGCAAAAGGTTTAAGCGCTTTAGCTTCACCTTTATTGCCAAATCTTCCATTTCGCGCACCTAGCAACATTATCCCAGCTAGTGCAGCTGCACCACCTGTTGAGTGTACTAAAGTCGAACCAGCGAAATCTGAGAAGCCAAGTTCTGCTAACCAGCCTCCACCCCACTGCCAACCCATTACGATAGGATAAATAATTCCAGCTAAAATTGCTGCGAATAGAAAGAACGGCCATAGTTTAACTCTTTCAGCCATTGCTCCTGAACAAATTGAAACTGTTGTTGCACAGAAAACCATTTGGAAATACCAGTCAGAACCATCTGCATATCCAGTTTCAACTGAACTTGCATCTGACCATGGAGTAAATGTTCCGATGTATCCACCTTCTGGAATTCCATACGCTAAGTTATATCCAAACAACCAAAACATTATTCCGGCAATTGAGTAAAGACCAATGTTCTTTGCACAAATTACTGAAACACTTTTTGAAGTTACCATACCAGATTCTAGCATTGCAAAACCTGCTGCCATAAACATGACCATGAAACCACACATCAAAAATAGTAGTGAATTGAATATAGCTTGAACTTCAGCAGAAACAGTTGTTTCTGCCATTCCTGCACTACTCATGCTTAATAAAAATATTAAACTAAGAAGTGGTGCAGATATTCTTTTTATTAATTTAGTCATAAGACCTCCACTGTTAATCACGAAGTTATATTTTTTAATAAAACTGAAAACTAACGCTGATTAGGAAAATTGGATATGCAGTATTTGCATATAGAAACAGCCCTAACGTGTATATTTTTATATTAGGGCTGTTAAAAAATGACTATTTATTGAATACTTCTTTTAAAGCTTTTGCTGGTAAAAATTTTACCTTTTGAGAGGCAGCAATTTGGATTTGCTCACCAGTTCTAGGGTTTCTTCCAACTCTTGCTTTACGTTTTGCTACTTTATACGTACCAAATCCAGCTATTTTCACTGAATCATCACCTTTTAAAGCATCTAAAATAGTGTTGGTAATCGTATCAAATGTTCGTTCTGCATCCGCTTTACTCAAATTTAATGAGCCAGAAAGCTGTGCAATCAGTTGTTTTTTATTCATTTTAGCTCCGGTTTTGTTGGTTAATATTTATATTTGCCATAAACATTGATAAATCAAGCTTTTTTTTAGTGTTAAAAAATAAAAATACCACAAGATATTGTAATAATTTAAATAAGTGTTGATATTACTTGATTTTTTGGTGTTGAGAAAAGTTTTATTAACTAAATAAACCTAAATCTTTTAGGTCATTAAAGGTTGTGAAAAACATTAATGATAGCAACAAAAACATACCGATTCGAAAAAATCCTTCTTGCGTTTTTTGTGACAAGGGACGCCCTAAAATACTTTCAAATGCATAAAACATTAAGTGACCTCCATCAAGCATAGGTATTGGAAACAAATTAATTAATCCTAAACTAATCGAAATATAAGCCATCATGCTTATAAAAGCTATCACTCCAAAGGTTGCAACTTGTCCAGAGATCTTTGCAATTCTAATTGGACCACCAAGTTGGGAAGTATCCGCTTTTCCCATGATCATACCACCAATATATTTTAGTGATGAAGTGCTGACATAATATATTTCATGAGCTGCATGGTATATTGCCTGGGCAGGACCTAATTTAACATGATTTACTTCATTATTATAAGCCCCAAGTTTTATTCCAACCATTCTTTTATTGATTTTATTACCTAATCCATCCTCACCCTCAACGATGTTAGGTTTCACTTTTAAAATTAATTCGTCATAAGAACGTTTAACTTTAAAATCTATATCATCTCCTGTGGACATGGATATAAATTTAGAAACTTCCATAATACTTTGAACTTTATTTCCATCTATTTCTAAAATTATATCTTGATTTTTAAGGCCTCCAGACATTGCTGGGCTATCTTTTTGCACCTCATTTATAACCGCTGGAGTAAAATCTTTACCAACAAAAGTATAAATTGAAAAAAATATAACTAAAGCCAATAAGAAATTAGCTAAAGGACCGCCAAAAACAATTAAAGCCCTTTGATACAAAGGTTTTAAAGTAAACAATTTTTCTTGTTCTTCTTTACTATATTTTTCTAGTATTTCTTTATGGTCAGCTTGAGAATATACATTTCTATCCCCAAAAAATTTAACATAACCCCCTAGTGGTATTGCACATATTTTCCAGCGTGTTCCGTATTTGTCATTCCAACCAAATAATTCTTTACCAAATCCAATGGAAAAATCAGTAACACCTACTCCATATTTTCTAGCAAAATAATAGTGGCCATATTCGTGAATGAATACCACAACTAAAATTAGAACTAAAAATGGAACAATATAACTAAGCATATTTAATATTTTAAATGAATAATAAATTTTTCACAACCCCCCATTCAATAATAATACTGATACTTTTTGTCTTTACTATTTCAAGCAGTTAGACTCTTAGTTCAGGATTTGTTAAATTAGCTTAGGTAATTAAAGAAAGGAAAAACTATGAACTTTGTTGGAACAACAACATATGAAGGAACTAAAAAAGATGCAGATGAATTATACAGTATGTTTAAAGATGATCTTGCAAAATGCACTTCATCATTTGAATGGGCGCACATTCGTGAAGGTAAAATGATTTTTATTGCAAATGTCACTGATGAAGAAAAATTTTATGCCTTATTTGAGGATCAAAGATCTAAAGACTGGAACGCAAAGTTCAATGCTAAAGATGAAGCTTGGAAACTTGAGAAAATAATGTAACCAATTCCAAAATAGATAAATCAATTGGCAGGACAAATTTAACAATGAATAAATATCTTTAATAATTATCATTATACTTATGAAAGAGGATATTTTTAAATCTCACTTAAAGAAAAAATCACAATCAAAGCTTGCATTATCAATTAGCCTTTTTATTGTACTTTTAACTTCAACTGGATACATCTTTAATTCTAAAGGAGTAATTTTTCTATTCTATATTTCTTGTTTTGTATTTCTCTACAATTTGGTGATCCACTTCTTATTAGAAAAGTTTGACATTTAATTATGATTAAAACTCTCATTAAATTAAAGATATTAAAATTTATACTTATTGGCAGTGCATCAGCAGCTTATGCATTTAAAAAATATTGTGATCAAAAAAATGAAGTAAAAGAAAAAAAAAATAAAAAACCTTTGCTTCTTAATCGATAAAAATATTTGTTTGCGTTCTTACTTAAGTTTTATTTTTTGTTATATTAACTCAATTACAACTATTATATAAATAAGCTATGCCGTCATTTGATGTTATAAGCAAAATAAATTACCAAGAATTTGATAACGCTTTAGCTAATTGTTTAAGAGAAATTGGTAATCGATATGATTTTAAAGGATTTCATATTTCAATAGAACGAAAAGACAAAACAATTACAACTACTGCACCTGATGAATTAAAATTAAAACAGGTAAATGAACTGCTACAAACTCATTTAATTAGAAGAAAAGTAGATCCAAGAGTATCTGAAGTTAAAAGTTCCGAAGGTGCTTCAGGTGGATCGATTAGACAAGTAAGTGAGTTAAAAGAAGGAATTAGTCAGGAAAATGCTAAAAAAGTAATTGCTGATATAAAAAAGCTTAAACTAAAGATACAAATAAAAATTCAAGGAGATGAATTGAGAGTAGATGGTAAAAAGAAAGATGAGCTTCAAGAAGCAATTAGTGTCTTAAAATCCATTGATATAGGTCTTCCTATAGAATTTGTAAACTTTAGAGATTAATTTTTGATTAAACTATTCATTGTATTTGGTTTAAAAAGATATAAGCATCCATCGTAAATACTTATTATATACCTTTTCCTGTCCAAATGAATTTCTCAGATTTACAAATTGAAAATAAGCTCAAAAAGTCAATTGAACTTGCTGATTTTAAAAATCTTACTCCAATTCAAAGTCAATCAATTCCAATAAGTCTTGAGGGTAGAGATATTTTGGGGACCGCTCAAACTGGAACAGGTAAAACTTTAGCCTTCACAATTCCAATGATTGATAAATTAATTAAAGATAAACAAGCGATGGCTTTAATTGTTTGTCCTACAAGAGAACTTGCAACACAGGTAATGGCAACTGTTTTAAAATTAAATGTTAGAGAAATAGGAATTGGTAATGCTCTTTTAATTGGTGGTGAGAGTATGCAAAAACAACTTAGAAAGTTAGGCAGACGTGCAAGGATAATCGTTGGAACTCCTGGAAGAATTAATGACCACTTAAAGAGAAAAAGTTTAGATTTATCTAAGGTAAATTATTTAGTTTTAGATGAAACTGACCGGATGCTTGATATGGGATTTGCTCCTCAAATAGAACAGATTTTAAATTTTGTCCCAAAAAAACATCAAACATTGTTATTTTCAGCAACCCTTCCAAACAACATATTAAAAATATCTCAAAGGTATTTAAATAATCCTGAGAGAATATCTGTTGGATCTTTGTCAGCCCCAATTGATAAAATTAAACAAGAAACATTTGAAGTTTCGCAGGACAAAAAATATCACGAACTAATCAATCAACTTGTAGTGAGAAGTGGATCAATTTTAGTATTTGTTAAAACTAAACATGGTGCAGATAAAATAGTTAAAAGATTAAAATATGATGGTCATAAAGCTGATGCTATTCATGGAAACTTAAGACAAAGTAAACGAGATAGAGTTATCAATGGATTTAGAAATGGACACAGTCGTATCCTAATTGCAACTGATGTTGCAGCACGGGGATTAGATATCCCAGTGATCAAACATGTTATTAATTACGATCTACCACAAGTTCCAGAAGATTATGTTCATCGAATAGGACGAACCGGTAGAGCTGGTAAAGAGGGTTCCGCTTTAACCTTTTTAACTCCAAGTGATCGATCCATGTGGAATTCTATAAGTAAATTAATAGATCCAAATCACAAACCACCTCAAAGAGATAGAGGTCAAAAGAAAAGTTTTAGGGGTGGTAAAAAAGGTAAGGCTCGATTTAACAAAAAAAGAAAATTTAATGATAACAAAAAACGTAGCTTCAGAGATAAAAAGAAGTTCTTTAAAAGAGATAATGATAAAAAACCTGATTTTAGAGAAAAGAAGAAATTTTTCAAAAAAGAAAATGACAATAAATCTAATTTTAAAGGCAAAAAGAAATTCTTTAAAAAAGATGAAGATAAAAAATCAAAATTTAAGGACAAGAAAAAATCTTTTGGCTTTACCAATAATCCTAAATATTTTGGTAAAAAAACAGATGATGTAGTTGAAAAAGACGACAAAAGATCCTCATTTAAAGGAAGAAAAAAATTCAAAAAAAGACAAAGACCTAAAAAATTTTCATTTAAAAAGCATAAAAAGAAATAAGATTTAATTAGAAATCTTTTGGATCAATGAGGCTGTATTGTTTGTTGGTTTATTCACATCCTTTGAAACCTCATGAAAAACAAGATCAGGAACTTTACGTTCATTCAAAAAAGTTGAGCCCTGTAGCTCTAAATTCAAATAACGATTAACATCTGCCTGATTAAGGATTACTGGTTGTCGGTGATGAATTTCTTTAATATTTTCTTTTGCCTCTTCTGTAATTAAACAAAATTGATCCTGTTCAAAGATACCAGCAAAATAAATTACATTAGTATCTTTTCTAACAAAGTAATGAGGAGTTTTTTCATTCTCAACCCTCTTCCATTCATAAAAACCATCTGCAACAGCAACACATCGATGATTTTTAATCAGTTTTTTAAATGAAACCTTTTCATCAATTGTCTCTAATCTTGCATTTATCAAAGCTTTGAATTCTTTATTTTTTGCCCAACTAGGCACTAATCCCCAATTTAAAGACTCTAAAGTATTTCCGTTTTTATATTTTTTGATAACTGGAAGTTTTTGATAAGGATGAGCATTATAATTTTCTGTATCCTCAACTTGAATAGCAGACTTTACTAATGAGGAAGTTTTAGTAACCGAGTTTTTAACAACGTATCTTCCACACATTATATTGTTTGCTGTTTAATTAATTCTTCTATTCTTCTTATCATAATTTCTGGCGATTGCATTGAAGGGTGTATTTCTTTTGCCTGCTGATAACTAAAAATTGCTTTTTCATAGTTCTTCAATTGTATATTAACCAATCCCTGTCCCGCTAAAGCACCAAAATGTCTTGCCTCTATTGCTAACACTTTATCAATATCATCTTGAGATTTTTCAAATTCACCCATCAAATAAAAAACTGTTGCTCGTTTATTCCATGCTTCAGCCCAATTTTGATCAAGGTTTATAACCTCTGTAAAAATCTCTATTGCTTTACTTAGTTGCTGATTTCTTACAAACTGTGAGCCTTCTTCTAACCTTGCAGTAAGTTTTGCATCAGTTGGATGTGTACTCCAGATTTTCCAAATTTCTTGTTCAACAATAGATGCTATTTTTGCCTTATTAACCTTTAATTCATTGAATAACTGATTTAGCCTTATGTCTCTTTCATTTGCAAAGGTAATTGTCTGCGAAAATAAATAAAATACCAATATTAAAAAAAGCCTCTTCATATTTTTATATTATCAAAAAAAGGATTTGGAGTCTTTGGTCTTAAGTGTCTTGGTTGTTTTTTTTACAACTATAAAATGAAATATCTTTCTCTTTTTCATCAGAGTTTATTTTTTTGGTGATTTCATGAATAAACTCTCCAGTGCTTCTAGTAAAGACTGCAGACTCAGAATAATTTCGTTCTTGATCAAAAGCCTGTATCAAAATTATATCTTTATTAGATATTTTTACTTCCAAATTAATCTTGTTAATAAATTTTGATAAATTTTTAATGATTAAGATATCTGGATTTTTTGCGATTATTTTTAAGCTTTTGAGATTTTCTCTTTTAATTTGATTATTCGTAAAAGAAACAAAATTATGTTCTGCGTTTTTAATAATAACTTTTTCAAACTTACAATTAAGATCTAAATCCGTTTTAACTGAAATATTAATATTTTGTGCATAAACATTGCTAGTTAGAATAAAGGTAATTATCAAAATTAAATATTTCATAAAATATTATTTTAAAATTTCATTTAATGGGGTTATTTGGCCAATTTTAAAAACAAGTGCATCCTCTTTTTTAAAGCCATATTTTTCTGCATTATCTCTAAATCGGTCTCTTGGTTCCATAATTGGCTCTAACGATAATACAAAAGTACCCCAATGCATACCAATTACTTTTTTACTTTTTAAATCTCTAGAAATCTGAAGCGCCTCTTCAGGGCTAGTGTGATAAGATGATTTATCTTTATATGGCGTTATTGGGTAAAAATTATACGCTCCAATATTTATAATATTAATATCTATTGGACCATATTTTTCACCTATCTCTTTATAAACATTTCCAACTCCAGTATCACAAGCGAATAAAATTTTTTTACCATCATATTCTATTAAAAAATTTCCCCATAAAGTTTTGTTGGTATCTGTTAAACTGCGTTTAGACCAATGAACCGCTGGTAAAAATGTTATTTTCATTTTTTCGTTAATGATGATTTCCTCATACCAATCCATTTCATTAACATCGCTGTATCCATTTCTTTCAAAATACTTACCTAGCTTTAAAGGAGCCATTACTTTGGTATTTTTGAAAGGGAATTTTCTGATTGTCATCATATCTTGATGATCATAATGATTATGTGTCAGTAAAAAAATATCTACAGGAGGTATTTCATTTAAATTTAAAGCTGGTTCAGTAAATCTTTTAGGTCCAAATATTAACGGACCTGCATTTTTAGAAAAAACAGGATCAGTTATGATTGTTGTATTCCCCAATTTTATCAGAAAAGTTGCATGACCTATCCATCCGATGTAGTCACCATCTTTATATTTTTGAATATCGGATAATACTTGTTCTTTGTCTACAACATGATCCTTTGGAACAGTCATGTTGAGTTTCTTTTTTTCTTTATTAAATACTTTAAAAGACCATTTAAAATTCCGATCTACTTTAGGGGAACCTTGAGGGTTTCTAAAAGTGCCGTCTGGTAAATGATGATAAGGTATTTTATCCATATAAATATAAATTAATAGTAAATGATAAATTTATAAAATTATAAATTTAAGTTTTTATTTATCTAAAATAGCAATAATACTTTTTTGAATATTTTCACTTATTTTTATTGTTCCTTGCTGGTTAGGATGTATTCCGTCTTGTTGATTTAAACTTGGGTTAAGTGCCACACCCTCTAAAAGAAAAGGTATAAATTGTAAATTATGCTTCTTAGATAATTTTGGATAGATGGCATCAAAGTCTTTCTTATATTTTGCTCCATGTGTTGTTGGAGCAATCATGCCAGCTAAAATTATTTCTATTTCTTTTTCTTTTGCAATTTTTATTATTTGTTCTAAATTTTTTTTTGTTTCATCTGGCTGAATTCCTCTAAGCATATCATTTGCACCCATTCCTAAAATAATAAGATCTATCCCTGGATCTGATAAACTCCACTCTGCCCTATTTAATCCGCCTGAAGATGTGCTGCCTGAAACACTTCCATTTATAACTTGAATATTAAATCCAGCTTGTTTTAAATTATTCTCTAAAACTAAGGATAAATGATGTTCTTTAGGTAAGCCATAACCAGACATTAAGCTGTCTCCGAATAATACTACCTTTTCTATTGCACTTGCATTTATGTGCACTAGAAAGATTAACAAAATTTTTATAAATAAACTTTTATTCATGTCCACACTTCTAAGATTAAAAAAAATAAATCTTAAATATCAAACTGGCAAAGACAATATCAGAGTTTTAAAAAATATAGATTTAAATATTAAGAAAAAAGAAACAGTTTCAGTTGTTGGTGAAAGTGGTTCGGGAAAAACTAGTTTAATAATGCTAGTTGGTGGATTGGAGAAGCCAACCTCTGGAAAGATTATTTTCCAAAATCAAGAAATTACAAGCCTTAATGAGGATGAAGTATCAGAAATTAGAAAGAAAAATATTGGAATTGTATTTCAATCCTTTTATTTGATCCCAAATTATACTGCGGTTGAAAATGTTGCTTTAACACTTGAACTAAATAATTTTAAAAATCCTGAAAAAGAGGCAAAGATTTTGTTAGATCGTTTTGGTTTAAAAAATCGTTTTAATAACCTTCCAAGTCAATTATCTGGTGGCGAGCAGCAAAGAGTAGCCATAGCAAGAGCAATTGCTATGAAACCCGAATTGATTTTAGCTGATGAACCAACTGGTAATTTAGATACCGAGAACTCTACATTGATTTCAAATATATTGTTTAAATATGTAAAAGAAGAAGGTTCTTCTCTAATTATGGTAACCCATGATCCAAAACTTGCAGATAAAGCAAAAAGAAAAATTAAAATTAAAGATGGAAAAATCAAATAACTCTTCAGAATTTAATTTAATACTTAAATATGCTTTAAAAGATTTGAGTAGAAATTATCACAAAATCTCAAGCATTATTATAACTCTGTTTATTAGTCTTTTTATTCTAAGTGCTATTTTCACAATCGAGGATAGCTTAAAAAAAGAGCTAAATGATAATGCTAAAGCATTATTAGGTGGAGATTTAGAGATTGATTATAATCGTAATCAAGGAAACTTGGATTTGGTAAATCAAGTCAAAGAGTTTGCAACAGTTTCTCAAATGATTGAATTTAGTACGATGCTCTCAACAACTGGAAGAGAGAAAAATAAATCTTTATTTACAAGAATTAAAACTGTGGATGAAAAATATCCACTTTATGGTGAAGTTGATTATGAGCCAATCGAAGCTTATGAAAGAATGCAAATGGAGCCAAATACAATTTTAATTAACGAAAGTTTATCAAAAACACTAAATATAAAGATTAATGAGCAAGTTAAAGTTCAAGATCAAAACTTCACTGTCATTGGAATAATTAAATCAGTACCAGATGTAAGCGGATTTGTTGCATTTGGTGATTGGGCCCTAGCTGGCAAACAAACTTTAGAAATTTTAAAACTAAATGGAATAGGAAGTTTTTTAAATTATGAATATAAAGTAAAATTTAACATTGATGACGATCCAGCAGAAATTGAAAAAAAAATTGAAAATATTTTCAAAAATGATCAAAAAGTAAAACTTAGATACCCTGAAAATTCAGCAAGTGGTATTAAAAGAATTATTAACAATTTCTCTCAATTTTTATCTCTTGTATCAATAAGTGCAATGTTGATTGCTGGAATTGGAATTGCAAATACTTTATTGTCTTTTATCAATCAAAATAACATGTCAATTGCTGTTAGAAAAGCAGTAGGATTTTATTCTGGAAATATAAAAACACTTTATTATCTACAATTATTTATTTTACTGTTTATTATTACTGTAATTTCCTATGGGTCTAGCTTTTTAATTGTTCCAATAGCAGATAAATATTTGTCTGATGGTTTAGGATTAAATGTTTATCCTGTTTTTTCATTTTTAAATTTTTTCAAAATATTTTTAGTTGGATTGCTGGTGCTTGTAATTTTTTCTATACCAACTATTAGTTCTATTGATCAAGTCAAAGCCTCTAACTTATTTAGGAATGTGTTTCAAAATTTACAGTTTTACTATTCTAAAAAATCGGTCGCTGTAAGCTTTGTTTTATTATCTGTTTTAATTTTATTATTTACAATTGGCACCGAACAACCAACCTATAGTTTAGGATATTTTGTAGCTTTTTTTGTATGTTTAATAGTTTTTTTCTTGCTTTCAAAATTAATCATTTTTTTTCTAAAGAAATTTAAATCAAGTTCAATTGTTTCACTTAAAGTCTCAATTAAAAATATTACTCAAACAAAAAGTATAACTCCTATTACTGTAATGTCTTTAGGGTTAGGAGTTACATTATTGTTAACTCTGGCTTTAGTGGGCACTAACTTTCAAAGAGAAATTGCTAAGTCCATCCCTGATATTGCGCCAGATTATTTTTTTGTTGGTATTCAAAAAGGAGAGCGAGAAAAATTTGAACAAGGTATTTTAAATATGGATAAAGATGCAAATATTGAAATAGTCCCAATGGTATCATCTGGTATTGTTAAAATTAATGGAGTTGATCCTAATACATTCATCAAGCCTGATAATGATAGTTATTGGGTAATTGGAAGTGAAAGAAGATCATCCTGGGTAGAAAATATTCCAAAAGATAATCCAATCTTAGAGGGCGAATGGTGGGATTTATCTAAACCAAATCAGTTACAAATATCCTTGGATGCTAAAGTTGCAAAAGATTTTAATATTCAATTAGGTGACATTTTTACTTTAAATGTATATGGGCGAGAAATTGATGGAGAAGTAATTAATTTTAGAGAAGTAGATTACCGTGATCTAAGTATTAATTTTGCAATGCTGTTTAACCCCCAATTTGCAAAGCAAATTCCGCATGAATACTTAGCAACAGCAAAATTTAATTCTGATAAATTTGATGAAACAGAAATGTTGGAGATAATGCCAAGTTTATCAATGATTAAAATTGCAGATTATCTCTTAAAAGTAACTGCAGTTTTAAACAAAGTATTTATTGCTGTTACTTTAATTTCTGCTGTAACAATTATTATTGGCTTAATTGTAATATCAAGTGCAATTATGGTTCAGGGAAAAATTAAAGAATATCAAAATCTAGTTTTTAAAATCTTAGGTTTTTCAAAAAAACAAATTATTTTCTCATCTTTAATTGAATTCATTATTATTTTCATGTCTGTAATTTTGATTGCAACAGTTTTTGCAGTAATAGGGTCTAAGTTTATTATGGAAAATATCTTTGAACTAGTTTGGCAGTTTGACTTTAAAGTTTTAATTTATTTAGGTTTTTCTATTGGGTTGGTTACTTTGATATTGATTTTAATTACCAATTTAAGATATTTAAATCCTAAAATCTATCCACTTATAAGAAATCAATAATCTTTGTTAGAATATATGTTTATAAAAAGTCAAAAATTAACTTTGAGCTAGTAATAAAAATTAAAGCATACAAAATATTATAAAATAATTTTTCTTCAATTATCCTTAGGAGTTGATAACCAATTAAAATTCCAATAAGTGCAACAGGAAACAAAATTAATGATTGCTTGAATGTTTCAAGGTTCATCATCGATAAATTGATATAAAGAGGAAGTTTAATTAAATTTACAAAAGTAAAAAAAATAATTCTAGTTCCAACATAAATTTCTTTTTTCATTCTCAAAGGAAGTAAATAAATACTAGTCGGTGTACCGCCCGCATGAACACTGAAACTAGTAAAACCTGCTACAGTTGAACAAATTCCACCTTTCAATAAATTTTTTTCTGACTTTGCTTCTTTATTTTTTTTAAAAAAGAAATAATGACCTGCAAACAAAAATCCCATCAAACCAATTATAAATTTTAGTAATTCTTCAGAAAAATATGAAAAGGTAAGTGATCCAATAATTATACCAATGGCTGCAAAAGGAACTATTAATTTTAAAGTCCCTAAATCAAATTCTTTTCTATACTTATAGGTTGCTATAAAGTCTGAAAATATCAGAATTGGTAAAATAATTCCTAGTGCTGTTGTTAAAGGCATTGAAATGGTCATTAAAGGAATAGAAATGAGCGCTATAGATCCACCTAGACCAGATTTAGCTATCCCAAATAAAACTATTGCAGGAACAACAGTAAAAAAAAATAATAGATTTAATTCCATCGTTTTAAAGAATTCAGTAATTTAGATCCTAGAGGACTTATTGGTTTTTGAAGTATAATTTCTTTTCCAGTTTTATCTTTTACAAGTTTTAACAATTTGGTAGCCAAACCTTGCTTTCTAAATAATGGATTTACAAAGATATATTCGACTTCACCAATACTATTAAATCTTACAAAGCCTAATGTTGTATTTTCATTTTTAAAGGTAAAAACCCCATCAGATTCATCTATTTTATATTTTGAAAGATCAATTTTTGCCATTAGCTCTAGTAATTTAAGAGTAAAAGAACAACTGCTATAACTACTATTATGGAACTAACAACAATATAATTGAGTTTAATATTTAGTTTTTTTTCAAAGAATTCAGTGATTTTTTCCCAAAACAAAACGATTAAAAAAATAAGAATTGCTGGAATTATATATTTTATCATATTTTAGGAATTACTATCACTAACGTAAACAGAAACTCCTCTGGAGTTTAAATCAACATCAAACTTTTTATGTAAAGGTGGAAAGGCTCTTTGTGAACAATCAAATCTGTCACATGTTCTGCAAGATACCCCTATTGGTATTTCTGAAGATTTATCATTTATATTTACGTTTTCAGTATAAATAAATTCTTTTGCATATTTTGCCTCACAACCAAGACCAATAGATAAAACACTTTTAGCTTGCCCAAATCTTCCAATTCCTTTTTCAACAGTTCTTGCAATACAAACATATTTTTCTCCATTATTCATTTTACTCACTGCTGCCTGGATAACGCCTGGTCGAGTGAATGCAGAATAAACATTCCATCTAGGACAAGCGCCACCATATCTTGGAATATCTATTCCTGACAATGAAAATCTTTTAGAAATATTCCCTGCCATATCCACTCTTAAAAAATGAAAAGGAATTCCAGGAAGTTTTGGATCTTGCAAACATGTTACTCGATGTGCAACTTGTTCAAAGGATGTTGCAAATGTATTTTGCAATAATTCTAAATCGTATTTAAGTTTTTTACACTCCATATGAAATAATTTATAAGGCATTAAAATTGCAGCAGCGCAATAATTTAACAAAGCAACTTTTGTTAATTTTTTAGATTCTTCAGATGGAAAATTAAATCCCGATAAATAATTATCTATTTCTTTACTCGCTCCCTCTTGAGCTATTTGAGCAGCGGCGTGTAATTTTTTAGTCTCTAAAGAGCTATAATCACTCAATAAAAGTTCTTTTTTATTTTTTTTGTAAATTTTTGAAAAAGGTTTTTTCTCGTCAGGGATTACATCTTTTACTGTTATAGAATACTCAGTATTTAAATATTCACAAAGTGCAATATATCTAGTTCGATTATTTTTTTGGATTTTATCAAAAACATTATTTGCAAATTCTTCTAATTTTGGAAAGTAATTTTTATTGTCCTGTAAGAAGTCAGAGATTACTTCACCTGGAAAAGAATTTTTTCTATTGTCTACTATTTTTCCAGAAAGTGTCTCAATCTTATTTATTAATTCATGATCTTTTTTCTTTAAAATATCTCCTAATCTAACTATTGCTTTTCCAATTTTTGGATTTGTACTAACTAAATCTTTTACTTCAGGTCCTAAAATATCTAAATCCTCAAACAAACTATCATCTAGAATTTCTGAGATTGTGTTTTGAAGATTAATGTCAGTTTTTGATGTAAGGTCTGATAGTTGAATATTTAACTTTTCACAGACACTTAAAAGCAAATCACCATCAATTTTTCTTTTACCACTCTCAATTAAATTTAAATAACTAGGAGAAATATTTAAATCTTCAGCTAATTTGTTTGCTTGAAGCCCAAGTTGTCTTCTAAATGCCTTGATTTTTGGGCCTATTTTTAGATCTATTTGACTCATTTTACTTTTTGTAAATTTTGTAAATTTATTTTTACAATTTTTTTATAGCATTTACAAGCTTTTTGTCGTTTTTTATAGCTTTTGTAAATTTAGTAAATTATAAGATTTATATGAACAAAAAAATCAAAAACACTGAAAATGAAGCTCAAATCATCAGAAAAGAAGATTTAGATCGTCATAATAGTAGAGGTATCTACATGAGAGATGATCACTGTGATTGGGGTTCAAGTGGAATGAATGATCTTATCGAAACTTCAAACGATAATAATTAATTCAATCTACTTTTTCATTTTTCATTAATATTAAACTAAAGGATTATAATGAGTGCAGAGAAAATCTCATACGACTTAAAGAGATTCGCCGGAATTAAACGTGACTATACGGAGGAAGAAGTCGAAAGATTAAGAGGCTCAATTAAAATAGAATATTCTTTATGTAAAAATCAATCACAAAAGCTCTGGAAATTATTAAATTCAGAACCATATGTAAATACTTTGGGTTCACTTTCTGGAAATCAAGCAGTACAACACGCTAAAGCAGGCCTAAAAGCAATTTACTTAAGTGGATGGCAAGTTGCAGCAGACGCAAATACAGCTGGAGAAATGTACCCTGATCAATCCCTTTATCCATACGATAGTGCTCCAAAATTAGTTGAGTCTATGAATAATTCTTTAATAAGAGCAGACCAAATTCAACACATGGAAATGCAAGATGGAGATGTTCAAGCAAAAGATAGAACTGATTACATGCTGCCAATTATAGCTGACGGTGAAGCTGGTTTTGGTGGACCATTAAATGTTTTCGAATTAACAAAAAAATTTATTAAAGCGGGTGCAGCTGGGGTTCATTTTGAAGATCAGTTAGCTAGTGAAAAAAAATGTGGTCATATGGGTGGTAAAGTTTTAGTGCCAACTGGAACCATGGTCAAAAATTTAAAAGCAGCAAGACTTGCTTCTGATATAGCAGAAGTTCCTTTGATTATATTAGCAAGAACTGATGCAAATGCTGCTAAATTAATTACAAATGATTTTGATGAAAATGATAAACCTTTTTTAACAGGTGAAAGATCTCCTGAGGGTTTCTACTATGTTAAAGATGGTATTGAGCAAGCAATTTCAAGAGGACTTGCATATGCTCCTTATGCAGATTTAATATGGTGTGAAACAGCTACTCCAAATTTAGAAGAGGCTAAGAAATTTGCAGATGCTATTCATGAAAAATATCCTGGAAAACTTCTAGCTTATAATTGTTCACCTTCGTTTAATTGGAAGAAACATCTTAGTGATGATGAGATTGCTTCATTTCAAAAAGAAATTGCTAAAATGGGATATAAATTTCAATTCATTACATTAGCTGGATTTCATACTCAAAATATTGCAATTTTTGAACTTGCAGAAAAATATAAAAAAGAAGGTATGACTGCATATTCAAAAATACAACAACAAGAATTCGCTAGAGAAAAAGACGGTTACACTAGCGTTAAGCATCAACGTGAAGTAGGTACTTCATATTTTGATGCAGTTTCAAATACCATTAGCAGTGGACAAAGTTCAACTACTGCAATGGCTGGCTCTACAGAGTCGGAACAATTTTAAAAAAATAATAACTCTCTCTCATTATTTTTATAGCCCTTAAATGGGCTATAAATGTCTTAAATTTCTTTGCAAAATTTACTCCATCTGTTAAGCATTTTTCAAAATGACTAATAAAAACTTTGGTTTTGGAACACAAATTAGAAAATCTCCTTATTTTGACTCAACAGTAAAATGGGGCGCAACTGGTTTTTCAGTTTACAATCATATGTATATTCCTAGAGATTTTGGTGATCCTGAGCAAAATTTTTGGAATTTGATTGAAAAATCAATTCTTTGTGATGTTGCTGTTGAAAGACAGGTAGAAATTACTGGACCCGATGCATACAAATTCACTCAACTCTTAACTCCTAGAGATCTTTCAAATATTTCGATTGGTCAGTGTAAATATGTCTTAATCACTAATAACGAGGGAGGAATATTAAATGATCCAGTTTTATTAAGATTGGCTGAAAATCATTTTTGGCTTTCCCTTGCAGACAGTGATGTATTGTTATGGGCTCAAGGTGTTGCAGTTAATTCAGGTTTAAATGTCAATATATCTGAACCCGATGTTTCACCATTGCAGTTACAAGGTCCTACTTCTAAAGACATCATGGTTAAACTCTTCGATGAAAGTATTAAAGATTTAAAATATTATTGGTTTAAAGAATTTGATTTAGACGGCATACCTTTAATTGTTTCTAGAACAGGCTGGTCAAGTGAATTTGGTTATGAATTATTTTTAAGAGATGGTTCTAAAGGAAATGATCTTTATGAAAAAATAATGAATGCTGGAAAAGAACATGGTCTTCAGCCAGGTCATACCTCTTCTATAAGAAGAATTGAAGGAGGAATGTTATCTTATCACGCTGATGCTGATATCCATACAAATCCATTTGAATTAGGTTTTGACCGTTTGGTATCCTTAGATAAAGATATTGAATTTATAGGAAAGGCTGCTTTAAAAAAAATCAAAGCTGAAGGCATTAAAAGAAAACAAATTGGCTTAGAGATTAATTGTGAACCGCTATCTGGTCCAAACACAACTTTCTGGCCTATCAAAAAAAATAATAATGAAATTGGAAAAGTAACCTCTGCTGTATATTCACCAAGATTAAAAAAAAATATTGCTCTTGCAATAGTGAATATAAAAAACTCTGAGATTGGAACTGATCTTAAAGTTGAAACAAATAAAGGAATATTTACAGCTAAAATAGTAGAAAAACCTTTTTACGATCCAAAAAAGAAAATTGCCAGTAACTAGGATTTAATTTTATAACCTTTTTTCAGTAAAACTGATACGGCTGTTACACATATTATTAAAAAAAATACCATCGAACTTATACTGATCCAAATATTGAAATCAGAAACTCCGTAGAACGCATATCTTAAACCATTGATTAAATATACAACCGGATTAAAATAAGTAACAGTTTGCCAAAATTCTGGCAACATATCTAAGGAATATAAACTTCCCCCTAAGAAAACCATTGGTGTAACTACTAAAGTTGGGACAATTGACATTTGTTCAAAGTTAGAACTCATCAAGCCAATTAAAAACCCAAATAAAGCAAAGGTAAAAGCTACTAGAACTAATAGGAAAATCATTAACAATGGATACATCACCTGAACTTCTACAAAAAAAGTAGCTGTAATAAAAATTACTACACCTACTAATAATGTTTTGGTCGCTCCAGCTCCTACAAATGCAAGGACAATTTCAAATGTAGAAATTGGTGCTGCTAAAATTTCATACATCGTCCCGTTAAATTTTGGAAAAAAAATACCAAACGAAGTATTACTAATTGATTGGGTAAGCAACGTAAGCATTAATAAACCTGGAACAATAAAAGATCCATAACTGATGCCATCAATATTCTCCACATAACCACCTATTACTGAACCAAAAACGATAAAGTATAAAGAGGTTGAAAGAACTGGTGAAAAAAGAGATTGCATCAAAGTTCTTTTAAAACGATCCATCTCATGGAGATACATGGCTCTAAACGCATAATAATTAAATTTCATTATTCTCCTTTACTAAACTAACAAATATCTTTTCTAAAGTAGTTTGTTCAGTTTTTAAATCCTGTAGCTTTAAACCTGCATCTTTTATATCTTTAAGTAAGTTAGTTATCCCAGTACTTTCTGAATTGACATCATAGGTATATTCTACCGTTTTTTTATCTTCACCTATTTCTAAATTATATTTACCTAAACTATCAGGAATTTCGCTTATCTCACTTTGAAGATTTACACTTAATTTTTTCTGACCCATCTTTTTTAATAATTCTTTTGTTTCATCAATAACAATTATTTCCCCTTGATTAATAACTGCTACCCTATCTGCTATTGCTTCTGCTTCTTCAATATAATGAGTGGTTAGTATTATCGTTACTCCAGTTTTTCTTAAATCTTCAACAACTTTCCACATATCTCTTCTTAACTCAACATCAACTCCTGCTGTTGGTTCATCTAAAAATAATATTGAAGGTTCGTGAGATAATGCCTTTGCAATTAAAACTCTTCTCTTCATTCCTCCAGATAGTTGTCTTAACCTTAGATCTTTTTTATCCCACATACTCAAATCTTTTAAAATTTTTTCTATATGTTTTGGGCTAGGTTTTTTTCCATTTAACCCTCTTGAATAAGAAACGTTATTAAAAACAGTTTCAAATAATTCTAGTGTTAACTCTTGAGGTACCAATCCAATTCTAGAACGGGTCTCACGATAATCTTCAATAATGTCAAAATTTTCTACAGTTACTTTTCCTGAGGAAGGTGTAACAATACCACAAATGACGCTAATTAAAGTTGTCTTTCCCGCACCATTTGGTCCTAAGAGAGCTATAATCTCACCTTTTTTTATATCTAAGTTTACTTTTTTAAGAGCTTCAAATCCGTTATCGTAAACTTTTGAGAGATTGTTAATGGTTATTTGATTAGTAGACATGTGATTTGTGGATATATAGAGACATTTTAATCAATTACAATAACATTAAACTGTGTAGTATTTGATCTATGAAAAAAATTATAATTACTTTGTTGTTATTTTTTAGCTTTAGCTCAATTTCATTTGGAAAAGGTACAACTTTTACTAATGAGATATTTAATGACGCTCAAGCAAGTGGAAAGACAGTTGTTATTAACTCATGGAATAAAACCTGCGGTACATGTGCTAAGCAAGTAATCATATTAGATCAAGCGAAGAAAGACTTTGAGGATGTTGTTTTTCTAAGTTACGAACAAACTAAAGACAAAGATATAGCTAAACTATTAGATATCGATTACTGGACTACGATTGTTGTTTATAAAAACAACAAAGAAATTTCACGAAGTATTGGTCAAACTAATAAAGAAAAAATCTATTCCCAAATTGCTGGCAACTAACAATCATTAGTTCATTTTATTTTTAAAATTGCTGCAGGTAGAAAAGTTGCGATTAAGAAAGATAAAAATAATAAAGATTGGCTAACAAAAGGACTGAATACTTCTGTTGGGACTAACACTCCTACCAATAAACTTTTGGAAAAATCTGGAAAAGGAAACATTAAAAATCCTGCGATTAATCCAACTAATATTGAAATATATGCAGTTTTTTCATTAATCTTCTTATTATAAAAACTATAGAAAACAGTTAAAACAAAAGCACAACAAAATAAATCAGCTAGTAAAAATAAATACAAGATATCAAATCCTTTTGAAGCAACAAAAAATACAACAACAGAAATTGCGATAATGAAATATTTAGAAAGTTTTAAATAATCTGTTTTCTTGTCAAAATTAAACGTCGCTTTACCGTCAACCACAAATAAACTAGATATAGCATTTACTAATGTATCTACTGTTGAAATAGTTAACGCCAATCCAAGTACAATTATTAATAATGACAACAATTCAGTCTGATCTTTTAATAATAAAGTAAAAAATCCAAGATCTGGTCTGTTAGCTGGATCTATAGAAAAAGATACCATCCCTATAAAGCCCATCAAAAATACAATTGGAACAATAATTAAAAAAGAAATAATCAAACCTTTTTTAAGAGTTTCATAATTTTTAGCTGCATAAACTCTTTGCCAATTACCTTGGTGAAAAAGATTGGTTGCAGCTACAGCGATAAAAAAAGTTAAACCTGCAGTGTAACTAGGTATATAGGAAGAGCTTAATAACTGAGGATTTTTACTCTCTATAAAAGAAAAAGAAAAGTTGTCACCACTAAATAATATTATATATGAAATCGATATTAATAACAAAACTGCAATAACAAACATTTGAATATTGTCTGTAAATATTGAAGCTCTTAAGCCTCCATATAAAGTGTAAGTCAAAGTTGAAATAATCACTATTAATGCCGTTATCCATAAATCAGTTCCAGATATATAGTTAATTAAGACAGCTACTGCTGTAACTTCTGCACATAAGAAAATGAACATATAAAAAATAGTCATTAGCAGAATTAATTTAAATAAACTTTTGCCAAATTTTTGTCTCATGTACTCAATTAAAGATGAGCCTTTAGGAAAGTCTGTTCTTATTTTTTTTCCTAAATAAATTAAAAATATCATTGGAAAACCAGTTCCTAGAGCGTAACCAATTACTGCTCCAATTCCTCCCCATGTTGATGCAGATGCTGGGCCAAACAAAATCCAAGCACCTAACGCTGATGCAACTAAACTTGTTGTTAGTGAAAATAAACCAATATTTCTATTTGCTGTTAAATAATTATTTATACCTTGAAATTTTTTTGAATGATAAATTCCAAATATTACAAATATTAAACTTATAATTATTACTAATGTTAGTGATGTTGATTGACTTATAAAGTATGTGTTATCCATTTTCTCCCTTTCTGAATTACCGGACAGGTTCTTAGGGTATAATCTCAGTCTATAAAGACACCCCTTAAGGAAATATTATTATAATTTTACTTTAAATCAAACAGTAAATAAAAATTGGTTACTTATCTTTATGACTTAGTATTTCAACCATACACTGTGTTGCATAATCTCTCCATTCAGATGAAGTTTTAGTCTTCAGGCTATCTAAATGGTCTCGATTACTTTGAATATCATCTTTATGTTTTAGTTTATCAGCACCATCTAGATTTGCTTCCATATTAGACAAATTACTTTCCATGGCTTTAATCCAACTTTTCCCAAGTTCAACACACTTTTGATCGTCTTTTTCATCACAAATTTGCTTAAAAAAATTAAAAATTACATCATCAGTCTTAACAGAGCTGTTCATTAATTACTGGTTACATTTTCCGATAGACTCTGGTCCACATGTTTGACCATTAGTCCAGGTTGCTCCGATTAAATTGGCGCCATCAAAATTTGCATTTGTTATATTTGAGGATGTAAAATTTGCTTCCATTAAATTTGCGTTTTGAAAATTAGCTTCAATTAAAGTAGCTCCCATAAAATCAACTCTTGTTAAATTTGCACTTGTAAAGTTCGTTTTTTCAAAATTGGCACCAATAGAAACTGTTTCATAAAGATTAGCTCTTACAAAAGTAGACTCAGGAAATGTTCCAAATGATAAATTGGAGTTCATCATTATACTTTTATCTAAATTAACCTGAATAAAACTTGCAAAAGATAAGTTAGAATTTGGGAAGTAACTTCCTTGTAAATCTTGTGCATCAGAAAATCTACAATTTGAATAATCCACACCCTCAGTTAAAGGGTCATCGCATGCTGCATTTGAATTTGAAATAAAAAATAGACTAAATAAAAAGATAAAAATTAACTTTTTCATATTTAAAGTTAACAAATTAAATATGTCAAAACAATGGATGATTAAAATTTTAAAGATAATTTAACAATATTATTTATCAAATATTTAACGTATAAACCTTTACTTATGAAAGAATATAATATTGCAGCCATACCAGGAGATGGGATAGGTAAAGAAGTTGTGCCTGAGGGACTTAAAATTTTAAAAGAGGCAGCCCTAAAACATCAATTTAAAATTAATTTCACTGAGTACGATTTTGCATCATGTGATTATTATGAAAAGTACGGAAAAATGTTACCTGATGATTGGAAAGAAAAATTAAGTAAACATAATGCTATTTTTTTTGGCGCTGTTGGTATGCCTGATCAGGTTCCTGATCATATTTCATTATGGGGATCGCTACTCCAATTTAGAAGAGGATTTGATCAATACATAAATTTAAGACCAGTTAAACTTTTTCCAGGGGTAAATCCTCCACTGGCAAACAAAAAACCTGGCGATATTGATATGATGATTGTTAGAGAAAACACTGAAGGAGAATATTCATCAGTTGGTGGCAGAATGTATCAAAATACTGACAGAGAAATAGCGATACAAGAAACTATTATGTCTGCTCACGGCATAGATAGAGTTCAAGAGTTTGCTTTTGAATTAGCAAAAAAAAGAAAGAGAAAAAAACTAACTAATGCAACAAAATCTAATGGTATTTCAATAACAATGCCATTTTGGGATGAGCGTTTCAATAAAATGAAAAATAAATATCCTGAAATTGAAACTGATCAATTTCATATTGATATATTAGCAGCAAGGTTTGTTCTTAATCCAGAATGGTTTGATGTGGTTGTGGCATCCAATTTATTTGGAGATATTTTATCTGATTTAGGTCCAGCATGTACCGGAACCATAGGAATTGCCCCATCAGGGAATATAAATCCTGAAAATAAACATCCATCATTATTTGAACCAGTGCATGGCTCAGCGCCTGATATAGCTGGAAAAGGGGTTGCAAATCCTGTTGGTCAAATTTGGTCAGGAGCAATGATGCTTGACTATTTAGGCGAAAAAGAAGCTTCGAATTCGATAGTCTCCGCTATTGAAAAGTCTTTAAGTGTTCAAAAAAATAGAACTAAAGACTTGGGGGGTGAGAGTAATACAATTGAGTGTTCAAATTCTATTTTATCTAATCTTTAAATTTTAATTTTTTTGCCAGTTTTTGCACTCTTTGTAATTGCCGCAAAAATCTTTAATGAATTTAATCCATCACTACCATTTACTTTAGGCTTAACCTTTTTTAAAACAACATCAGAAAAATGATCAATTTGATTAACTAATGTATTGTCGTCTTTTTTATTAATATCAGATTTCAGAAATATCTTATTCCACCAACTTCTTTCTTTTTTATAAAACCAGTATTTTAAATTTGGAAATTGTATAGACCCTTTGGTACCACCTATCAAATACGCAGATTGATTAGTGACAGGATAAGCAGGATTTTCCCCAGCGGTTAACTCATAACTCCAAGGAGCAACAATAGTGTCAGAAATATTTAACGTACATAAAGCGCCTGACTCAAAAATTAAACTTACAGTTGCCGTATCCTCAACTTTATGTTTTCTAGTTTTATTGGTTGTAAAAGCTTGAACATACCTAATTGAACCTAATAGGTAACAAATCATATCAATATCATGTACTAGGTTTATACCAAGTGGGCCACCTCCTCTGCTTATTCTCCAAGTTTCTTTAAAATATTCCTTATGCTTGTAAAGCCAACATAGTACATTAGCAGAAACAATATTTCCTAATTTACCAGATCTGATGATTGTTTTTACTTTAGAAACAATTGCATTATGTCTTCGGTGATAACCAATCAGTAAAGGGGTTTTGTTTTTCTTAGAGCTAATTATGATTTTTTTTGCAGATTTAATATTATCTGAGATTGGTTTTTCTAGGAGAACTGGTATTTTTTTTTTTAAAAAACTAATTGTATGTTTTTCATGTAATTGATTTGGAGTTGCAACTATTACAGCATCTAATTGATTTGACTTTAAAAGAGAAGATACGTCAGAATATAACGGAATTTTGTACTTATTTGATAGTTTTTTTGCATTATCGCTAATATCTACAATTGAATGTAAATTTGCTTTTTTTGATTTTGAAATTGCCTTTATATGCTGAAGGCCCATTAAACCTGTTCCGACAATTGATATATTAATTTTTTTCATAATTAAGCTAAATTTACGTAATAGAAAATATATGAATATATCTTTTTTTGCTTTTAATAAACTTACTTAAAATTAAGTAATACCGCCATCAACAACAAAACTTTGTTTCGTGCAACCTGATGATTGATCAGATGATAAAAATAAAACTAATCTAGCTACATCACCTGGTTTAAGTTGCCTTTTAATTGCCTGACTATCTAATATGAGTTTTTTATATTTAGGTGTAAGCCAGTGTTTTATCTGTCTTTCTGTAGCAATAGAACCTGGTATGACAGAATTAGTTCTAATATTATATTTTCCAAATTCTTGTGCAAAAGATCTAGTTAAACCGACAACAGCTGATTTCGCTGTTTCATAAACAACTTTATCTCCTTCCCCTAACATCCATGATACTGAACTTAGATTTACAATTGATCCTGATTTTATTTTTTTCATACCCTTTACAACTGCTTGTGCAGCAAAAAAATAATGTTTTAAGTTTATTCCCATCCTATTTTCCCAATACTTTTCATCTACCTGTTCTGTAGTGTGCCTATCATCATTTGCGGCACTATTAATTAGACAATGAATTGCACCTTTTTTAGAAATGATATCTTTAATAATATTTTGTAATTTTTTAACATCCAAAATATTACATTCAATAAATTTAGGAACTCTAAATCCATTTTTTTTTATCTTTTTAATTAATTTATTGGATGATTTAAGGTCAATGTCTATGAAGTAAACTTCACTTTTTTGTTCACAAAAATATTCGACAATAGTAGCTCCTATCCCAGAACCACCTCCTGAAATAAATACTCTTTTATTTTTTAAATCAGAATATGTTACTTTCATAATTAAAGTCTTTCCTTTGTATTAAAATCAAATAAAGATGTATGTTCTAGATCAAAATATAATTTCATTTCTTTTTCAAGCTCAATCTTAATTGTAGATGGGAACTTTGCTAGAATTTCTTGATTTGAATAGTCTAATGTGACTATTTGTTCATGCCCAATATACTCACTTAAATCAGCTCGAAGATTAATATCAAAGTCATCTTCATTTAATTTTTTGAAATAAATATGCTCTGGTCTAATTCCAAAATATATTTCTTTATTATTCAAATCTGACTTCTCTTTGAAGTCATAATTATTGATTGGAACCTCTAAAGTAGACCCATCAGCAATAAAAGAAATATTATTTGAATTATGGATTATTTTACCTTTAATTAAATTCATCGAAGGAGAACCAATAAAATCTGCCACAAAAGTATTGCTAGGTTTGTTGTAAATGATTTCTGGAGTATCATTTTGCTGAATTACTCCATGGTTCATTATGGCAATTTTTGTCCCTAAACTCATAGCTTCTGTCTGGTCGTGAGTAACATAAACTACTGTAGTTTTTAGTTGTTGATGAAGTTTTTTTATTTCTCTTCTCATTTCTACTCTTAATTTTGCATCCAGATTAGATAATGGTTCGTCAAAAAGAAAAATTCTTGGCTCTCTTACCAAAGCTCTACCAATAGCAACTCTCTGCCTTTGCCCCCCAGATAACTGCGACGGTTTTCTCTCTAATAATTTGTCTACTTGTAAAAATGTTGAAACTTTTTGTAATTGTTCTTCTATTTTTTCTTTTGAAGTTTTGGCTTGTTTAAGGCCAAAAATCATATTTTCTTTAACATTCATTGAAGGATAAAGTGCATAAGATTGAAAAACCATCGCAATATTTCTGTCTTTTGGCTCTACTTTACTGACATTATAATCATCTATAAAAACATTTCCTTCATTGATTGTCTCTAAGCCCGCAATAATATTCAATAAAGTTGATTTTCCACATCCAGAGGGTCCTAATAGAACCAAAAAATTTCCTTCATCAATTTCTAAATTAATTTTTCTTAATACCTCTGTTGTTCCAAAATTTTTTGATAGTTCTTCAATTTTTAAAGTTTTCATGCTTATCCTTTCACAGCTCCTGAAGTTAATCCTCTAATAAAATATTTTCCTGCTAAAACGTATACGATAAGTGTAGGAATACCTGCTATTATAGCTGAGGCCATATCAACATTATACTCTTTAACACTTGTACTTGATAAAACCATATTATTTAAAGCAACTTGAATTGGTGCAGCCTCACCAAATGAAAAAGTTGATCCAAACAAAAAGTCATTCCAAATTTGGGTGAATTGCCAGATAACTGTTACAACTATAATTGGTGCTGAAATAGGTAGTAAAATTTTAAAAAATATTTTAAAAAAACCTGCCCCATCTATTCTTGCAGCTTTCACTAATTCAGTTGGTACAGAAATATAATAATTTCTAAAAAATAAAGTGGTGAATGGAATTCCATAAACTGTATGAACTAAAACAAGTCCTACAACTGAATTTGATATTCCTAAAGTTCCCAAGGTTCTAGCCATAGGAAGTAATATTGCTTGGAAAGGGATAAAACATCCAAATAATAAAAAAAGAAAAACCCACTGATCTCCTTTAAATCTCCATTTAGTTAAAACATAACCAGTCATTGCTCCTATGAATGTCGAAAAAAATACTGCTGGCACTACCATCTTAATTGAATTCCAAAAATAGGGTCTTAAAAAAGTGTCTCCTGCTCCATAACCTCTTCCACCCCAAGCAACTAACCATGAGTCAAAATTTAACGAACTAGGCCAGGTTAAAAGTGTTCCTTGTCGAATTTCCTCCATTGTTTTAAGAGAAGTGACAACCATTACATAAAGCGGAAAGATAAAATACGAAGCAAAAAGAATTAAAACAAAATACAAAAACCACCTCAAAAATATATTTGTATATTTAGATTTTTGCTCTAATTCTTTATAAGAGGATGATTGAAGATTATCTTGCATTTTCTCTCCTTAGTTCGGAATATAGATAAGGAATTATTACAGCTGCTACCGCCATGAACATCATCATTGCACTCGCTGCAGACAATCCTACTTGACTTTTATGAAATGCAGCCTGTGTCATAAACAAAGCTGGCATAGTGGTTGATATACCTGGTCCACCTTGTGTTAAGGCAACTATAAGGTCATAACTTTTAATCGATATATGAACTAAAATTACAAAGCTGGTGAAAAATACTGGCCTCATCATAGGAAGTAATATCTTCCAATAAACAGTAAATAAACCAGCACCATCAATTTTAGCGGCTTTAACAATTTCATCCTCAACAGATCTTAAACCCGCCAAAAATAAAGCCATTACAAAACCGGCAGATTGCCAAACACCCGCAATAACAATGGTGTAAATGGCCATTTCTCGATTAACTAGCCAGTCAAATGTAAAATTTTCAAATCCCCAATCAATGAACATTTTTTGGATACCAAGTGTAGGGTTTAAAATCCATTTCCAAGCAGTTCCCGTAACAATAAAAGACAAAGCCATTGGGTATAAATAAATCGTCCTTAATACACCTTCAGCTCTAATTTTTTGATCTAGAAAAATAGCTAAAATTATTCCTATAACGATGCAAAATATTAAAAATAATGCAGTGAATACTAATAAATTATCAACTGAAATGAGCCACTTTCTTGATGCCCATAACTTTTCATATTGTCCAAAACCCCATAATTCATATTTAGGTAATATTTTTGAATTTGTAAAAGATATATATAAAGTCCAAAGCACAAAACCATATACAAACCACCCAATAAGCCCAACTGCAGGAGCCATCACGATTTTAGGTAAATTTTTTTCTAACCACTTGAACATTGAATATATTTAATTTTGATTTAAAAAAAAAGGCCACTTACTTAAAAGTGGCCTTTTTAATTTTGTTTTTTTACATATTTGCTAAAACTGAGTCAGCTAAAGCATTAGCAGCATCTACTGAAGACATATCAGAGTTAAAATGTTCTGTGATAATATCTTGTAGAGCGGCTTTCATAGTATTTCCTTGAGCCATACCATGAGCAAAACTTGGAACAAGTCCACCTTTTGCACCTGCAGTTTTGATATCTGCATTAGATGTTTTTGCACACTTATCAAATTCATCCATTGATACGTCTAGACGAGCTGGTATTGAACCTTTGTATAAGTTGAAAACTTTTTGAAAGTTTTTACCCATCATTAGTTTAGCCAATAATTGTTGGCCAGCTTGTTTGTCTGGATCACTAGATTTATAAAAAATAAAGCTATCTACGTTATATAAATAACCGTTGTTTGAAGGAGTTGCAGCACAGTAGTAGTCTACACCTGGAACTTTACCAGCAGCTGTAAACTCTCCTTTAGCCCAGTCACCCATGATTTGAAAACCAGCTTTACCTTCGATAACCATACCAGTAGCAACGTTCCAGTCTCTTCCTGGGCTACCTTCGTCAGTATAACTTTGTAGTTTTCTCATTTGATCAAAAACTTTAACTGTAGTTTCACTTCTTAAACAGCTTTCTTTTAGATCTACATAACAATTTTTGTAATAGTTATTTCCACCTAAACCCATAGCAACTGCTTCAAAAACTGTAGCATCTTGCCAAGCTTGTCCACCGTGAGCAAAAGGAATAATACCAGCAGCTTTCAATTTTTCAGCAGCAGCATTTAATTCATCCCATGTTGTTGGAACTGAAATACCATTTGCATCAAACACAGCTTTATTTGCCCACATCCAGTCGATTCTATGAATATTTACTGGAGCAGCACAATAAGGTCCGCTGTTATTTTCACATTTGTGAATAGCTGCAATCATAGGATCTAATAAATTGTCCCAACCTTCAGATTGAGCAATTGAGTCTATATTGTATGGAGCTACTACACCTTCTTGGTCATACTCTTGAATTGTAGGACCTTTAATTTGTGAAGCAGATGGAGGATCACCAGCAACAATTCTTGCTTTTAAAGCAACGTTAGCAGCATCTCCACCACCACCAGTTACAGGCATGTCCAACCACTCACCACCATTAGCGGCAAAATCATCTTTTAAAACTTTTAAAGCAGCTGCCTCACCACCTGATGTCCACCAGTGCAAAACCTCAATTTTTGGAGCTGCATAAGATGAAGTAGATGTAAATGCAAATGCTATTAAAGCGATTAATAGTTTTCTCATATCTTCTCTTCCCTTTTTGTTATTTAACGTTTTTTATATAAAAAAAGACTATAGGTAGATTGAAAGCCAATTGTAAATTAAAAAAAAATTCTACAACTAAAAGTTGATATTGTTTTATAGCTTTTTTTTAACAATATTTAAGGAAAAAAATTTATTGCTCAATTTATAATTCAATTTAAGGTTGTAATATTATTTAGCTGAATTCCTTCCTAAACGAGCAGCACCTCTTACACCACTTGCATCACCAAACTTAGGTTTTAAAAAAACTCCTTGGTATTCTTTACCGATAACAAATTTTTTTACCATCGACTCTACTTCACTTAAAAAATCAATTTCGTTTGACACTCCGCCACCAAATATAAATGCATCAGGGTCTAAAATATTTATAATACTTGAAAGTGACATTGCCAAATTTACTTTAAAGTCATCTATAAATTTTTCTGCATCTAAATCATGTTTACGATTTAACTCGAAGATCTCATTTGTCTTTAAATTTTTTCCATAAATTTTATTAAATCTTTTTGCTAAACCTAGCCCAGAGATAAAACTTTCTATTTCTGCCTCTCTTGAATTATTAGAGTCAAAATTTTCTTTTTTGGCTGCAAAATAAGGAATTTGATTATGTCCCCACTCACCAGCTACACCATTTGGTCCACTTATAATTTGTTTATCGATTACAAGGCCACCACCTGCGCCTGAACCTAAAATAATACCATAAACTATTTTATAATGTTTCCCTGACCCATCTATTGCTTCAGATAATGCAAAACAATTTGCATCATTTTCACAAAAAACCTCTTTACCAAGTGCTTTACGTAAATCATTTTGAAACGGTTTTTTTTCTAGCCAGTAACAGTTTGGAGCATTTTTAACTAAACCTGTTTGAGGAGAGTGAATACCAGGATGACATACTCCAATGGGTAATTCCATTTTAAATTCTTTTTCTAATTTTTGGCTAATAGCTTTAATAGCATTTACTATTGATAGATAATCTTTAGGACATGATGTTCTTGACCTGTGTTTTTCTTGGCCATTTTCTTCTAACACAACACTTTCTATTTTTGTTGCACCAACATCAATTCCTATTTGCATAACTAATATGTGGCTCTACCACCACTTAAGTCAAAAACAGCAGCTGTTGAAAAAGAATTTTCTTCACTGGATAACCATGTAACTAAAGATGCTAATTCCTCAACTTTTGCAAATTTATTTCTTGGAATTTTAGAAAGCATATAATTTATATGTTCTTCAGTCATTTGATCAAAAATCCTAGTTTTTGCAGCAGCAGGAGTAACACAGTTTACTGCGATATTTTTTTGAGCGAGTTCTTTTCCAAGTGATTTAGTTAGACCAATTACCCCAGCTTTTGATGTGCTGTATGCACTTGCATTAGGATTACCTTCTTTACCAGCTATAGATGCTATATTTACAATTCTTCCGTAGTTATTTTTTTCCATAAAAGGAACAACAGCTTTACAGCAATAAAAAACTGCATTGAGGTTTAAATTAATTACCTTATTCCACTCTTCTATTGGATACTCTGCAACTGTAGTATTCATGCCTGCTACTCCAGCATTATTTATGAAAATATCTATTCTTCCATGTGAGCTCTCAGTTTCAGTTAATTTCTCATTAATCTTTTTGAAATCACTGACATCTGCTATTTGGTAAGATAAATTTTTAGAGTTTATTTTTTCTATAGCTTTTTTAGCTTCACTTTCGTCAATATCCCAAATAATAACTTTTGCTCCAGACTCTATAAATCTTTGTGTAATTGCAAAACCAAACCCTTGGGCTCCTCCTGTAACAACTGCAACTCTGTCTTTTAGATCAAATTGTATCATATAATTTTTTTATTTTTTTTGGATCTTATTAAAGGAAAAGCAAGTGCAATTAAAGATAAAACAAAGAATGTTAAGGCAATGGGTCTAGTTAAAAACATAAGCCAATTTCCATCAAATATCACAATTGATTGTCTCAGAGTTCCTTCAACGAGTTCGCCTAAAATTAATCCAATAATAACTGGCACTACAGAAAAACCATATCTTCTCATAAAAAAACCTAGTACACCAAAAAATAACATTATCCATACATCAATTATTGATTGGCTTAGTGAGTAAGTTCCACAAACTGACACTGCAAATATCATTGGCCATAAAATTTTATTAGGTACAAGAGTAATTCTTGCAAAAAGTTTTGCACCAAAAAAACCAAAAATAAAAAATAAAACATTAGCCACTAACATTGCACCAAAAATTCCATAAAGGAATTCAGGTTGTTCCTTAAATAAATCTGGCCCAGGTCTCACTCCATGGATAATTAATCCTGTTAAAATAACTGCAGTAGTTGCACTACCAGGGATTCCAAGTGCTAAGGTTGGAACCATAGCACCGCCTGTAGCAGCATTGTTAGCTGCTTCTGCTCCTGCAATTCCCTCTACAGAACCTTTTCCAAATTCCTCAGGATTTTTTGAAAACCTTTTTGCCTCCGAATAGCCAATCAAAGAGGCAACGGTCCCTCCCTCTGCTGGTAATACTCCTATAAATGATCCTATTCCACTTGATCTAAGAATTGTTTTCCAAGTTTTTTTATAGTCATCTTTAGTAGGAAGTTTTACAGCTTTTAAAGCCACTCTTTTAAATACTTGATCAAGTAATGTAGATTGAGTTAACATTTCGCTAATAGCAAATAATCCAACAACAACTGGTATAAATCCTATCCCTACTGAAAGTTCATTAATACCGTAAGTAAATCTATCTATTGATGTCATGAAATCTTTACCGACTGTTGAAATTAAAATTCCAAAAGCTCCTGCTATTAAATTTTTTATTGGACTACCATCCCCGATTGAAGCCAACATAGTTAAACCAAAAATTGCTAAAGCAAAATATTCAGGTTGACCAAATTCGTATGCAAGATTTGCGAGTATTGGCGCGAAAAATACTAATACGATTACACTAAATATCCCACCAACTGTGCTTGAAACCGTTGCCATACCTAAAGCTCTACCCGCCTCACCTTTTTGAGCCAAAGGATATCCATCCAAACATGTTGCTGCTGCAGCTGGAGTACCAGGTGTGTTAATAAGTACGGCTGTGATTGCTCCTCCATATGTTCCTGCACAATATATAGACGTTAATAAAATAATTGCAGAAAGTGGATCTAGCGTCATAGTGAAAGGTAATATTAATGCACCACCTGTCGTAGGTCCTAAACCTGGCAGAACTCCTAAAACTAATCCAAACAAAGTTCCAAATAACAAAACTAATAACAGCTTTGAACTAAACAAAGGAGCCATCATTAAAATTAAATTATCCATCTTAATAGTAATAAAGATTAGTGATTATTCCAGGAGGAAATCTTAATCCTAAAATCATTTCAAAAAAAATAAATACAACTAAAGGAAAAATTATACTTACTAGTAACAAATAAAAAATTCTTCTTTCACCCCAATAATAAGAAACAAAAATTGATAATACTGAGATTGCTAGAAAAAAATCTAAAGTTTTTGAGATAATTATAAAAATAATGAAACTTAAAATTGTAAGAAAAAAAGGCTTTGGTAATTTTTTTTCTTTTTTCCAAGGTTTTTTGAAAGATAAATAATAAATGATTGAGGTTAACGCTATAATTAATACTAGTAGTCCCTTAGGGAATGTTGCTGGTTGAATACCTCTGTTTAAAATTGGTGGAACAGTATCAAATGAAAAAGTTGATATTAGTAAAATTGTTGAAACTAAAATAATTGTAAAAAAAACTTTAAATTCTGTTGTAAAAAAAAAGGGCAAACTTTTGTTTGCCCTTTTTTTATCACGTACATTATTCATATTGAGAAATGTACTTAATTAAAATTACTTGATGTAACCTAAAGCTTTAAGTTGAGCAGTCATTTCTGCAAGCATAGTTTCCATTTGCGTGCCCCACTCATCAGCTCCAACTACACTAGTTGAGTCAAGACCAATGTCAGTTAAAAAACTTTGGAAATATTTATGTTCCATAGCTTTTATCATTGCATCCTCTAATTGTTTTTTTCTATCTCCAGCAACACCTTTTTTTGTTACAAAGCCTCTAACTGTAGATAAAACAACTGGAATTCCTAATTCAGTAGCAGTAGGAACATTGCTTAATTTTTCCATTCTGTTACTTGCTAAAACAACTGACACACATAAAGTACCATCTTCTATTTCAGTAACAGCTTCACCTAAGTTTAAAACACCTACGTCAATATCTCCTTTGATAAGGTTAGTTTTAATAGGTCCTACACCTTTATAAGCGACGATTGTTGGATCTGTAAGTTTACCTTTTTTAGTAAAAGCAATAGCACTTACATCATCAATACCACCTACGTGTGTTGTTCCATACTTTAATGATTTTGATTTTTGAGCACTAATAAACTTCTTAGCATCCTTAATATCGTTCTTACAGTTAACAACGAATAATTGAGGATCATCAGTTCCTCTTGCTAGTGGTTGCATGTCACTTAATTTAACTTTCGTTTTACCTAATGCCATAGATACAGCATGACCAGTAGTCCAAGTTAAAGTATGATTTCCATCTGCTGGTAAAGTCATCATGTAATCCATAGATGCAGCTCCACCACCACCTTTTTTGTTAACTAATTGCATATCTTGTTTTAGATACCTTCTAGTTCTTAATAACATCATTCTAGTGGTTACATCTGTTCCACCACCAAAACCAGCATGTGTAATTGCTTGAATTGGGTGACCATCTGCTTTTGCAGACGTGATCATTAATGGAAGTGCAACAACAAAAAATTCAGTCACCAAAAAAGCGGCAGCTAAAAATAATTTAAAACTTTTTTTCATTTTTTCCCCTGTTGTTAGTTATATAATAATATATAATCACAATCCTGATAAAATAAAAAGTATGAAATCAGAAAAATAAGTAGAATTTCTACATTAGAATAAGTTTAAATATGCAACAGAATAAAACAACCATCGCAATGCTTTTAGGAGATCCGGCTGGAATAGGACCTGAATTAATTTCAAAGCTTCTAAATAATGAGATGACTAATAAAGCGAACATAGTCCTTATTGGTGAAAGGCAAGTATTTGAAAATGGTAATAATATCACTGGAATTTCCCATAATATAGATGTGGTTGAAAAATTTGATCAAATTGATTTTAATAAAACAAATAAAGTTTTGATAGATATTTCAAAAGGAAAAAATCATAAATACAAATTGGCTGAACCGTCTAAAGAATCTGGTGAAAGTGTTTTAGAAGCTTTAGATTTAGCTTTAACTCTTGCAAAAGAAAAAAAAATTGATGCTATTAATTTTGCTCCAATGAACAAAACAAGTTTAAAACTTGGAGGAAATAAACACTCAGATGAATTACAACTAATGGCTGAGAAACTTGAGGTAAATAGTTTTTGTTGTGAGTTTAATGTGATAGATAATTTTTGGACAGCAAGGGTAACATCTCACATTCCAATTAGAGAAGTTGCTCAACATATTACCAAAAAAAATATTATGAAACCAATCAAGCTAATAAATGAGATCATGGAACTTAATGGTGTAAAAAATCCTAGAATAGCAATTCAGGCACTTAATCCACATGCTGAGTTTGGTACAGAAGAAAAAGATGAAATTATTCCTGCGATCGAGGAAGCAAAGACTCTTGGATATAATGTAGATGGCCCATTACCTTGTGATACCTCATTTGTAGTTGCTTATAAGAATAAAAATCATGATTGCATGGTTGGTATGTACCATGATGCACTACAATCAGGTCTCAAAGCATTTGGTTTTGATAGAGGGGTAACAGTTCAAGGTGGATTAACTGTGCCAGTAACTACTACAGCTCATGGATCTGCATTTGCTATTGCTGGAAAAAATGAAGCTAACTTAGATCCAATTTTAAATTCTTTTAAAATTGCTCTATCTATGGCTGAAAATAAAAAGAATTAAATTAATAATTTACCAAATCTTTTGTAAAAGGCATGGAAGCAGCAGCACCTAATTTTGTTGTCGAAATTCCTGCTATTTTATTTGCAAAATTTAATGCCTCTTTAATATTTAGATTTTTTGCCAAACCTACAGTAAAAGCACCATTAAATGCATCACCTGCTCCTGTTGTATCAAGGACAGGTTGTTTTAATTTAAAAGCATCTATGAAAAAATTTTCATCATTATTTGCAAAATAAATACCTCTTTCACCTAAAGTGATTATTATATTTTTTACACCTTTTTTTAAAAGTTCTTGCCCTGCATTTTTAATATCTATGTCGGTTTTAATTTTTTTATTTAGATAAAATTCAGCCTCAGTTTCATTGGGTGTAAAAAAATCAACTAATTTAAAATTTTCCTCATCAATTTTACGTGCAGGGGCAGGATTTAAGATAGTTGTGCAGCCATTTTCTTTTGCTTTTTTTAAGGCATAAATTGTTGTTTCGTCAGGAGTTTCCATCTGGGTTAGAAATATTTCTGATTTTTTGATTGTTTCTATATGATTATCTATATCGCTATTAACTAGATGCTCTGCTGCCCCAGAAATAATATTAATTGCATTATTTCCATCTTCATCAATCATAATACCTGCAACTCCAGTAAATAATTTATCATCTTGAATAATTGAATGTGTTTTTACTCCAGCTTCCTTGTAAAGATTAAAAGCCATTTCGGAATGACTGTCTTTGCCAACCTTGGTTATAAAACTTATATCCCCATTTAATCTTGCTGCTGCAATCGCTTGATTTGATCCTTTCCCACCGGGACCTACTATATGTTTTTTTCCTAAAATAGTTTGACCTTTTGTTGGAATTTTGCCTCCCACAAAGCACAGATCAGCAACAAAAACTCCAAAGATACAAATCGATTTCATTACTTAAATATTTATGACCAAACCTTACCATCTGGTAAAATTACGCCTTTAGTTAATATAAAACATCCAAAAGGTCTTGCATCAGTAGTTGTAACTATACAGTAAGCTTTTTTGGCTTCTTTATAAAAGTCTTGTCTTGAAATAGAACCAACATTCCAATTTTCACCTGAAACTTTTTTAACTACTTCAATAAATTCTTTATGAGTTTCTGTTAATTCATCTGGTTTATCATCTACTTCCATTCTTAAAGCTGGTGATCCACCTTGTGAAACAACAAAACTATCAAGAGGAAAAACTGATAGAATTGCTGAACTAGCTTCTTTAATACTAACTCCATCTAATCTTATTACTTTATCATTAGATGTATTTGCTGGAAAATTTGCATCTGCTAAGATTAATTTTTCTCCATGTCCCATCGATCTTAGATGAAATAGTAATTCAGGACTTAAGATTGGATTAATATTAATTAACATCAAAATATTATATTACATAAAAAAAAAGGGTGGAATAAAAATCCCACCCTTTAATTTTGATTTTTTTCTAAAGATTATTTAAAATCGTTAGCGTTTGCTTTAGTTACTAATTGAGTACCAGTATCAATATTAATATCAATACTTCCACCATTAGCTAACTCAAGAGCATATTTAACACCATAAGCACCCATGTTGTAAGAGAACTGAGCAATTGTTGCCGTCATTTCTCCTTTAAGGATACTTGTAGCTGCATCTGGAGTAGCATCAAATCCGACAACTACTACATCATTCATATCTGCATCTTTAAGAGCTTGCATGGCACCTAATCCCATGTTGTCGTTAGAAGCAAATATTGCTTTGATGTTAGGATTTTTCAAAATTATAGACTCTGTTACAGATCTACCTTTTGCTGTATCCCACTCTGCAGTTTGTGTTGCTACAATGTTTAAACCACAATTTTTAAATCCTTTGATTGCACCATCTCTTCTAAGTAACGCAGTAGACTGAGACTCGATACCCGTTAAAATTGCAACGTCAGAACCTTTTGGAGTTTTATCACATATAAATTTTGCAGCTAATTCTGCACCATTCATATTGTTTGTTCCAATAAATGTTACACCTTCGTTTATTCCTTTGGTGTCAACAAATACTACCGGAACTCCACTTTTAATAGCATCATCAACAATTGGTGCAAAAGCATTTGGATCTCCTGGTGCTAGTGCTAATGCATCAACACCTTTTGCAAGTTGGTCTTCAACTTGATTTATTTGTGCCTGAACATCACCTTCTTGAGGAGGTGCAATTAAAATTAATTTAACTCCTAATTTTTTAGCTTCTTCCTCAGCACCTTTTGTTACAGAAGCCCAGAAAGGATTTCCAGATCCAGGACCCTTGATGCTAAACAAGATTTTTTTACCATGTCCATCAGCAAAAGAAACTGAACCTAAACTAATTGATAAAAATATTGCTGTAAAAAAGACAACAATTTTTTTTGTTAAGTTTTTCATTTATTTATTCCCCTATTGTTATTTGAATAATATGAATTAAATAAAAATTTGAGAAAAAATTCAACTGTTTATAAAGTTAAAACAACTTTTACGTGTAAAAACTAATTATAATTATTTTCTAGTTCCTAGGTCTCTTCTGAGAACATCGATGTAAACAGCTATTACAATAATTGAGCCAATTAAAACCTGCTGCCAAAATGAACTTACATCCATTAAATTAAGTCCATTTCTTAGAATACCCATAATCATGACACCAGCAAAAACTCCTAACACTGTTCCTCTTCCACCAAAAAAACTTGCTCCTCCTATAATACATGCTGCAATAGCATCCAATTCGGATTGTAAACCTGCATTTGGATAACCTGAGTCAGTTCTTCCTGCTAAAATTAATGCTCCAATGCCTGATAAAAACCCACAAAGAGAATATACTATGATTAAAATTTTATTTACGTTTATACCTGAAGCTCTAGCAGCACTTGGGTTTCCACCTATTGCGTAAATCCACTTTCCTGTTCTACTGTGATTAAGAAAAAACCAAAAAATAATATACACAACCGCGATTAAAACTAAGCTTACGGGCAAGTACTGTGACTTTTCTAATCCAAGCCATGTTAAGTCAATTCTACCATGACCAAGATATCTTACTTCATCTGTGAAACCACTGATCGGAGTTCCACCTGATATTAAATTCCCTGTTCCTCTAAATATATAAAGTGTCCCTAAGGTCATTATAAATGGATGGGGCATCCTCAGTAAGGTAATCCCTGCTCCGTTAAACAAACCACATAAAAATCCTGCAATCAAAGGAGTTATGACAACTATAAACCAAGGCGCTCCTGCTTTAGCTACAATTGCTAAAACCATCAATGACAACATCATTATTGAACCAACAGAAAGATCTATCCCAGCAGTTACGATAACCATGAAGACCCCTAAAGCCAACATTGACTGCCAAGAGATTTGCTTAAAAACGTTGGTTACATTTCTCCATGATAAGAAGACATCTGGCTGCAGAATGTGCATTACCAGTATCATAAGTACAAGCAATAAAAGGATGCCGTACTTTTCAATGTAGGGCATTAATTTTAAATACAGACTGTCTTTATTATTATCTTTTTCTTCCATTTATTTTTTACCCATAATCCATCCAATTACTTCATCCCTTGAAGTATTTGAAAGTTCAGACTCTGCAAAATTTGTACCTTGAAATAGAGCCATTACTCGATCACAAACTGAAAATATATCATCCATTCTGTGACTTATAACTATCACACCAACACCTGTTTTTTTTAAACTATTAATAAGATCTAAAACTTTTCCAACTTCTTTAATTGCAAGGGCCGCTGTAGGTTCATCCATAATAACAACTTTTGCATTAAATGCAGTTGATCTTGCAATTGCAACGGCTTGTCTTTGACCTCCAGAAAGTTCTTCTACTTTTTGATCTGCACTCTTTACATTTATCTTTAGTTTTCCTAAGTGAGCATTAGTTAATTCTTTAATTTTATTAAAATCTAAAAATTTCAAGAAACCCACATTTTTAGTTGGTTCTCTTCCTAAAAAAATATTTTCTCCAATTGGTAAATTTCCAGCTAGAGCAAGGTCTTGATAAACCATTTCTAATCCTAAGTTTTGTGAATCTTTTGGACTTTCTAAAATCTCTTTTTTGCCCTGAAAATATAATGAACCTGAACTAGGTTTATATAACCCTGATAAAACTTTCATCAGCGTTGATTTCCCTGCTCCATTGTCACCAACAACTCCTAAGCATTCACCTGCATGCACTTTTAGGTCAACATTTTCTAATGCAGTAATTGTTCCAAAGTATTTTGTAATTCCTTTTGCTTCTAATAGTGGATTATTCAAAGTTGACATAAATTACGAAATTATAAAAAAATCAGTTAATTGCAACAGGTTTTGACGCAAGAAGATTGACAGTTTTCTTATTTGCTATTTTACAGAATTTTGGTTTTAAATTTTTTGTTATTAAACTCATATCTTTTAAAACAATGTCTCCCATATCAAAAAAAGCTGACTTTAATGCTCCTGCTCTGTGAGCAGAAAACAATATATTCTTCACTTTTCTTAACGAACTTTCCTTTGAAACTGGTTCTTCTGGAAAAACATCAGTTGCAACAAGTATATTTCTTTTTTTAACTTGATTTATCAAGTCATTAAAATTTACAACTGCTGCTCGACTCATTAAAATAAAACATGTGTTTGGTTTCATTTTATTTAAGAGTTTTTTATCAATAAAGTGTTTATTTTTAGTAGTGACAGTCGCCAGTACATATATGACTTCACAACTTTCAAACATTTTATTCAAGCTGATATTTTTAAAACCTAACTTTTGAATATTTATTTTTGGTATCCATGGATCATAAACATTAATATCTTTAGTAAATGGTAACAATAACGGGTATAAAGATTTAGCAAGGTCCCCGAAACCTAATAATCCTATTTTTTTTCCTGACAACAAAGAGGCATTGTGATTGCTCTCTAATCCATATTTTTCTTTTCCTTTGATAAAATCTGAGTGAGCGGTGTGGATATTTCTAAGTAAAGATAAAGTCATCCCTAGTGCTATTTCAGCTACTGGTTTTGAAAAAACTGGTGAAGTTGCAATTACATGGATACCTTTTTTAAAACAATATTGATAATCCATATTATTCATAAAATTACTTTCAACATTAATGACTGCCTTCAACTTTTTTGCTTTGAGGAGTAGATCTTTTGGTAAATCAGGTTGTCCTATAATAAATGAGGCTTTGTGAATATTTTTATCATAAAAATTTTTTTTATACTTTTTTGGAGCATTAATAAGGTTGTATCTTGATTTTAATGCTTTGAATTTGTCTTTAGAAAAAATTAATTTAAGTGTTCTTGGAAAAGGATCCAAAATAGCAATATGTTTTTTCATTTAAATAAGTAAACGCTTCACTTCTTCCTCAGTAAATTTTTTTGGTTTTTCACATTTAGTTATAATTTTTTGAGGGATCCCAGTATTAGCAGCTCTCATTGTAGATTGAATAATATCTAAAACATGAAGAGATAGTTCACCTGAGCATCTGTGCTTCTTTTTTTGTTGAATTGAATAAAGCATTTCAGATAAACCAACACTTCTATAATTAGCGTTGGTAGCAGACTCATTTGACCTGCCACTAGAGGCCGTAATATTTATTTTTCCTAAATGCATTTTATCTGTTTTATGCTCTCCCCATCTGCCTCCCTCAGTAACTGATATATAAACTGACCCACCAAACATATTTGGGTCAGGCACTATAATTGAGCCCTTAGTTCCATAAAGTTCCATGTGATTTCTTTGATGATTAACTACGTCGAATGATAGAGTGACCTGAATAATTGCTCCTGTATGAAACTGAATAGTTGCTAAATAAGTAGTAGGTGTTTCTACTTTAAAAGATTTACTTTTTTTTGGCCCTGCCCCATAAATTCTTTTTTTAAAAGCTGTTAATGTTCTTCCCTGTACTTGTTTTGCTGGTCCAAGTAAATTAACAAGTGTTGTAAAAAAATAAGGTCCCATATCAATTACAGGTCCACCTTCTTTTCTATACCAGGACTCTGGTTTTGGATGAAATGTCTCAACTCCCGGAAAAGCAAAAATTGCATTACCAAGTTTTATATCTCCAATTAAATCAGAGTCGATTAACTCTCTTGCTTTTTGAATACCGCCTCCTAAAAAAGTATCTGGAGCGTTACCGATATAAAGTTTCTTTTTGTTTGCTAGAGCAACTAATTCTTTACCTTTTTCAAAATAAGTTGCTAAAGGTTTTTCAGAATAAACATGTTTGCCAGAATTTAAAACTCTTTTAGATACTGAATAATGAGATTGAGGAATTGTAAGATTAAGAATTGCATCTATATCCTTATCTTTAAGAAGTTCGTTTACAGTTTTAGATTTGATATTATACAATTTCGCGCACTTATCTGCAGCTTTTTGGTTAATATCTGCACAAGCAATAATTTTAAAATTATTAAAATATTGGTGTCCCCTGAAATAGGTCTCTGCAATATGTCCACACCCTATCAAACCAACCTTAAAAACTTTGTTCATTGAAAAACTAGATGCCTTGTCTTTGTTTGGACTTACCGTCTTTATGAAGCTTTAAAGCCTCTTTATTTTCATCTGTTGAAGGAATTTCTAAAGTCGGACTGTCCCAGAAAGCTGAACCTTCCACCCATTTATAGGCATGAGTTTTTATGGAAATTACGTAAGTCACATCTGATTTCTTTGCTCTTTTGAAAGCCTCTTCTAAATCTGAAATTGACGTAACATGTTCAGATTTTGCTCCCATACTTTCAGCATGCTTTGCAAAATCAACGTCAACTAATCCAGGAGTTTTAGAACTTTTCAATAAATTATTAAACTCTTTTCCACCCTTGAACAATTGCAGTCTATTGATAACTGCAAATCCCCCATTATCACAAACAATTATAATCAGTTTATTTTTTGTAATTACTGATGAGTAAATATCTGTATTATTTAATAAATAAGAACCATCACCTACGAAAGAAATTACCTCTTTGTCAGGATTAGCCATCTTAATTCCTAAAGCACCAGAAATTTCATAACTCATGCAGCTAAATCCCCATTCACTTTCATGTGTATTTAATTCTTTTGGTCTCCAAACTTGAACTACCTCTCCTACCAGACCACCTGCAGCCGTAACCGCAATATCTGTTGGTTCAGAATTTCTATAAATAGCTCCTATTACTTGAATATAGCTTGGAACTTCCTGATTTGTTGGTGCACTCTCTTTATCAATATGTTCATTCCAAATTTTTAATTCTCTTTGTGATTTTTCATTCCATTCATCTCCAACTTTCCAATCTCCTAATGCTTCAGAAAGTTCAATTAATGAAACTTTAGCATCCCCTACTACTGCTTGAGCTAAATGTTTATTTGCATCAAATCTTGAAACATTAATTGATAGAAGTTTAAAGTTTTCATTTTCAAAATTAGCCCATGATCCTGTGGTAAAGTCAGCAAGCTTTGTTCCAACTGCAATTGCAAGATCAGTTTCTTTAGCAAGTTCATTGGTATTTTTTCCTCCAAGACCTCCTATTTGTCCAGCATAATGAGAATGGTCTCTCTTCATTGTTGAATATCCCATTACAGTTTGAGTAACGGGTATATTATGTTTAGTTGCAAAGTTACTTAATTCCTCCATTGCATTTGAATAAAAAATTCCACCGCCAGATATAATAATTGGATTTTTTGATTTCTTTATTTTTTCAGCAGCTTCTTTTATTTGAAAATCATCTGGTCTTGGCCTTCTTATTGAATGAATTCTCTCTTTAAAAAACTCTTCAGGATAATCAAATGTCTGTCCTTGAATATCTTGACACAAAGAAATGCATGCTGGTCCGCAGTCAGCTGGATCTAGCATTGTTTGAACTGCATTTGGAAAAGATTGAATTATTTGTTCTGGTCTTGTTATTCTATCAAAATATCTTGTAACTGGTTTAAATGCATCGTTTGCTGTAATTCCAGGATTATTAAAATGTTCTACTTGTTGTAAAACTGGATCTGGAATTCTATTAGCGTAAGTATCTCCAGGTAAAAATAGAATGGGTAATCTATTACTCATTGCAACTGCTGCAGCTGTAATCATATTTGTTGCACCAGGTCCAACCGATGAAGTTGCTACAAAAATTTGTTGTCTTCTCTTTCCTCTAGCATAACCTATTCCTGTAAGAGCCATATTTTGTTCATGATGTCCTCTGTATGTAGGTAGCTCATTTTGACTTTCTTCCAGTGCTTGCCCCAAACATGCTACGTTACCATGCCCAAATATTCCAAATACACCAGGAAATAACGGTTCTTTTTTGCCATCAATTAATATTTTTTGTGCGATTAAATATTTTACTATTGCATGGGCACAAGTAAGAGTAATTTTTTTCATGAACTAAGTTTGTCTTTAACTGTGTATAGTGTTTATATATAATTAAATTATAAATTAAAAAACCCAGATTAGTAAACTTAAAAATAAATTCTATGTATAGTAACTTTGGACAATTCATTGACGGTAAATGGCAACAAGCTGAAAAAAAAGAAACATATGATGTGATTAACCCTGCAACAGAGGAAGTTATAGGCAAAGCATCAAAGGCTTCTTCAGTTGATGTACAAAAAGCTCTAAAGTCTGCACAAAAAGGGTTGGAAGTTTGGAAAAATACTACTCCGTGGCAACGATCCTATGTAATTAGAAAAATTGCAGACTTAATGAGAGAGAGAAAAGATGTTTTAGCAAAATGGTTAACCTTAGAGGTTGGTAAGCCATTATCTGAAGGAGCTGGTGAAGTTGGTGGTGGAGCTGATATTTTTGAATGGAATGCAGAGGAAACGAAAAGAATTTATGGCCAAACAGTTCAAACAAGATTCCCAGATACAAGAGCTCACATTTATTATCAGCCTGTAGGTGTTGTGGCTGCTTTAATTCCGTGGAATTTTCCAATAATTTTAGCTTCTAGAAAAATTTCTACTGCTTTAGCTGCAGGATGCTCAGTAATTTGTAAACCAGATGTAATTACACCTGGTGCAGTGATGGAATTAGTAAATATCTGTAAGGAAGCAGGCGTACCAGATGGTGTAGTAAACCTTTTATCTGGAGATCCTGCAGAAATTTCTAATGAATTATTAGAGTCTGACATAATTAAAAAAGTTTCTATAACTGGATCAACAAGAGTAGGAAAGTTAATTTTAAAAAAAGCAGCTGATAAAGTCCAAAGAGTAACAATGGAGCTAAGTGGTCACTCTCCATTTATTGTATGTGATGATGTAGATATTAATAAAGTAGCGGACATCGCTATTGGTGCAAAATTTAGAAATAATGGCCAGGTCTGTATCTCGCCTAATAGATTTTACATTCAAGAAAACAGAAAAGATGAGTTTGTTGGAGCCTTTATGGATAGAGCTAAAAAATTAAAAATAGGTAATGGAATGGATGATGGAATTGAGCTCGGTCCTTTATCTACTGCAAAAAGACTAGAGGAAATTGAAAAATTAGTTGAAACAACTAAGCAAGAAGGTGCAAAAGTTTTAATGGGGGGTAAAAGACCTTCTGGGTTTAATAAGGGATACTACTATGAGCCAACAGTATTTGATGATGTAAAAGATAACTTTACTATAATGAAGGAAGAACCTTTTGGTCCGCTTGTCCCAGTTTTAACTTTTAAAAGTTTTGACGAAGTTATTGAGAGAGCAAATGATAATGATCTTGGTTTATGTAGCTATCTTTATACAAATTCAATGGATCAGGCTAATAGAGGTTCAGAAATGTTAGAGTCAGGTTGTGTTGCAGTAAATACTGGTGCTGTTGCAGTTGCTGAGGCGCCGTTTGGAGGGATAAAACAAACAGGTTATGGGCGTGAAGGTGGTTCCATGGCTATAAAAGATTATTTAAATGTCAAATATACTCATATGGCTCTTAAAGTTTAGAATATGAGGCAAAACAAGATCAAGCAAATGATGAAAGACGGTAAACCCGTCGTAAACGGATGGCTTCAAATTCCTAGCACCGTATCTGCAGAAGTGATGGCTCATCAAGGATGGGACTCTCTCACAGTTGATATGCAGCATGGTTTAGTCGACTACACGAATGCTCTCCCAATGATGCAAACTTTATCAACTACAGATGTTACTCCGCTAGCAAGAGTAAATTGGAATGAGCCAGGTCAAATAATGAAAATTCTTGATGCTGGATGTTATGGAATAATTTGTCCAATGGTTAGTAATAAAAGTGAAGCAGAAAAATTTGTACAAGCATGTATGTACCCTCCACACGGTTATAGAAGTTTTGGACCAGTCAGAGGATTGATTTATGGTGGTGCAGACTACGCACTTCATGCAAATGATGAAATGTTAAAACTAGCAATGATTGAAACAAAAGAATCTTTAGAGAAATTAGATGAAATAATGTCTACACCTGGTCTGGATGGCATTTATATAGGTCCAGCTGATTTAAGCCTAGCAATTGGTGAAGCACCAGGATTCGACAGAGCTGAAGACACCAAAGCTTATTCTGAAATATTAAGAATTCTTGAACATGCAAAAAAAAATAATATTTTTGCAGGGATCCATAATGGTACTCCTGAGTATGCATTGAAGATGATTGATAAAGGTTTTAATTTTGTAACTATAGGTGCAGATCAAAGAGCAATGAGTGCAGGTGCAAAAGCGATTGTAGAAAAAATGAAAGGCTCGATTAAAAAAGAAGAGTCTAGTACTTACTAATCCAATAGGTCTAGAAAATTTTCAAATTCTTTTTTTCCTAGATTGGAAGATTGTTTTTTTCCTGGAAATTTACCAGTAATAGAATCTTTTTTAAAAGCTTTTAATGCTTTAACTCTCGCATTTTTGATTTCATTTCTAAGTTTTAACAAATTACCATATGCTTTTGAATGTCTAGGAGGGTTTATAGTATCTCCACAAATATCCTCCATAAATAAATACATTACATCTGCTTTTTTTCCTGAACCAAGTGAAACAGTGACTATATCAGTTCGTTTAGAAATTTCCCCCATGACATTTTCAGGTATTACTTCGCACTCAGCAGAAAAGGCTCCAGCTTCTTCTAGTCTTTTAAATTTTTGAAACAAATCATAAGCCTCGTTTGAGTTTTTTCCAACTGCTCTCAATCCACCTATCCAAGTTGACTTTCTAGGAACTAAACCTAAATGCCCCATAACTGGTACATCCTCTTTTGCTAACATTTCAACTATATCCATGCTTCTAGGTGTCATTACTGCATCAGCTCCATTTTCAAGAGCCTTGAATGCTCCTCTCATTATGTCCTCTTTTGTAACGAACTCATTTAAAACTAATGCGGCTGTTAAAAACAAATTTTTAGATCCTTGTCTTACTTGTTCAACATTTTTAGCATTTGATATTATCATTTCAAAACCTGCAATTTCTGCAGCCGAAGCTTCCTCAGTGCTATTTGCAGTTACTTGAGTAAATTTTTTCTTACCTTTTAAAGCTTTCAGATCTCCAACTGTTACTGTTCTCTTAGCTGGCTTTGCTGCCCAAGTATAAATATTTTTCATTTTATACCTTTATATAAACTGTCTCTCCTATCAATAAATCCCTCAAATGTTTTAATTGTGATTACTGAAGGTAAAATGAAAATAGATCTTTTATCTTTTTCATTTCTAATTATTCTAAAAAATCCTTTTTTGATTGCTGTATCAATATAAACATTTGATGTAAGATATGATTTTTCAATAACTTTTAGTAATTGATTTTTGGTTATGGATTTATTTTTATAATAAGCAAGCATAACCATATGAAGCATAATCCAATGTTGAGGTGTTAGTGAAAACCAATTGAGTAATTCATTTTCTAATCTTCCCTCAAAGTCACCTAATGAAATTTCAGCTAATTGTATTCTTTTTTGAGTAATTTTTGGAATTTTTTTTTGTTCCTCAAAATGTTTAGGGTACTTAAATTGTCTCTTCATTAGATAAATTTTATCTTAAAGAATATAAAATTAAAATTATTTTTTGTTAGTTAAATCCTTATATATATTGTTTACTCTATGTACCTCTTCTGCAGTATTAAAATATCCCTCGTATTCAATTTCTTTTGGAGTTACATCAAAATGATAATGGCCGGCTATATTTTCTTTTGTATATGAGTGAAAATGGGTATGCTCACCAGACTCTCTTAGATTAAGATCACCACCTGTAGGATCACCTGTCCATAGCACGCTATAACCTTGTAGTTCTGGTCCAATAGGTTCATAAAACTGTAAAAAATCCTTTACACACTTCATTTGTTTAGGGTCATAGTATTCATGCTTAATATCATTGTAATCAGGTTGAACATGAGACCTTATCTTTCCATTTAAAATTCTAAACACACCTGCTAATGCTAAATGTTTATTACTTTCAATTTTCAAATTATCTAGTAAGGCTTTTCGCATTGCTTGAGGTAGTGAACCCTGTTCACCTGACCTGCCATTAATTTTAATTTTTATAACTTTTCCTTGGACACCATCTGTATAAAAAACATTACCTAATCCACCGTGTTTCCTAGCCGTATATTTTTCAGCGATACACTCTTTATTTGTTCCAACCCGAGCTATTATAGATTTTGACTCAGAAGTAATTAGATTTTCATTTATAATCAGTTCTCCACAATGCCCTTCTAAACAAGACATAGCAACTGAACCAGCACCTAATGCATATGATTTTTCTGAACCAATAATTTTTGAGATTTCTTCATAATCAAACTCAGCACCTATAAATTTAGGGTCATGCATGTAAGGCTCCCCACCAACATCTATAATTTTCTGATTACCACTTATACCTTCAGATGGGCATCCCCAATTTCTTAAATTTGGACAATCGACTATAGAGACCTTAACTACTTTATAATTATTTGATAATCCATCTTGTAGAGCCTCGGATATTTTTTCTAGCGAGTATTTCGTAAAGTTAGATTTTTCTATATTTAATTCCATAGCTAATTAAGCTATATTTTATTTTGCATAATGTCTATAGATAATATATATAATATCTATACATAAATTAATTTAAAGAAAGTTTAAATGATTAATAAAGATTTAAAGGTTGGTGTTTTAGGTGCGGGTGCAATGGGTTGTTTATTTGGAGGTTTGTTAGCAGAAAAAGGTTTAAACGTAACATTGATTGATGTTTGGAAAGAACATGTTGATGCCATAAATAAAAATGGTCTTAAAATGGATGGTCATGGTGGTGACAGATTTATAAAAGTCAAAGCTACAAATGATGCTTCAAGCGTTGGATTAGTTGATGCAGTAATTGTGATGTGCAAAGCAACATCATTAGAGCCTGCTTTAAAAAGTGTAAAAAATATTATTGGTGAAAAAACTGCTTTCATGTCATTTCAAAATGGATTTGGTCACGAGGCAATTATGCAAGAAATAGTTGGAACTGAAAAAGTTTTAGGTGGCACAACTACTCAGGCTTCAAATATTTTAGGTCCAGGTCATATTATGAACCATGCATCTCTACCCTCTTGGATAGGTGAATATGAAGGAGGTATGAGTGATAGAGTAAAAGATATTGCTGATACTTTTACAGCCTATGGATTAGAAACAATTGCAGCAGATGATGTTAAGAAAAGAAAGTGGATGAAATTATTTGCGTTGACAGCAATAGGTCCTCTTTCAACTATCTTTGATCTCCATCATACTGATCTTTACATAAATAATACCGCAAATAAAATTTCTAGATCACTCGGAAAGGAAATCATTTTAGAAACTAGAAAAGTTGCACTAGCAGATGGCGTAGAAGTATCAGAGGATGAATGTCTTTTCATGTTCAATAAAATCGTTGACTCTAATCAGACAAATAAATCTTCAATGGCTTTTGATGTTCAATATAAAAGAAAAACCGAGATCGACTTTATTAGTGGGGTGGTGTCAAAACTAGGTAAAAAACACAGGATTAATACCCCTTTGAACGACCTGATGTATAAAATGATCAAAGTGAAGGAGGGAATGTATAGCTAAATGCTAAAAATTGAAAAATTAAAAAAATTTAAAAATAATTTTCCAATTTTAGTTGGCAACAACGTAGTTCCAAATCATCTTTGTGAGTCTCTAATTAAAGAAATAAGTTCATCTGAAACGTTTGATGATTTAATCATGGGTGGAAGAAGTAGGATCAACAAGGGCTCAAAAAACTTCAAAAACTATATCAAGAAATCTAAAACTTCAAAAAAACTTTTTCAATTATTTAACAGTCAAAAATTTTATAATAAAATTGAGGGTGTTTTTAAAAAAAGTTTTAAAAATCTATCATGGGTTAATTTGTACCCTCCAAAATTATTTAATACTAAAAAGTTTACAATAAAAAAAAAGATTAATTCGAGTGAGCTAAAGACCTTACTTGGTAATAATTATAAAAACCCAAATGTAAATTTGGATATTGATTTTTCAGTATCAAAAGGAGGATATAGATTAAGACCACACCGTGATGATATAACAAGATTATATAATTTTTTAATATATCTAACAGATATTCCGAAAAAAAATGGTGGGTCTTTGACAATTTATAAAAAAAAAGCAAAAAAAAATATTAGAAAAAGTTTTAGAAGATTCCCCAAAATGAGTGAACTTGAATTAGTAAAATCATTCACTCCTAAAAAAGGAACTGTTGTTTTTTTTCAATCAACCCCAAATTCATATCATGGTGTTAAACGTTTTATTGAAAAGAATTGTCCTAAAAGATTTTTTATTTATGGAAGCTATGCCTTAAACAAGCCAGTTATATGGAAATATAAGGATGCTACATATTATCCACATATAATTTATTCAAAAAAAAGAATGCTTACTTCTTTTCATGATGCAAACTATTTAACAACAGAACCTAAAAATTGATATTTTTTTGTGATAAAATAAAACTTAAACATGAAAAATAATCTTCAAAAAAAATTATATGAACAAGGTTATTTAAAAGTTAAAAATATTCTTAACTTTAAAAAAGATCTTAAACCAGTTTTGAATGATATGGAATTTGTAATGGATTGCTTGACTCAAAAGTATTCAAGAAAAAAAAATATTCAGAAAATTTTAAACTTAGATTTTAAAAAAAAATATTCATACATTTCAAAATTAAATATTCATGATTTAGACCAATACTTTAACACTAGATTACCAAGAGACCACGTTAAACCAGAGAGTGACTATTTTGCAACCCAGTCACTATGGAACTTAATTACAAATAAAAATATTTTGGATGTAGTTGAAAAAATTTTAGGTAAAGAAATAATGTCTAATCCTGTGCAAAATACAAGAATTAAACAACCAGAAAAAAAATTACAAAAAAGTTCTGTGCATGATGGATTAAGTGGAAGAACACCATGGCATCAAGATGCAGCTGTACTAAATTCTAAAGGACAGAAGCTAACTGAAATGGTCACTGTTTGGATACCTTTTACTAAAACTACAAAAAAAAATGGCTGCATGATTACAGTCAAAGAAATAAATAAAATGGGATTATTAAATCATGTACCAGGATATAGAGGCCAAGTTGAATTAAAAAATAGCAAATTATTGGATAAAATGAAACACGTCCCTTTAGAAGCGGATGTTGGCGACATTATTCTTTTACATAAACATTCAATACATTGTTCGTTACCAAATAGATCAAATGATTTTAGAATAAGTGCAGACCTTAGATACAATGTTGCTGGACAACCGTCTGGTAGAGAGCCACTTCCAAACTTTTATGTTAGAAGTAAAAATAAAAATAATATTAAAATTCAAAATTTTAAACAGTGGTTAACACTTTGGGAAAAAGCTAAAGAAAAATGTATACCAAGAAAATATGCATTTAAATATCCACTTCCTACTTTCAAAAATAATAAAAGAGACCTTTCGAATTTAATTAATTCTTAATTAAATATTTTATAAAACAAATATAGGTGTATAAGTGAATATGAAGAAAATTCTTGTCATTCAGCCTATTCATGAAGAAGGTATCAATCTTTTAAAAGATAATTCAGATTTTGAATATGAGGTCGTGGATAATATTGATACAGAATTTCTAATATCAAAAATTAAAGACTGTGATGGTATTTCAATTCGTACCGCTAAACTTAGTGGAGAAGTAATTGAAGCTGCCAATAATCTTAAAATCATTTCAAGACACGGTGTTGGATATGATAATATCGACTTAGAAGTCTCAAAAAAAAAAAATATTACTTTAGCCATTACGGCAACTGCAAATGCAGTGGCTGTAGCTGAACATGTAATGTTCATGATTTTAAATATTTCCAAAAGAGGTAGTATGTACGATGACACTGTAAAAAGTGGAAAATTTAGTGAAAGAAACAAATTACCTAAAACAGTAGAGCTTTGGAATAAAAATATTTTAATTGCAGGATTTGGTAGAATAGGACAAGCATTAATTAAAAGGTGTCTCGGTTTTGAAATGAACGTTTTTGTTTTTGATCCTTTTGTTTCTAAAGAATTTATAGAAAAACGTGGTGGTACAAAAGTGGATAATTTAAGCGCAACCTCAAAAGATATGGATGCAATGTCACTTCACATTCCCTTGAATGATGAAACAAAAAACATAATTAATTATGAATTACTTAAATCTATGAAAAAGAATTGCATTATAATAAATGCAGCAAGAGGAGGTATTGTAAACGAAGTTGATTTAGATAGAGCTTTAAACGAAAATTTAATCTTTGGTGCTGGTTTGGATGTATTTGAAACTGAACCTCCTGCTGAAAACAATCCTCTTTTAAAAAATGAGAAAGTTTTTTTGAGTCCACATACTGCAGCCTTCACAGAAGAATGTATGACAAGAATGGGTAAAGAAACTATTCAAAATATATTTGATTTTTTTGACGGTAGTTTAGAAAATTCAAAAAAAGTCAAACTATAAAGCTATTTTAAGATCAATATCTGCACATGATTTAGATAGATATTTAAAACCTTTTTTTGCATACTCTAAAGGATTTGCTTTAGCTGGATCTTGTTCTGCTTCTACAACTAACCAGCCTTTATAATCAATATTTTTTAAATATTTTAGTAAAGGTTTATAATCAATGCATCCGTCTCCTGGTACAGTAAAAGCTCCCTCTAAAAATGCTTTTCTAAAACTCCAATCTTTTTGAAGAGATTTATTTAAAATATCTTCTCTCATATCCTTACAGTGAATATGAATAATTCTGTCTTTATAGTCTTCTGCTATTTTTACAGAATTACCTTTGGCAAATAGCATATGACCAGTATCTAGTATTAATTTGACTTGGTCACTTGTGTTATCTAACAGTCTTTTTGTGTCTTCTTCTGTTTCGATCACTGTGCCCATGTGATGATGATACGCTAAAGGCATATCTTGATCTTCTAAATATTTTCCCATCTCAGATATTTTTTTACAATATTCATGCCATTCATCTTTATTCATTTGTGGTCTACTAGATAAAGGTCTATTCGGGTCGCCAGCAATAGAGTCTGATACTTCAGCAAATACAATACATGGTGCTTTACAATCTTGAAAAAGTTTTAGTTGTTCTTGAACTGATATAATTTCATCCTTTACAGAATTTTTTCTTAAATTCGCACTGTACCAGCCTGAACATAACTTTAAGTTATGTTTTTGTAATAAAGGAATAAGTTCCTCTGATTTTTTTGGAAATTTCCCTCCAGACTCTATCCCAGAAAAACCTGCTTCACTCGCTTCTGATAAACACTGTTCCAATGGCGTATCACCACCAAGTTCAGGCATGTCGTCATTGCTCCATGCTATAGGTGCTATTCCTAATTTTACTGACATAATAGTTATATTTGTTATGATATATAAAATCATAATCTAATGAATACAAATAAATTATCCTTAGGTATTGTTGGTGGAGGTCCAAAATCTTGGATAGGTCATGTGCATCGAATTTCTGCAAGATTTGATGACAAGTACGAAATAGTAGCTGGTGTATTCTCAAGAAATTCAAAATTGTCAATTAATTTTGGAAAAACTTTGGGTATCTCTAAAGATAGATGTTATTCAACCTTTAAAGAGATGGCTTCAAAGGAGTCGAGAAGAAATGACGGTATTCAAGTAGTCTCGATAATGACACCTCCATCAAGTCATCAAATTATTGCTGAAAAATTTATTGAAAAAAATATCAATATTATCTCGGATAAACCATTTGCTGGTAATCTAGATCAAGCAAAAAAACTTTATAAAAAAATAAAATCAAATAAAAAAATTAAATATGCTTTAACTCATAACTACTCAGCTTACCCAATGGTTAGAGAAGCTAAAGTTTTAATAGAAAAAGGTAAAATTGGAAAAATTGAATATGTGAATGTTGAATATATCCAGGATTGGTCTGGTGGAACAAAAATTAATGTAAGAAATGCCAAAAAAAAACTAAAATGGAAAATAGATAATAAAATAGTTGGTGCATCTGCTGTTCTTAATGAAATTGGAACTCATGCTTACCATTTAGCTACATATATTTCAGGACTAAGAGGAGAAAAAATTTTTGCTGACATTAAACAAATTTCAAAAAAAATAAAAATGGATGATAACGCACAAGTAATGATTAATTTTACAAACGGTGCAAAAGGTATGTTTTGGACAAGCGTCATGGCTAAAGGTGGAGTTTATGGTCTTAGAATTAGAGTATTTGGTTCTAAAGGAAGCTTAGAGTGGGTTCAAAATGACCCAAATTATCTAAAATTAAATCCAGACAAGGGTGCAGTAAGATACCTTGAAAGAGGTTTTCATAATGCCGAGCTTTCAAAAAAATTCTCTAGAATAAAATTCGGACACCCAGAAGGATATTTAGATGCATTTGCAAATATTTATAGAGAATTTGCTGAGTCCTTAAAAAATAAATCGAAAAAAAGATATTTTTATCCAAATGAGGATGAAGGATTAGAAACAGCAAAATTTATAAATGCTTGTAAAGTTTCATCAAAAAATAAAAGATGGGTCAAAATCAAATAAATATTGCATTACTTGGTCTTGGAAGAATAGGCCAAATGCATGCCTTAAATTTAACTAATCATCCAGAATTCAATTTAAAATATACATTTGATATTGATAAAAATTTAAATAAAAAATTAGCAAAAAAACATAAGTCAATTCCTATTAACAATCCAGATATTGCATTCAATGATAAAAACATTAAATGTATTTTTATAGCCACAAGCACTAAGACACATTTAAATTATATTGATAAAGCAGTTAGAAATAAAAAAGTTGTATTCTGTGAAAAGCCATTAGACTTAAGTTTAAAAAAAATTAATGAGTACAAAAAAAAACTTTCTAAGCTTAATCCAAAGATACAAATAGGTTTTAATAGAAGATATGATGCGGGCCACAATTCTTTAAAAAAAAATCTTATTAATGGAAAAATTGGAAAATTAGAAAAAATAATAATTACAAGTCGGGACCCTGTACCTCCTTCAGCTGATTACTTGAAAAATTCTGGTGGTATTTTTAAAGACATGATGATCCATGACTTTGATTTGGCAAGATATTATGTGGGCTCAGATGATTTTAAGCATTTATTTGCAACAGGGGAATACTTTAAAGATAAAAAATTTAAAAAAGTAAAAGATTTAGAATTAGCTACAGTGGTAATGAAAACTAGGAAAGGTGTCCAGTGTGTAATAACAAATTCAAGACATTGTAGTTTTGGTTATGATCAAAGAGTTGAGTTATTTGGTAGTAAAGGGATGGTAATTTCTGAAAATCAAAGAGATTTAGAAACAACATCCTATTTTAAAAATTCAACAGGTAGTAAACGATCTTTTAAAAATTTTTTTATTGAGAGATATTTAGAGGCATTTAAAAACCAATTAAGTGACTTAGCAAAATTTTGTAAAAAAAACATTAAACCACGGGCAAATTTTGAGGATGGGAGAATGTCGGTGATATTGGCTGAGACGGCAAATAAATCTTTGAAAACAAAAAAATTTGAGCTCATTAAATTTTAAACCGTCACATTGATTTTATAGATTTATAATATATTTAATTCATCCATGAAAAACATTAAACCATTCGGTCCCTCAATTGGAAAAACAAAAATATCTAAAAGGTTTCTAAATAAACTAAATGAGGAATTTGATAAAAAATCAAACAACAAAAAAATTGATTATAGTTCAAAATTAGCTAGTCAAATAAAAAATGAAATAAAGATTTCAAATAATTTTATTAAAAAATATTTATTTAAAGAGCTAAAAATAAATATCAAAAAATTTTTAGCCAATGAACAAATTAAAAATATAAAAGAGATTAGAATATTAAATCTTTGGGTCGTTAGACAATTTAAAGGTGAATATAACCCTATTCATTATCATGATGGTAATTTGTCAGGAGTTGGATATTTAACTTTACCTAAAAACATGACCAAAAATATTCTAGTCAAAAATAAAAAACTTAAAACCAACGGAACTATTGACTTTATAAACGGACAAAAAGCATTTCTTAGTAATAGTATTTATAACCTAATTCCAAAAATTGGAGACCTAATAATATTTCCAAACTATCTTATGCATACTGCATATCCATTTAACATAAATGGAGAAAGACGATCATTTTCTTTTAATGTAAAAATTATTTTTAAAAAATAAATGGATACTGATTTTTTTAAAAATATTAGAATTTTGGATGGTGGTATGGGGCAACAACTATTAGCCAAAGGATTAATTTCGAAAGGCACATTGTGGTCCGCCAGTGCTAATTTAGATAAAAAATTTCATGATCTGGTTGTTGACGTACACTTATCATTTATAAATGCTGGATCTGAGGTGATACTTACCAATACTTTTTCGGCGAGAAAAATTAGATTAATACAAAATAAAGTTGATAAAGATTTTGTATATATAAACGAACAAGCTTGTTTGTTATCTATTAAAGCAAAGGAAAAATCTGGAAAAGATGTTTTAATTGCCGGTAGCTTACCATGTCAAAATGATACTTATGTAGAAGATCAAAGAGATAGCAAAGAATTAGAAAAAGCTTTTTATGAACAAGCTAAGGTAATCTCTCCCTATGTGGATTTTTTTTATTTAGATGTTGTTTCAAGTGGAAGAGAAATAGACATAGCATCAAACGTTGCAGTCAAATTAAATAAACCTGTTCTCTTAGGTATTCATGTTAAAAAAAATAACTTGCTACCCTCGAATGAAACAATTACTGAAGTTTTTAATAAATATAGAAGTAATAATTGGCTAGGAGTAATAACAGCATGCGTTTCTCCAAAAATTGCTGAAGAGTGCACCTCTGAAATTAAAAAGTTAGATATCCCGTTTGGATTTAAAGCTAACCTTTGGAAAGTAGAAGAACCAACTCCAGTTCAAACTTTTAACAAGGCTAAACCTGATGAAATAGGTACAAATCCAAATATTACTCTTGGTAAAAGAGATAATAATTCAGCAAAGATGTTTTATGATTTTTCAAAAAGACTTGTTGAACAAGGGGCAACAATACTTGGAGGATGTTGCGAAACAACACCAGAGGATATTAGAGCAATTGCTAAACTAAGATAATTTTTTTCTATCAGCTCTTCGAACAAAATAAATACCTATACAAACTGCAGTCAAAGAAATTAAGACTTTAATCGTTATTAATTCTTTTAAGAAGATGTATCCTAGAATTGTTCCAAAAATTGGTATTAAATAAGATACCTGGGATTGAAAAATCAAACCATTATCTTTTAGTATTTTAAACCTTAATAGCCATGCAATTCCTGTTGGAACAATGCCTAGATAAATTACAGATATTAATGAGTCTGTTCTTGGTACTACCTGCCACGGTTGTTCAATAAATGATACCAATGGTATTAAAATAATTGTTGCCCAGATTAATATCGAACCTGTCACATTTTCATTTTTTTTCTTACTAATTTTTAAAGTTAATACACCACCGATAACATAACATGTTGAACCCAACAAAATTAATAAAGCTGAAGTAAAATTATTTTGATCAATTAAAAGATTGTCTGAAAATAAAAAAATTATTCCAGAAAAACCGATTAAAATTCCAAATGTTTTAACTAAATTAAATTTTTCATTTTTTATATAAAAATGACCTAGTATGGTAGAACTAAGTGGTGTTGTTGACATTAAGATTGCAGCAAGATTACTTTGAACAGATTTTACTCCATAGGCAATTAGAAAGAATGGTGCAACCAAATTTATAAAACCAATCATAGCGAACCAATGCCAATCTTTAGAAAAAGCCTCAATTTTTATTTTTTTATAATAGCAAAGAAGTATAACTGGAATTGCTCCAAAAAATACTCGTAGGAAAGCGATTGTAACTGGACCAAATGAATAAGTTGCTATTTTTATATTAAAAAATGCGGATGCCCATATTAAAGATAATATGGTTAATAAAGCATAATCAATTATTTTTGGTTGTCTCATTCAGTTAGATCATCTATTTCTGCACCAGTTAATCTTTTTAATTCCACATAGCTAATTCCAAAAACTGCATTAGGATTACCTGCAGCAGCAAAAACTTTAGAAAATCTTCCTAAGTTTTCATCTATAAACATTTTAATTTTAACTAAATGACCGATGGGAGACACTCCTCCAATTGTATAACCAGTAATAAGTTTGACCTCTTCTGGCTTTGCCATTGATACGTCTTTTTCACTCAATTTATTTTTTAATTTATTTAGAGAACATCTTTTATCTCCAGATACCAAACAAAGACAAAATGTTTCGCCAGTTTTGAAAAGCAAGCTTTTAACAATTGCTCCCACATTGCAACCTAAAGCTGTAGCCGCATCATTTGCTGTTCTTGCTGTATCCTCTAAAATTATAACTTTTAAATTTGGATCAAATTCTTTAAGAATTTTTTCTGCTCTTTTAACTGGTTCTTTATTTAATATGGAGTTCACTTATATAAATTAATGATTAATAATATTGATTAAATACACTACTTATGTGAAAATTGCATAAGTGTTATTTATTAAATAAGCAATATTTAGAGTGGTTTATTTGGTAACTAATGCTCTAATATTTACATAGGAGACATAATGAGTGCAGCAAATGTATTAAAATTTATCAAGGAAAAAGAGGCAGAATTTGTAGATTTAAGATTCACAGATCCTAGAGGAAAGCTTCAACATTTAACTATGGATGTAACAGTTGTGGATGAAGGTATGTTAAATGAAGGTGTTTTTTTTGATGGATCATCTATCGCTGGTTGGAAAGCAATCAACGAGTCTGACATGATTTTAAAACCAGATACATCGAGAATGTTTATGGATCCTTTTACGTCCCATAATACTGTTGTGATATTTTGTGATATTTTGGATGCTGTTAAAAAAACTCCTTATGAAAGAGATCCACGTGGTGTAGCAAAAAAAGCTGAGGCTTATTTGAAAGAGTCTGGCATTGGAGATAAGGCTTTTTTTGGACCAGAACCCGAATTTTTTGTTTTTGATGATGTTAAAATTAAAAATGATATGAATGATTGTGGCTTTGTAATCGATAGTAAGGAAGGCCCGTATAATTCAGGTAAAGAATATGAAAATGGAAACATGGGTCATAGACCAGGTATCAAAGGAGGTTACTTTCCTGTACCACCTGTAGATAGTGAGCAGGACATGAGGGGAGAATATCTTAAAAATTTAAAAGAAGTGGGTATTAAAGTTGAAAAACATCACCATGAAGTGGCACCTAGCCAACATGAACTTGGAATGTATTTTGGAACTTTAGTAGACCAAGCTGATAATGTTCAATTATATAAATATGTAGTACAAATGGTTACGCACTCATTTGGTAAAACAGCTACTTTTATGCCAAAGCCTGTTGCTGGTGATAACGGTTCTGGAATGCATACACACCAATCAATTTGGAAAGGTGATACGCCCGTATTTTCTGGGGATGGTTACGCTGGATTATCAGAAACTGCACTGCACTATATCGGTGGTATATTAAAACATGCAAAAGCAATCAATGCTTTTGCTAATGCAACTACAAACAGTTATAAAAGATTAATTCCAGGATTTGAGGCACCTGTTCTCCTTGCTTATTCTGCAAGAAATAGATCAGCTTCTTGTCGTATACCAATTACTTTAAGTAAAAAAGGCGCAAGATGTGAAATTCGTTTCCCAGATGCTTCTGGTAATCCATATTTAACATTTGCAGCAATGCTTATGGCCGGAATTGATGGGATTAAAAATAAAATTCATCCAGGTGAATCTTTTGATAAAGATTTATACGAATTACCACCAGAAGAGGTAAAATCTATCCCTACAGTTTGTGGCTCATTAAGAGAAGCAATGGAAAATTTAGATAAAGACAGAGAATTTTTAACACAAGGTGGTGTATTTACTGATGATCAAATTGATGCATATATTGCGTTGAAATTTGAGGAAATACACAAGTTTGAACATGCACCTCATCCGGTGGAGTTTGAGATGTACTATAGCTGCTAGCAGATTTAACTACTGTTTTGTTGTAGCTATACTATTTTTGTTCATACCTTTTTTTAGAACGTAATTCTGTGTGCCATTAGCACCAGTATCCACTTCTTTTCTAAGATCTTTAAAAAACGATTTCTCTTTTAAGGAATTTTTTAAGTTTTTGACAAGATTTTTAAACTCAAATGTATTCATTACTAAGCCTTATCTTAAATATGCAAAAAATGCAAATCTGATATGCTCAAAATGGGATTGTTGACCTATTATGTTTTAAATGACTCACCGCAGCCACAACGCTCGGTTTCATTAGGATTGTTAAAAACAAAAGTTGAGGATAACTCCTCTTTCTTATAATCCATTTCAGTTCCTAAAAGATACATAATAGCAGCAGAGTCTACGAATACCTTTACACCCTTATCTTCAATTATTTCATCATTTGGATTTAGTTCTTTTGTATATTCCATAACATAAGACATCCCTGCACAACCACCAGATTTAACAGATACTCTTACTCCAAGAGAATCTTTTTCTGCATTAGCCATTATCTCTTTAATTCTAGATGCAGCGTTATCACTTAATTTAATTATTTGAGACATTATAAATTCAATTCCAATTTAGCTGCCTCTGACATCATGTCTTTGGTCCATGGTGGATCCCATACTAATTCTAAATCAACCTCTTCAATCCCCTCTACTTGCATTGCCCCTTCTTTAACTTCTTTAGGTAAACTTTCTGCTACAGGGCAATTTGGTGTTGTCAAAGTCATTTTAATTTTAGCAGATTTATTATTTTCAACTTTTATATCATAAATTAAACCTAATTCATAAATATTAACAGGTAACTCAGGATCATAAATTTTTCTTATTTCCTCTATAATTAATTCTCTTTTAGACATAATTAATTCTCTGTTTTTACTTCTTCTTTTTTATTCTCAAATGCTGAAACCAATGTATGCCATGAAAGTGTAGCACACTTCACTCTCATTGGATATTGTTTAACTCCTGACAAACACATTAATTTAGTTTTTTCATCGTCTTGTAAATATTCTGATTTTAATTCTGGATTTTCTTTAATCATTCCTAAAAAATCTTCGACAATTTCTTTAGCTTCGTTTTCATTTTTACCTTTAATTAAATCTGTCATAATTGAGGCTGAAGCCATTGAGATAGCACAACCACTTCCTTCAAATGAAATATCTTCCACTATTTTTTGACCATTTAATTTTAAATAAACGTGAACATTATCTCCACATAAAGGATTGTTACCTTTTGCATCTTTATTAAAGTCATCTGTCTTACCAAGATTTCTTGGATTTTTACCATGCTCTAAAATAATTTCTTGATATAATTCTTTTAAATTCATTTTAAATTAAATATTTTTTTGCAGTTATTAATTGAGTCATTTAATTTATCTAGATCGTCTTTCGTATTATAAATTCCAACAGAGGCTCTTGCGCTTGCAGGTATATTTAATTTGTCATGTAAAATTTGACAACAGTGATGTCCTGCTCTTATTGCTACTCCATCTTCGTCTAGTATAGTTGCGATATCATGTGGATGAACTCCTTTTAAAGTAAAAGATAAAACTCCACCTTTATTTTTAGGGCTACCAATCAATTTAACAGAGTTATTTTTTTGTAATAAATCTTGTCCGTATTCAACTAAATCAGCTTCGTGTTTCATAATATTTTCTATACCAATGTTTTCCATAAACTTAATTGATTCATCAAAGGCAATGACTTGAGCAGTCGCCATTGTTCCTGCTTCATATTTATTTGGCAATTCACCATAAGAAATACTATCTTTTTTTACTTCACTGATCATTCCTCCACCACCTTGATAAGGAGGTAATTCCTCTAGCCATTTTTTTTTACCGTATAAAACACCAAGTCCTGTTGGTCCGTACATTTTGTGACATGATATTGCATAAAAATCACAATCGAGATCTTGCATATCTAGTTTAAGATGTGGCGCTCCCTGACAACCATCAATCACAACAAGTATACCTTTTGAATGTGCTAGATCAGTTATTTCTTTAACAGGTAGTATTGCACCTGTAACATTTGATAAATGTGTAATTGCTATCACCTTGGTTTTAGGTGTTATTTTTTTTTCAATTTCCTCTAAAGTAACTTCACCATCTTCATTCATTTCTGCAAAATTAATTTTGATATTTTTTGATTTTCTTAAAAAATGCCATGGAACATAATTTGAATGATGTTCAAGTTCAGTGATTAAAATTTCATCTCCTTCGTTTAAATAATTTTGTCCCAAGATATTTGCAACTAAATTTAATGCTTCGGTTGCACCTTTTGTAAAAACTATTTCATTTTTATCTTTAGCGTTAATATATTTTTGAACAGAGGATCTTGTATTTTCGTACAAATTAGTAGCTGCAACTGCAAGATAGTGAACACTTCTTCCAACATTTGAAAACTGTTTAGTATAAAATTCATTAATTCTATCTGCAACAACTTTAGGTTTTTGTGAAGAGTTTGCACTATCAAGGTAAACTAGATCATTATTCTGAATTTTTTCGTCAAATATTGGAAATTCTTTTTTTATATTTTCTATTTTCATTCTTTTATTCCAATCATATTTTTAATTAGATTTCTGATTTCTGAGTCTGTAATTTTTTCTACTACATCGAGTAAAAAACCATTAATTAAAAGTTCCCTTGCTTGATTGTAATTCAGCCCTCTAGACATTAAATAAAATATAGAGTCTTCGTTAAGACTTCCTGAGGCTGAACCATGTGAACATTTTACATCATCTGCATAAATTTCTAATTCAGGCTTAGCATTAAATTCTGAGTCTTTATTTAGTAATATTGCTTTACTAAGCTGGTATCCATCTGTTTTTTGTGCATCAGAATTTACAAATATTTTTCCTTGATATGCTGCTTTAGAACTATCTTCTAAAACACTTTTAATTAGTTGATAACTCTTAGTATTCTCTGTCAAATGATTTACAATTGTTCTTATTTCATGATGTTTATTATTATCAAGAGAAAAAATTCCATTGACGAAAGCTGATGAATGTTCACCTTTTAAATTACAATTCATTTCACTTTTGAAAAAATTTGATCCTGATGATAAAATAAACGTCTCTGAAATAGTATTTTTATTTTGTTCTATATTATTAAAAGAATATTTAATGTTTTTATTTTCTTGTTTATCTACTTTATAATTCTTTAGAATTGCATTTTCTTTTAAATTAAAGTCATAAAAAATATTAAAAAAATTTTTTTCTGACGTATCATTAAACAAGTCAATCAATCTTAAGGAACTATCTTCTTCCAATTCAAAATCTAATCTTAAATTAATATTTTTAGACCAAATTTTGGAATTAGATGTATGGTAAATAATAAGCGGCTTTACTAGCTGATAGCCCTTTTTAATGACTATTTTAAAGGATTTATTGGTGAGTGCATTGTTTAAATCAGATAAAGAATTATTGTTATCAAATTTATTAATAGTTTCTGACTGATCAATTATTTCTATTTGTTCTTTTTTTTCATAATCAAAATCAATTTTCTCAATTCTGCCGTTTATAAATACTATTTTATTATGTTCTAATCCATCAACGAATTCAGAGGTATCAACCTTGTTAGTATATGTATAATCATTATAAAAACTTAATTCCCCAATATTTTTTTTAATTATTTGATTAAGATCTGAGAATTTCCAATCTTCTTCTTTTCTATTAGGAAAACCTTTATTTATAAAATTATCTAAAGAAAATTTTTTTATTTCAATATCTTTTTGAGATAAGTTTAAATTTTTAACAGTATTATCAAAATCTTTTTGTAGTTGTTCTTTCATCTAATTAAAACTTTCATATCCTTTTTTTTCTAATTCTAGAGCCAGATCTGGACCACCAGATTTAACAATTTTTCCATTCATTAAAACATGGACAAAGTCAGGCTTAATATAATCAAGCAATCTTTGATAATGCGTAATTATTAAAAATGAGTTTTTTTCGTTTCTTAAAGTATTAACTCCATCTGCCACAATTCTTAAAGCATCTATGTCTAGCCCTGAGTCTGTTTCATCAAGAATTGAAAGTTTTGGGGATAACATTGACATTTGTAAAATTTCATTTTTCTTTTTTTCTCCCCCAGAAAAACCAACATTTAATTGTCTATTTAACTTTTCCTCATCAAATTTAAGTTCTTTAGATTTTTCTCTAACTAATTTAAGGAACTCTATCGCATCAAGCTCTTTTTCACCTCTTGCTTTTCTGACTGCGTTTAGTGAAGTTTTTAAAAATATATTTGTGTTTACTCCAGGAATTTCTAATGGATATTGAAAAGCTAAAAAAATACCTTTGTGGGCTCTTTCCTCTGTTTCAAGTTCAAATAGATCTTTGTCCTCAAATAGAACTTCACCAGAAACCTCATATCCTTTCTTCCCTGATAAAATATTAGATAAAGTACTTTTACCTGATCCATTCGGTCCCATAATAGCATGAACTTCTCCAGGATTAACGTTTATTGAAAATCCTTTTAAAATTTCTTTATTATCTATTTTAGCATTTAATTTATTTATTTTTAACATTAGCCCACACTTCCTTCTAAACTAATCCCTACTAACTTTTGTGCCTCAACAGCAAATTCCATTGGTAATTGTTGTAATACTTCCTTACAAAACCCATTTACAATTAACCCAACTGCCTCCTCTGCACTTAGTCCTCTTTGTTGACAGTAATGTAACTGTTCCTCACTTATTTTAGAAGTTGTTGCTTCATGAGCTATATTTGACTCTGAATTCTTATTTTTAATATAAGGAACAGTATGAGCGCCACATTTATTCCCCATCAATAGAGAGTCGCACTGTGTATAATTATTTGAATTTGATGCCTTCGAGGAAATATCAACCAATCCTCTATACGTCATGTCTGAAAAGCCAGCACTAATACCTTTTGATATAATTTTACTTTTTGTATTTTTGCCTAAATGGATCATTTTAGTGCCTGTATCAGCTTTTTGATGATTATTTGTAATGGCAATTGAATAAAATTCCCCAACAGAATTATCGCCTTTTAAAATACAACTAGGATATTTCCAAGTGATTGCAGATCCAGTTTCAACTTGTGTCCAAGATATTTTAGAGTTCTTTCCTTTACATAAACCTCTTTTGGTTACAAAATTGTATATGCCACCTTTTCCATCTTTATCTCCTGGATACCAGTTTTGAACTGTTGAATATTTTATTTCAGCATCATCAAGAGCAACTAATTCAACATTAGCAGCATGCAATTGATTTTCATCTCTCATAGGAGCTGTACAACCTTCTAAGTAACTAACATAGCTTCCTTTGTCGGCAATAATTAAAGTTCTCTCAAACTGACCTGTATTAGATGCGTTTATTCTAAAATATGTAGAAAGTTCCATTGGACATCGAACTCCCTCAGGAATGTATACAAATGAACCATCGGTAAAAACTGCTGAATTTAAAGTTGCAAAAAAATGATCAGTTAAAGGAATGACGGATCCTAAATATTTTTTAACTAATTCTGGATGTTTTTCGATAGCCTCTGAAATCGGACAGAAAATAATACCTTGTTTAATTAACTCTTCTCTGAAAGTTGTTGCAACAGAAACTGAGTCAAAAACTGCATCTACAGCAATACCATTTAATCTTGCTTGTTCTTGAAGAGGTATTCCTAATTTTTTGTATGTTTCTAAAAGTTTAGGATCTAGTTCATCTAAACTTTTCGGTTTATCATCCATGCTTTTAGGTGCAGAATAATAATATAAATCTTGATAATCTATCTTTGGATATTTTGGTTTTTGCCAATCTGGTTCTTTTAATTGTTTAAATCTTTCAAAAGCTTTTAATCTAAAATCAAGCATCCATTGTGGTTCTTTCTTAATATTAGAAATAAATTTAATAACATCCTCATTTAGGCCTTTAGGTGCTCTTGTGTTTTCTATGTCGGTTGAGAAACCGTATTTATAATCTTTTAATTTATCAATTTCTTTTTGTCTATTTTCCATCTTAATTAACCCGTTCCTAATTATTTTTTAACAAATCCTGTAAACTTTTTTTTTCAAAAAAGGTATTAATATGAGTTTCTAATTCATCCCATAGATTATGAGTTACACATTTGGTCGCTTTACCATTACACCCTTTTTTCGACTCTTTTTTACACTGAACAGTTTTAACTTTTTCATCAACTGCATTTAAAATATTAGTAAGTTTAATTTCATTTGGTTTTTTTGACAAAACATATCCACCTTGGGTTCCTCTTGTACTTTTCACAATTTGATTTTTTTTTAGTTTTGAAAAAATTTGCTCCAAATAGTCTAACGAAATTCCTTGTCTTAATGAAATATCCCTCAACGATACTGGATTAATAGTGTCGAACCTTGCAAGATCAACTAATGCCATAACAGCATATCTACCTTTTGATGTTAATTTCATATTACCCTTTAAATTGTGGGCTTTTTATACATACCTGACTAAAATGGTCAAGTTTAGACTTTAAAAAAAAAACTAACATTTTGTCGCTCAGTTGTGATAAACGTAACTTTTTTTTGAGAATAATAATCATTTGCGCATATGGATAATAAAATTTTAGAAATATTCATTCCAGGTCCTGCTGGACGTCTTGAAGCTAAATATTTTAAAAGTAAAAAAAATACTTCCCCTATAGCATTAGTATTACAACCTCATCCACAATATGGGGGAACCATGAATAACAAAGTTGTAGTAGATACATTTCATACATTTATGGACAATGATTTCTCAGTTTGTAGAGTAAACTTTAGAGGAGTTGGAAAAAGTGATGGGGAATTTGACAATGGTCAAGGAGAATTAGCAGATGCAGCTGCAGCACTGGACTGGTTAGAAAGAGAAAATTTTGATAATTCTCAATGTTGGGTATCTGGTTTTTCTTTTGGCTCTCTAATAGCTATGCAGCTATTAATGAGAAGACCTGAAATAAATAGATTTATAGCTATTTCACCTCAACCTAATGTATATGATTTTTCTTTTTTATCACCATGTCCTACATCTGGAATGGTAGTTTATGGAAAAAAAGATGAATTGGTTCCATTAGAGTATATTACGGAACTAGATAAAAGACTAAGTGCACAAAAAGGAATTAAAGTTGAATTTCATGCGGTAACTGAAGCCAATCATTTTTTTTCTAAAACAGATAATGTATTAATTAAAAGTCTTGATAAATATATTAAAAAAGAGACAGCTCTTTATTAAAAATTTTTTACTAGTTTACCACCGACTGTAGGCTTTGCACATCCTGTAGTTTTTGGAAATGAAATAGGTAAATCCAAAAAAGATCTAATAGCCAAATATCCAAATGCCTGAGATTCAATATAATCACCATTGAAACCATAGTTATCTATATTATCTAAAATAAAATTGTTTTTATTGTTAAGATTTTCTTTAATACAATCTATTAAAGCAATATTTTTTCTTCCTCCCCCTGAAATTAAGTATTTAATTTTACTATCAGTGCCTATATTTTCTATTCCTTTGGCTATTAGATAGCCTGTAAAGTTAGTTATTGTTGCGCAGCCATTTTCAAATGTGAGACCTCTAGCAAAAGAGTTGTCAAAATCTTTAATATCTAAAGATTTTGAGTATGTATCTATTTTAAAATTTTCAATAATTTGATTAGTAATTAATTGATCAATGTTTCCTGTTTTTGATATGTTTCCATTTTCATCAAATTTTTTATTAGAATTTTTTCTAACCCAGTCATCTATTAAACAATTTCCAGGCCCGATATCATAAGCAGTAATATTATCCTCGAAATTACTTGAAATACTTATAATCTTAGTAAGATTAGTTATTCCTCCAATATTTATAAACCCTATTGGAAAACCTGTTTTAAATTTTTCATTCACAATATTGGATATGAGATAGTGAAATATTGGTGTTAAAGGGGCTCCTTGTCCTTCATTTTCAATATCTTTTTGTCTAAAGTCATAAATTACCTTTTTTTTTAATAGTTGAGATAGCAGCTTTCCGTCTGCAAGCTGTTTTGTGATTTTTTTTTGTGGCTCATGAAATATTGTTTGGCCATGAAAACCGATTAGATCAATTTTATGCTTATATTTTAATAATATTTGGTTTATTTTTTCTGCATGAAAAACTGTGATTTTTCTCTCTAGATTTCCCAATTCTTTGGAATATTTAAATAAATCATTCTCGCCTAAAACTAAGTTTCTCAATCTAATTAACTCAGCTTGTAGTTCGACATCATACTCAAAATACTTATCTAAAATGTTGTAAAATTGATATTGCCCATCAGATTGGATTATTGATATATCCACTCCATCCATTGAAGTTCCACTCATTAATCCTATAGATGTATATAATTTTTGTTTCATTGATATTCTTTTTATTAAAAATTTGTATATTGTAACTATAGACTTATGAATATATTTTTAAAAGAATTTAAAGATCGTGGATATTTCTACCAATGTACTAGTGAGGATGAATTATCAAGTCTACTAGATAAAGAAAAAATCAAAGCTTATATTGGTTTTGATTGTACCGCAGAGAGTTTACATGTTGGTAGCTTACTGCAAATAATGTGTTTGAGATTACTTCAAAAAAATGGACATCGTCCTATAGTTTTACTTGGTGGTGGAACTACAAGAATTGGTGACCCATCTGGAAAAGATAAAACTAGAAAAATTTTAAGTGATGAAGAAATTGAAAAAAATATTCTAAATATTAAAAATATTCTTAAAAAATTTTTAGACAATGATGACCCAAGGACAAAACCAATATTTGTAAATAATTATTCTTGGTTAAAAAATTTGAATTACATATCTTTCCTAAGAGATATTGGAAAACACTTTACTATCAATAGAATGTTGACATTTGATAGTGTCAAATTGAGACTGGATAGAGAACAATCACTTAGTTATATGGAATTTAATTATATGATTTTGCAAGCATATGATTTTTTAGAATTAAATAAAAAAGAAAATTGTGTTTTACAAATTGGTGGTTCCGATCAATGGGGGAATATTGTAAACGGAGTTGATCTTATTAAAAGATACTCAAATAATCAAACTTTTGGTTTAACTACTCCACTAATTACTTTATCTACAGGTGCAAAAATGGGTAAGACAGAAAACGGTGCAGTTTGGTTAGATGAAAAATTTTTATCAGCTTATGATTACTGGCAATTTTGGAGAAATATTGATGACAGGGATGTGATTAAATTTATAAAAATGTTTACTGATCTTGATATTGTCGAGATAGAAAAATTAAAAAAAAATAACATAAATGAATTAAAAATTTTGCTTGCAAATAAAACTACCTCTTTGCTTCATGGCGAAAAGGCAGCGAAGAACTCAGAACAAGCAGCTAAAGAGGCTTTTTCTGGCAATTCACTTGGTTCAAATTTACCTTCTGTAAATATATCATTAGAAAATATTGATAAAAAAATTAATGTTTTAGATCTTATTTTAATGTCTAAATTAGAAAATTCTAAAAGTGAGATTAGAAGACTTATAAAAGGAAATGCGATAAAAATTAATGATAATACTATATCTGACGAAAAATTTATTATTGATCACAACCTTTTTAAAGAAAATTACCTGAAGTTATCTATAGGGAAAAAAAGACACATTAAAGTTGAGCTAAATTAATTTTTTTTAATTTTTTCTATAGTACGAGTTATAAATCTTGGGGTTAATGTCTTAATTGGATTTACAATAGTTTTTAGCTTCTTAGGTGGCCCTTTAATCTTAAAACTTACTCCAAAAACCCCTTCTCCTGTTTTATCTCCAACCAAAATTTTCCCAAGAACTGGTATTGAACTAATTGTTTTATTAATAGTGGTTGCTGGCACAAGTGTCCCTCTTAGGCTAATTAGTTTATCATCCTCTACATAACCACTCATTAATATTGAAATTGCAGGACCAATTGCATAAATCTCATCAATTGTCATTAGATCTCCCTGATTTTTAAAATTCATTTCAAATTCATCAAATCTAATTCCTTCTCCTGATAAAATATCTGCAATTCCCTGTAGAGAAGCAAGAGTAAGGATTTTTGTTAAAACTGGTAATTCTTTCAATTTAAAATCATAAATATTAAGTTTAGATATAGAAATATTATCTTTTTTAGATGAATAGAAATCTAGATATCCTTCATCAAATCCTTTGATAAATTTATATCGTTCAACTAATGGTTTTGCTTTTGAGGAGTATAGTGTAGTTATTTTGTTATTTTCAGCATTACTATTAATTGAAAATGATATATTTTTTTTATCACCAAAAAGTGCAAGTAAATTAGCATCTACAACACTATTATCTTTGATAAATAAATTTCCTTTTAAATCTGATATATAATTAACTTCATCTAAATAAACTTCATCTAACTTTATATTTAAAGCGATATTATTTTTAAAAATATTATTTCTTTTTTTATCATTACCTTTTAAAAGATTTGTAATTAAAGTATTTGCATTTAAATTAAAGCCAATTATTTCATAATCGTTTTTTTTTATTCTTTTTATAGAATATTTGTTTAACTTATTTTCAGTGTCTAAATAATCAAACTCAATATAATCAACATTAATAATTGAATTATTATTATTTAAGTTAAGGTTACTTACTTCAATTTTATTTTTGTCTTCTAAAATAGTTAGATTATTTAAAGAAAGATTTTTATCTTGCTCATAATAACCATCAATTTTTAATTGGGTGTCTATTTTATTATTTTTTTTATAATTAAAAAAATTTACTTCAAAATCGGTTTTGTCTAAATTGAAATCTAAATCAAAATTAATTTTTTTATCTTTTGTTGATATTAAATATTTTATACTTTCAAATTCATCATCAACTTTTATTTTACCTTCGCCTGCTAAAGATAATTTTTTGTTATTATATTTAATATTTAATTTTTGGTTTCTTAAATTAATATTCTCATTAGCAGATGGGAAAAAAACACTAATAAAATCTTGTTTTTTTAAACTAATAGAATCTAAAGTTAAATTCGATTGAATATTAAAACTTTGATCATTATTTTTGAATATGTAGTCAATTTTATTAAAATTTTCTTCTAATTTTACTTCTCCTTCCCCAATAATTGTTAATAAACTTTTACTATACTGTAATTTTAACTTATGATTTTTTAAAATAATGTATTCATTTATGTTTGGGAAAAACTCTGAGATATAATTTTCTCTATTATATTTAAGCTGATCTAAATCAATATTAGACTTAAGAAACATATTTTTTAATTTAAAATTTTTATTAACCTCGAAACTAAAACTATTATCTGAACTAAAAGTTGTGTTATCAAAATTTAAATTTTTTAAATTTAATTTTACAATTTTTAAAAAATTTTTCGATAAAGCAGCATCTTTATTTTTTACATTTCCATCGATATAAAAAATATCTTCTTTTTGCTTAACGTTTAGCTTGTTGGAAAAAAAATTGATTTTATTTGTTGCAAATTTTATTTCTTGGAATTTAAATTCTTGTTTCTTTAGATTAAATATAAAATTAATTTTTTCGTAAATATAATTATTTAATAATTGAATTTTTCCATCTTTTATTATTCCATTTATTTCATAGTCATCTTTAATTTTACCGTTTTCGTCATAATTAATTTTTAAATCAAATATTACATGACCTTTTTTTATAATTTTTTCTAAAATAAATAATTCTGGACCTTTGTAAGCTGTCCTAGCAAATTTAATTAAATCACCAAGTGGCAATGATTTTGATACTATTTCAAGATTTGATGAAACAAATTTATTTTTAATTATTGACGCAAGAGATACCTTTGTTCCTACATACTCTAATTCAAGTGGTTTAGTATAATAATAAACAGTAGCACCAACAGTTTTGGCATTAAATTTTAATTTAAATGGATCTAATTTAATTTTTATTTTTTTTAGATTTAGTTGTAAATTTTTATTACTCTCATTAACTTTATTTTTTATCTGTTCATTAAAAGTTTCTGTTTCAATTCCAATAGTACTTAAATAAATTATTGGTAATAAAATTAAAACTGTAGTTACTATAAAAAGCTTTAATAAAAATTTTCTCATTTAATTTTATAGAGTGATTGTTCTAAAAATTCATCCAGATCACCATCTAAAATTTTGTCCGGACTAGTACTTTCAAAATTTGTTCGGTTATCTTTAACTAATCTGTAAGGTTGTAACACATAGGATCTTATTTGGTGGCCCCAACCAATTTCAGATTTTGAGTTTTCGGTATTTTGATTTTGTTCCTCTCTTTTCTTAATTTCATGGTCGTACAATCTGGCTTTTAACATATTCATGCATGTCTCTTTATTTTTATGTTGAGACCTCTCATTTTGACACTGTACAACAATTTTGGAAGGTAAATGAGTAATTCTTACAGCGCTATCAGTAGTGTTCACATGTTGGCCACCTGCTCCACTAGATCGATAAGTGTCTATTCTTAAATCTTTTTCTGAAATTTCTATATTAATATTTTCGTCAACAACTGGATATATCCAGATACTTGCAAAACTTGTATGCCTTCTTGCACCTGAGTCGAATGGAGATATTCTAACCAAACGATGAATACCAGACTCTTTTTTAAGCCAACCAAAAACATAATCTCCTTCTATCTTTATTGTTGCTGACTTAATTCCAGCCTCTTCTCCTCTATGTTCACTTATTAAGTTAGATTTAAAGTTCTTTTTATCAGACCATTTTAAATACATTCGTCTTAACATATCAGCCCAATCTTGACTCTCAGTACCTCCAGCGCCTGCATGAATCTCAATGTAGCAATCTAATGGATCGGCTTCGCTTGATAAAAAACATTTGATTTCACTTTTTTTTATTTCCGATCTTAGTTGTTTAATATTCTGTATAATTTCACCTTGGACGTCCGAATTATTTTCTTCCAAAGCTAATTCATTTAAATCTTCAAAATCATTTAATTTTTCAATAGATGAATTTAAAGAATTTATCAAATCCTCAAAAAACTTCTTTTCTTTAACTACTTTTTGAGAATTACTTTTATCTTGCCAGAAATTGGCTTCTAGCATTTTTGTATTTAGAGACTGAAGTTTTGAATAAATATTATTATTTTCAAAGATACTCCTTAATTCTTTGATTTATTTTATCTATTTCTTCTTTATAATTTTGAAAATTATCATTCATTAATAAAACCTTAGTATATTATTGCTATCTAATCTATCTGTATTTGAGTAAAGAACTTTTCCATTAACCACTTTTTCTTTTTTAAAGACCTCTATTATTGTATTTTTTGTGGAAAATTTAGCCTTTTGCCCTGTTTTAGGATCTACTACCATCATAATTGTATCTTCGGCTGCCTTAAAGGGTCTGGCATCTGATTTTTTTACAGCTTGCTTAACAAAATTTTTAAAAATTGGTAGTGCGGTTTTTGAACCAGTTTCATATTTTCCAAGAGGTGAAGGGCTATCTGAGCCCACATAAACACCCACTAATAAGTTTGAGGTAAAGCCAATAAACCAAGTATCTGTGTTTTTGTTTGTTGTTCCAGTTTTGCCAGCAATATTTAAGTTCAAGTCTCTTAGTTTTTTTCCTGTACCTCTCTGAACTACACCTTCAAGAATTGAGGTCATTTGATATGCGGTTTCAGGTGAAAAAATTTGTTTATAGTTATTTTGAATTTTTGGATAATCGTTACTCAAGTAGGAAATTTGGTCACAATCTATACACTGTCTCAAGTTATTATTGTATATAGTATTACCTTCACTATCTTGAATTCTATCAATTAGTATTGGCTCAACAAGTTTTCCACCATTTACAAAAGCTGAATAAGCTGATGTTAAATTTATAAGGGTAGTCTCAGCAGAACCTAATGATATAGACAATAATTCCTCTGGATTTTCATATATTTTAAGATCTTTTGAAAAATTTACAATTCTTTCAATGCCAAGATCTTGAGCAATTCGTACAGTCATTAGATTTCTAGATTTTTCCAGTCCAGTTCGAAGTGTAGATGGGCCATAAAATTTTTTTCCATAATTTTCAGGTTTCCACGTCTTTAGATCGTCACCTTGATCTAAAACTAAAGGTGCATCTAATACTAACGATGTTGGAGTATAATTATTTTCTAATGCCAATGCATAAACAAATGGTTTAAAAGCAGAACCTGGCTGTCTTTTCGCTTGAGTCGCTCTATTAAATTCACTTTTTTTAAAACTAAATCCACCACTAAGTGCCAAAATCCTTCCAGTAAAAGGATCCATAACGACAATTCCTCCGTTAATTTTGGGTAATTGTTGTAAACTAAATTTTTTATCACTTATTTTTTTCACATATATAATGTCGCCTGGTTGCAAAAAATTTTTAAATTCTTTTTTGGTCCAAGAAATATCTTTGTATTTAATAACACCTTGAATTTTATCTTCTGTCTCAATTTCTGCTGAGAATTTATTTATTTTTTTTACTATTGCTAATGACCAACCAATTGACTTTTCTAAATAAAACTTTTTTAAATCTTTATTCCAATTACTGTTATAAATCTTGTTAGTTAATGGTCCTCTCCAACCTTTTCTTTGATCATATGAAACTAATCCATCTCTCAAGGAGTTTGTAGCAATTTTTTGAAACTCTAAATTGATGGGTGTATTTATATTGAACCCTTGTTTGTATACTTTATCATAAGTAAAGTTTTCTATTACATTTTTTCTTACATCCTCAATAAAATATTGTGCATCTTCTAAATAAATTTTCTTATTTTTACTTAATATAATTTCTTTATTTTTTAATTTCTCATACCACTCAGAAGTTATATAATTATTATCTAATAAATTTTTTAAAACTAGATTTCTTCTAAATTTTGCAACTTCAATATCTTTATATGGATTATACATACTTGGAGCCTTAGGTAATGCGGCTAGCAATGCAGCTTCTGAATAGTTTACGTCTCTAATTGATTTGTCAAAATATTCCAAGCTTGCAGCTGCTATTCCATAAGCTCCACTTCCTAAATATATTTGATTTAAGTATAATTCCAAAATTCTTTCTTTAGAAAGTGCTCTTTCGATCCTAAAGGCCAAAATTGCTTCTTTAATTTTTCTATTAATACTTACTTCATTTGTTAATAAAAAATTTTTAGCGACTTGTTGTGTTATTGTTGAGGCACCCTCTAATCGCTCAGAGGAAATGATGTTTGATATATTGTTAATTACTGCTCTCAATACTCCTTTAGCATCTACGCCCGGATGTGAAAAAAAATTTTTATCTTCTGCAGATAGAAATGCATTTATTATGTTTTTAGGTATTGAGCTGTAAGGCACAAATACTCTTTTTTCCTTAGAAAAGTCTGCAACAAGCTCTCCTTCTCCTGAGTAAACCTTGCTTGAAACCGGTGGTTTGTAATTTTTTAAAAACTTATAATCAGGAATATCATTTGAATAAGTCCACAACACACCAACTATCAAAACACTAGTTAAAAGAACTATAGATATAGAAATAAGAAGAATATTTTTTAAAAACTTATGCATTTTAATTCCATTATATCTTGTAATTTGTTAAAGATAAGGCACAAAAATTAAACAAAATTTATTTAAACCTAGAAAATTTAATGAAATCAACAATCATAATATTATGGAAAAAAATTTATATATCGATGCTTCGCATCCAAATGAAACTAGAGTTGTTCTTAAATCTGACGAAAATATTGAAGATTACGAATACGAAGGTTTAAAGAATAACCTAATAAAAAATAATATTTATTTAGGTAAAGTAAGTAGAATTGAACCATCTCTTCAGGCAGCTTTTGTTGACTTTGGAAGAGATAGACATGGCTTTCTGTCTTTTAATGACATCCAATCAGATTATTATCAAATACCAAAGGCTGATTTAGATAAAATTAAAGAGGAAGAAGAGAAAGCTAGAGAAGAACTTTCAAAACAAGTTGAGGCTAAAGAAGAAGAAAACATCGCTGAGGGAAAATTAGAGATAGATGATCCTATTGAAAAAGAAATAGAAAATCAGACAGAAAATAAAGAAATTACAGACGAAAAGAATATTACTGAAGAAGAAAAAGAAAAAAAGAAAGAAAATAAGTTTAGGTTTAAAAGATATAAAATTCAGGAAGTTATAAAACCAAATCAGGTTATACTTGTTCAAGTTATTAAAGATGAAAGAGGTCAAAAAGGAGCTGCTCTTAGTACTTTCATCTCTATTGCTGGAAAATATATAGTTTTAATGCCGAATACCCCGAAAGGCGGAGGTATTTCGAGAAAAATCTTTAATCCTGCTGATAGAAAAAAAATAAGAACAATTTTGAATGAAATCGAAATTCCAAAAGAAATGGGATTAATTGTTAGAACGGCAGGTAGTAATAAAACTAAAAATGAAATCAATAATGATTTAACAACTCTCGTAAAAACTTGGAGTCAAATCAAAGATAATGCAATTAATTCTATTGCTCCATCACTTATTCATCAAGAAAGTGAAATTATTAAAAGAACTTTAAGAGACATGTTTGATGATAATACCAAAAATATAATTGTAGAGGGTACAGATGGTTATAAGAAGGCACAGTCTTTTATGAAAACGATGATGCCATCTAGTGTTAAAAAAGTAAAAAAATATAGAGGTAAAGTACCTCTATTCATTGAGGAAAATATTGAGCAAAAATTAAATCAAATCTTTGACTCTGAAATTAAACTTAAATCAGGAGGTTATTTAGTTATTAACCCAACTGAAGCATTAGTATCCATAGATATAAACTCAGGAAGCTCCATAAAAGGTAAAAATGTTGAAAGCACTGCGTTAGATACAAACATCGAAGCAGCAGAGGAAATTGCAAGACAAATTAAAATAAGAGATTTATCTGGTTTAATTATAATAGATTTTATTGACATGTTAAGTTACGGAAACAGAAGATTGGTTGAGAGAAAACTAAAAGAAAAATGCAGGTTAGATAGGGCAAGAATACAGATAGGCAGAATAAGTAACTTTGGTCTTTTAGAAATGTCTAGGCAAAGATTAAGAGAAAGTGCAATTAAATGGAAAGTTACTTTAACGGACGAATCGTTTGCACAAAAACTGCTTAAAATTGTTGAATTAAAAGCAGTTTTAAACAAAGCAAAATTTGTAGAATTAAAAGTTTGTAAAAAAATTTCTGATTTTTTAAAAGAAAACTTTGTCAATGATTTAACTTATTTTGAAAAAAAAAATAAAATGAAACTAGATATAATCAGCGATAATTCATTAATAATTCCTGAATATATAATAAATGTTCAAAACAAGTCTAAAAAAACTATAGAATTAGTTGAGTATTATGAAAAACTTAAAAATTTAGAATTACAAAACAAAGAAGATAAAATAATCAAAAATAAAGAAAAAAAAACTTATAAAAAGACTTACAAAAAAAAAAGATTTTATAGAAAATCTAAATAATTCCTTCGGTTGGAGACGAGGGGTTTCCCATTAATGTTTTAGAAATTCTACCTGAGCAATAAGATTGTCTTCCAGCTACAACTGCATTTTTAAAAGCTAATGCCATTTCAAATGGTTTTTTTGCTTTTGCTATTGCTGTATTTACTAAGACACCATCACAACCAAGCTCCATTGCAATTGTTGCGTCTGATGCTTGACCTAAACCTGCATCGATAATAACGGGAAGTTTAGTTTGTTTTCGAATAATTTGAATATTAATTTTATTTAATATTCCTAATCCAGAGCCAATCGGTGCCGCTAAAGGCATAATTGCATCTGCTCCAGAGTTTTCTAAACGTTTTGCCATTAAAGGATCATCATTACAATAAACCATAACCCTAAACCCTTCCTTGGCAAGGACCTCTGTTGTTTTTAAGGTTTCAATCATGTCTGGAAATAAATTCATTTTATCGCCTAAAACTTCAAGCTTGACTAGCTTCCATCCTCCAATTTCTCTTGCTAATCTTAGTGTTCTTAAAGCATCTTTTGAGTTGAAACAGCCTGCTGTATTTGGAAGATACGTAATTTTTTTTGGGTCAATGTAGTCCATTAAGAGTGGTTTATTTTTATTTGAAATATTCACACGTCTTACAGCAACTGTAACAATTTCCGCACCAGAAAACTTTATTGCCTTTGCACATTCTGCCATGCTTTTGTATTTCCCAGTTCCAACTATTAATCTTGAATCGAATTTTTTTTTTGCAATTATTAATTTATCTTTTTTCAAACTATCCTCCTCCGATAAAATGAACTATTTCAATTTTATCATTTTTTTTTAATTTTATATTGTTAGATCTTTTTTTATCAATAATTTCTTGATTTAATTCAATTGCTACTTTTTTTAATGGAATATTAAGATTTTTTAGAAGATCAGACAATTTTGAGTTATTGAAAACTGTTTTAATTTTACCATTTACTTTAATTTTTATTTTTTTCATCGTATATAAGTGCTGAATGACTAATAAAATAATTATTATTAATGGTCCAAATCTTAATCTATTAGGTGAAAGAGAACAATCACAATATGGATCAGATACATTTGAGCAGTTAAAAGAAAAATGCTCAAAAAAATCAAAAGAAATTGGTTTAGAAGTAAACTTTACACAATCAAATTTAGAAGGTGAAATAGTAAATATCATTCAAGAAGCTAGAAAAGAATACACAGGAATGATAATTAATGCAGCAGGGTTTACGCATACATCAGTAGCAATTAGAGACGCTCTTAGTCTGTTCAAAAAACCAATAATCGAATTACATATATCTAATATTTATAAAAGAGAGGAGTTTAGACACAAATCTTTAATAAGTGATATAGCAACTGGTGGTATTTTTGGTCTAGGTACTGAAGGTTATATTTTAGCCATAATTTCTATACAAAAGATAATAGAGAATGAAAGTCGATAAAAAAATTATTAAAGAATTAAACGATTATCTAGAAGAGTTTAATCTCACTGAAATAGAAATTACTGAGAAAGATACTAAAATTAAAGTCTCAAAAAATACAGGATCTAATATTAATCAGCCTTCAATGGTTGCATATAGTTCCCCAACTGAAAAAATTATTTCAGAAAATAATCTAAGTATTAAAAATGGTATTGAGGTTACATCTCCAATAATCGGTACTGCTTACCATGCGCCTGAACCAGGTGCAAAAAAATTTATTGAAGTAGGTAAAAAAATTAAAAAAGGTGATACGATAATGATTGTTGAAGCAATGAAGACAATGAATCATGTACCCTCCTCATCTGACGGGGTTGTAAAAGAAATATGTGTCGATGATGGCCAACCAGTTGAATTTGGTCAAACTCTTATCGTTTTAGAATAAATAATGTTTAAAAAAATTTTAATTGCTAACCGTGGGGAAATCGCGGTTAGAATTATTAGAGCATGTAAAGAATGGGGAATATCAACTGTTGCTGTCCATTCTGATGTTGATCGAGACAGTATGCACGTTAGACTTGCTGATGAGAGTGTTTGTATAGGATCCCACCAACCACAGAACAGTTACCTTAATATTCCCGCATTGATGTCTGCTATAGAGCTAACTAATGCTGAAGCTGTTCATCCTGGTTATGGTTTTCTTTCAGAGAATGCAAATTTTGCAAAAATATTGGAGGAAAATAAAATTAAATTTATTGGAGCTTCTTCTGAATTAATTGCGATGATGGGAGATAAAATTCAAGCAAAAAAAATTGCAAAAGAAAATGGATTACCTGTTATTGAAGGTTCTGAGGGTGGTGTAAAAGATATAGCTCAAGCTAAAGAACTTTGTAAAAAAATCGGTTTTCCTGTTTTAATTAAAGCCTCAGGTGGAGGTGGTGGAAAAGGTATGAAAATCGTTTACAAAGATGAGGAATTTGAAACATTATTTTCAACCGCTAAATCAGAGGCACAAAAATATTTTGGAAATGATGAAGTTTACATTGAAAAATTTTTTCAAAATCCTAGGCATATTGAAGTACAGATTTTAGCTGGTAAGAACCGAGTTGTACATCTTCATGAAAGAGATTGCTCAGTTCAAAGGAGACATCAAAAACTTATTGAGGAGACACCTAGTCCAGTTTTAAACAATGAAGTTAGAAAAGATCTTTTTGAAAAAACAGTGAATATGGTTGAAAAAATTGGTTATATGGGCGCTGGGACAGTCGAATTTATATATGAAGATGGTAAATTCTATTTTCTTGAGATGAATACTAGGGTTCAAGTAGAACATCCAGTAACAGAGATGGTTACAGGCATTGATATTATCAAAGAACAAATTTGGATTGCATTCTCTGGTGAGACGGCATTAGAGCAAAGTAACATTAATCCAAGAGGTCATGCAATTGAGTGTAGAATTAATGCTGAAGATGCAAGTAAAAACTTCCAACCTTCTCCAGGTACTATTGGGATGTGTCATCAACCTTCTGGTTTTAGAACAAGAGTAGATGGAGCTATATACCAAGGCTATAAAGTAACTCCTTATTATGACAGCATGATTTGTAAATTAATTTGTCATGGTCGAAATAGGTCAGAAGCAATTCAAAGAATGAACAGATCTTTGGATGAATTTGTAATTGAAGGTATTACAACAACTATTCCTTTACATAAAAAACTGTTAAATCATAAAAAATTTATTGAGTCTGACTTCAATGTAGGATGGATAGATAAAGAAAAAATTATTTAATAACAGTTTACAAGCCAAATATCATAAACTGGATGGTCAAATGGTGTTATTGATGGGCTTGAAGAAAACATCCATCCATTAAAAACAAAAACTTCATCATTATTTGAATTATTAAGGTCTGTAACTTGTATGTAAGCAGTAATTTCAGGGTTGTCGTCAAATTCTGAATTTTTACATTTTAAACTTTTTATTGATAGGTCTTTAAATGCCACTAGATTTCCATTTTTTAATTTCAAAAGTGTATTTTTGGAGCTTATTTTATCTAAAATTTTAATATCTGTATAAGTACCCTTCAAGTTACTTTGCGAAAATGCAAATGAAAATAAAGAAAAATAAACAAAAATTATTAAGTTTAATTTAAGACTATTCTTTCCAGCTTTTATATTTTTTTTTAGCTCCATCTTTATTTTTATTGGGATAGTATGCTTGATCAGTACCTGTCAAATTAGATTGATGAGGTTTTTGCCATTCATATTTTTCAAGAATATGTTTTTTTTCTATTTTATTAGGAGTAAAATGCATCCACGAATACCACTCAACTGGAATTTTTGATGCATCAATAGTATCATTATATACGACCCACCTCTTCCCTTTTTTACTTTGATAGTATTTGTTGCCTAGCTCATCTGTTCCAACAAGTTTTCCAAAAAAAATAGTTTTCAACCTGGTTCCAAATGTATCTTGATTCCACCAAATGAAAATTTTTTTTAAAAGTGTCAACATTTTTATTTTTTATTTTTTCAATTAAAAATTGTAAAATTTAAATTAGACTAAAATTTGAATAAGTATATAAATTAATTGATTCATTATTCAAATTAATTTTTAAATTGAGGTCAAATGGCAAAATATCTGGTTGAAACATATTATACGTGCACATTCAAAGTCATTCATTACTTAGATGATATAAATGAAACAGAATTAAAAAATTTAGAAAAAAGAGATGATGGGAAATTCGAAGTTTTAGATGTAAAATTGGATAATAGAAAAACAAAAAGTCTTGACACTAAAAATGATAAAATTGTAGATGATAAAAATGTTGAAATATTAAACAATTCAGAAAAGTTAAATCCAATTAGCAAAGAAAATATAGTAACAAATCTTAATAAAGTCTCAGAAAGAGGTGGGAAAAGATTTGGTATGCCTGATCGAAGAAAAGGATATATACAGAAGGCGACAATTGGAGATCATAAGGTCTATCTACATACTGGTGAATATGAGGATGGAAAAATTGGAGAAATATTTATTGATACGAGCAAAGAAGGTGAGCTAGTAAAAGCATTAATGAATAATTTTGCAATTGCAGTTTCTCTTGGCCTCCAATATGGGGTGCCTTTAGATGAGTTTATTAGTGCATTTGTTGGAACAAAATTTGAGCCCTCAGGTAAGGTTTTAGGAAATGATAGAATTTTAAGCGCTACATCTATTTTAGATTATATTTTTAGGGAACTAGCAATTTCTTATCAAAATAGAGAAGATCTCGCTCATACACCCTCTATTGGTGGAAACGACACAAATGGTCCAGATGATCAAAACTCAGAAGATCAAAATCAACTACTAAAAATTGTTAAAGATATTACAAGCAAAGGATTTGTAAGAAACAATTACAAAAAGAATCTAGTGGATCTATCTGATGTTAAAATTAGCTTAAAGGGAAAAAAATAATTTTTAACTCTTAGTTTTTATTGAAAGATTTAATTCTTTCAATTGGGCTTGATTAATCTCTGATGGTGCGTTCATCATTAAATCTTGAGCGTTTTGGTTCATTGGAAACATGGTAACTTCTCTTATATTTTTTTCATTTGCTAAAAGCATGACAATTCTATCTATACCAGGTGCAATTCCACCATGTGGTGGTGCACCATAACTTAATGCGTTAATCATACCGCTAAATTTTTCGTCTACCTCTGCTTTATTGTAACCTGCAATTGAAAACAGTTTATACATAAGGTCAGGTTTATGATTCCTTATTGCACCAGAAGATAACTCTATTCCATTGCAAACTATATCATATTGGTAAGCAAGAATATTAAGAGGATTTTCAAAGTCTTTATCTTTTAATTCGCCTTGTGGCATTGAAAATGGGTTATGACTAAATTTAATCTTATTTGTTAATTCATCTTTTTCAAACATAGGGTAGTCAACTATCCAACAGAAAGCAAAAGCATCATCATCAATTAGGTCTAAATCTTTTGCAATTTTATCTCTAGCTAGGGCTGTTATTTTTTCTAATTCATTTTGCTTTCCACATGCTAAAAAAATACTATCCCCTACTTCGGATTTAGTAACTTTCATTATTTCAAAAAGTGCCTCCTCGGAAAAAAATTTTCCCACTGGTCCTTTGGCTGAAATTTTATTATCTTTTTCAAATGTAAAGTAGGCTAATCCAGAAGCACCTTGTTCTTTAGCCCATTTATCAATGTTATCAAAAAAACTTCTAGGTTTATCTTTTGTATTTTTGGTAGTAATAGATCTAACTTTAGATCCAGATCCTACTAATTTTTTAAAAATATCAAATGAAACATCCTCTCTACTAAATATTTCGGTAATATCATTTATAATAAGAGGGTTTCTTAAATCAGGTTTGTCACTCCCATACTTAAGCATTGACTCAGAGTATGGTATCTTTGGAAAAATATCATACATCAATTTTTTATCAGAAAAATTTTTAAAAGTATTAACCATTAGTTTTTCTACAATGTTGAATACATCCTCTTGCTCAACAAAAGACATTTCTAAGTCGAGTTGATAAAATTCACCAGGACTTCTATCAGCTCTAGCATCCTCATCTCTAAAGCAAGGAGCTATTTGAAAATATTTATCAAAACCAGATACCATTATTAATTGCTTAAATTGCTGAGGAGCTTGTGGCAAAGCATAAAATTTTCCTGGGTTTAAACGACTTGGTACAAGAAAGTCTCTAGCTCCTTCAGGGCTAGATGAGGTTAAAATTGGAGTTTGAAATTCTAAAAAGCCTAATTTTGTCATTTCATTTCTTATGTAAGAAATAACTTTTGATCTTAGAATGATATTTTCATGAATTTTTTTTCTTCTTAAATCTAAAAATCTGTATTTAAGTCTTATTTCTTCTGCATATTCTTGATCACTGAAAACAGGCAATGGTAATTCTTTACAAGTCCCTAATGTCTCATATTCAGAAATAGCTACCTCAATTTCTCCAGTCTCAATATCTTTATTTTTAGTTTCATGTGAACGATTTACTACCTTGCCATTAACCTTAATAACAGTCTCTAGCTGTATTTTTTCTAATTCTGAAAAATTTTTATTTTCTTTATCAATTATGCACTGAGTAATTCCATAATTATCTCGAAGATCAATAAATAATAAATTTCCATGATCTCTTTTTTTGTTTATCCATCCAGAAAGAGAGACACTTTTGTCAATATCACTTTTTCTTAACTCGTTACATTTATGTGTTCTGTACTTATTCAATTATTCTCCTAAAGCCTCTTTTATAATTTTAAAGTCGATTGGTTTTTTTCTTTTTAAACTAATTTCGTCGATTTTATATATGAAATCAGATATTTTACCATAAGATCTACTTATCCTTTTAATAATGAAATCTATTAATTTTTTATCAATTGAGATCTGGCGATCAGATAAATTTTTTAATATCAAAACATACATTAAATCATCTTCTGGTTTTTCTATTGCTGATAAAAGAAAATTCTTAGATCTTGAATTTAAATCCTGAAGTTTAAATTTAAAATCAACAATAGGTTTTGTGGAAGTAACTATAAAATATTTGTTATCCTGCTCTATGGTGTTAATTAAGGTAAATAATAAATTTTCATCAACACTTTCCAACAGATCTTCAATAATAATATTCTCATAAATTTTAATTTCTTTTAAAAAATCGTTGGATATTTCTGAAGCATTAATTTTAATACCTTTAAATTTTTGCAGAAAAATATTTATCAAATGCGATTTTCCAGAGAAATTTTCACCAATTAAATTAATGAAATTTTTTTCCCATTTCGGCCAACTATTTAAAAGTTTAAATGAATATTCGTTACTTTTAGACACATAAAAATCCTGGTCTTTAAAATTCTGCTCATAATCAAAACTAAGAATTTGTTGGTTTAGATTTTTCATTTCATCACCCATATTTTATTAAAAGTTTCAAAATCATAATTATTATTTTTCATCACTTCAATAAACTTTTCAGGTGTTCCGTTAAAAATTATTTTATAAATATTATTTTTGTTATCAAATTTATAAATATAAAAATTATAAATTAAGTCTAAGTTTGAGAGTTTTTCCTCTAATTGGTTAATTTTTATATTGTTACTATTTTCAACTGAGATTGTTAAAGGTAATTTAACTGATGTATTTATTTCATTTTGAGATTTCCAATAATCTTCAAAGGAAATTTTTAAATTTTCTATTAATTTATCTATTTCAGAATTGCTATTAAAATCAATATTTTTAATTTGGGTATTTTTTAAATTTTTTTTATCATTAAAAATTATTTTATTTAAGAGTCTGGTTTGGTCAGAACCTATAAAAAATATAGATATAATATAGTTTTGAAGGTTATATTTTTTTACTATTTCTCTAAATTCAAAATTTTCTAAATTTTCAATATTTTTTTTAATCAAGTTTAAATCCTCAAGATCCTCGGTTAGTAAAATATAATTTATTAGTTCAAATTGTTTAGTATTAGAATTCCATTGATTATATATAATATTATCTGAAAACATTTTGATCTGACTTTCATTTTGATCAACAACTATTGGAATAAAAATAATATCTTTTTTTACTGAAGATGATGGAAATATATTTTTTTTTTCTAATAAATTAAAGACCATTTTTTTATTAAAAGATACATTAAGTTTAATATAATAAATTTCATTAACAAATTTTTCCTCTTTAATTGAAAATGTCTCAATCATACTTTTGATTTGATTTAGTGGTATTTTTTTAAGCTTCTGATAATCCTTAGACTGAACAGTAGATAGCATCAACTGATTAAAAGCTTGAACAAATCCTTCATCTATTATTTTGTTTTTGTTAAAATTGATCTTGAAAGGAGTAGATAATTCAACATCATTTATAGATAAAGTCTTAGCGAGACTAATTCCTGTGGAAAAAAAAATATTTAGTAGAGAAAGAAATAAAAAAAAAATATATAACTTTCTTAATTTTAAATTTTGAAAAATATTTTTCATAGACCTTTTTAATGAATAAAAAAAAATTTACCTATAAAAAAAGTGGTGTTAATATCAATGCAGCAGATAATTTTATTAATTTCATTTCTAAAGTTTCATCAAAGAAAAAAGGCAAAAAAAAGTTTTCGAATATAGGTGGATTTGGCTCTATAACCAGTATTCCTAAAGGAATAAACCAACCGAAAATTGTTGCTTGTACAGATGGAGTTGGTACTAAAATTGAGATCGCAAACACGCTTAATAAGTATGACACAATTGGTATAGATTTAGTAGCAATGAGTGTTAATGATTTAATCGTTCAAGGTGCCAAGCCTATTTTATTTTTAGACTATATTTCAATTAATAAAATTGATTTGAAAAAACTTAAATCAATAATCAAAGGAATTCTTAAGGGCTGTAAATTGTCTAACTGTGAATTGGTTGGTGGTGAGACAGCTGAGATGCCTGATACATATGAAAAAGGCAAATTTGATATTGCGGGGTTTGCAGTAGGTGTAGTAAGCAAAAATAAAATTTTAAACAAAAATAGAATAAAAAAAAACAATCTTATCTTAGCTGTGCCGTCGAGTGGATTGCATTCTAATGGGTACTCATTAGTGAGATATCTTATAAATCAAAAAAAGATAAATATAAAAAATAATAAATTTTTAAAATCTGAACTGTTAAAGCCTACTAAAATATATGTTGATGAAGTTTTAAAATTAATTGATCAAAATTTAATTAATGGTTGTGCAAATATAACAGGTGGCGGCATGTCAGATAATATCAAAAGAATTATACCTGATAAAATGGTTGCAGATATAGAATTGAAACAAATTAAAACTTTGAATATTTTTAAGTGGCTTAAAAAAAATGGAATATCAGAAAAGGAGATGATAAAAACATTTAATTGTGGAGTTGGATTTTGCTTAATAATAAATCCAAGAAATTTAAAAAAAATCAATAAATATTTTTCAAGAGACTATAAGCCCTATGTAATAGGTAAAATTTCTAAAGGTAATAAAAAAGTTAAATTAAATGGTTCAATCAACTGGAACTAAAAAAATAAAGTGTGCAGTATTCATTTCTGGAACTGGCAGTAACCTAAAATCACTAATTCAATTCACTAAAAAAAAAAATTCACCAATCTCAATAGAATTAATAATTTCGGATAATCCAAAAGCAAAAGGATTAAAATTTGGAAAAAATTCAAAAATATTAAATAAGGTTTTTAATTTTAAAAATAAGATAATTGCTGAAAAAAAAATAATTTCTGAAATAAATAATAAAAAGATTAAATTAATTTGTCTTGCAGGTTTTATGCGAATTCTATCCAAAAATTTTATAAAAAGATTTAAAGGCAAAATATTAAATATTCATCCTTCTCTCCTCCCAAAATACAAAGGTTTGAATACTCACCAACGCGCAATATCAAACAATGAAAAATACTCTGGTTGTACGGTACATTTTGTTAACTCAAGATTAGACTCAGGGAAAATTATTCTTCAAAAAAAAGTTAAGATTAGTAAATTTGATACGGCTAAATCTTTATCAAAAAAAATTTTAACTCAAGAGCACAAACTGTATCCAAAAGCAATTAGAAAAGTATTTAGTCTTTAAAAAAAAAATCTATTTCAATTTTTGCGTTTTCAACACTATCAGAACCATGCACTGAATTTTTATCTATTGATATCCCATATGTTTTTCTAATAGTGCCCTCTTCAGCATCTTTTGGATTGGTGGCTCCCATTAGCTCTCTATTTCCAAGAACTGCGTCATCTTTTTCAAGAACCATTACAACAATAGGTCCTGAAGACAGATATGCACATAAATCATTGTAAAAAGGTTTGGTTTCGTGAACTTTATAAAATTTTTCAGCTTCAAATTTTTCAATTTGAATTTTCTTTTCTTTTAATATTGAAAAACCTTTGTGTTTAAAAATCTCTTTAATTTCATTTTCTAGATTTCTTTCTACAGCATCAGGTTTTATAATTGACAAAGTTTGTTCTATATTACTCATAATAGTCCTCTACTAGTTTGTTTAATAATCTAACTCCATATCCTGTTGCACCACCTGAATTGAGAGCTCCACCGTACTTTGAAAAAGCCATTCCAGCTATATCTAAATGTGCCCAAGGTGTTTTATTTAAAATAAATCTTTGTAAAAATTGTGCTGCAGTTGTTGAACCTGCACCACCAACATAATTTATATTTTGCATATCCGCATTTTTAGAGTCTATCAATTTATCAAAATTTTTATTTAAAGGCATTCTCCAAACTTTTTCCTCTGTTTTTTCTCCTGCATCAATTAATTGATTAGATAATTTATCATCATTAGAAAATAAACCTGCATATTCTGATCCTAAGGAAACAATAATGGCTCCGGTTAAAGTAGCTAAATCAATAATAAATTTTGGTTTATACTTCTCTTCAGTGTAAGTAAGGGCATCTGCTAATACTAATCTACCTTCTGCATCAGTATTTAAAATTTCAACAGTTTTACCACTATATGATTTTACTATATCTCCTGGTCTTTGAGCATTGCCTCCAGGCATATTTTCAACTAAACCAACAACTCCCACAGCATTTACTTTCGCTTTTCTTAAAGCCAAACTTTTCATCAAACCAACTACTGTAGCTGATCCAGCCATATCGTAAGTCATATCTTCCATAAATTTAGCGGGCTTTAAAGATATACCTCCAGTGTCAAAACAAACACCTTTTCCAACAAAAGCTAAAGGTTTTGAATTAGATTTAACACCTTTCCATTCTATAGTTACAAGGTATGATCCTCTAATACTACCTTGGCCCACACCAAGTAAAGTGTTCATACCTAATTTTTTTAATTTCTTTTCGTTATACACAGTAACTTTCAAACCAATTTTTTTTAATGATGAAATGCGTTTAGCATATTCATCAGGATGTAAAATATTACCAGGCTCTGAGACTAAATCTCTTCCATAAAAAGTTCCTTCTTCTATTGCCTTAAATTTGATTTGATCGACAATAGATGGTTTATTTTTACCAATTACATTTATAATAATTTTTTCTTTTTGTTTTTTTGATTTATATTTTTCAAAAATGTAAGATTTTAATTTAAGTCCATGCAAAAAATGTGAAATAAAGTTTTTTATAGTTTTTGGTAAAGTGTCTGTATTAATAGTAAAATTATTTAGTTTACTATTCTTAAGATACTCATAAAACCTTGCCCCTAAATTTTCAGCTCCAGAATTGCTAACTTTTTCTTTAACAGATACCAAAACAATTCTTTTCTTTGAACTTATATCGTAAGTAATTATTTGGTTTTTCTTATTATTAATATTAACTAAATCTGAAATATAGGAATATTCAGTTTTGGAAAAATATTTCTTTAAAGATGAAATTTTAAATTTATCGTCTACAAAAAATACCAGTTTTTCTGAATTTTTTTTTAGAATACTGACCTTATAATTAATTTGAACTGACATAAATTTTAATACAATCTATAGTAGATGATGTTATATATGAGTAAAAATTCCATATTTCAATGAAAAAATTATTATACAGAAAACTATTTTCAGATTATATGAGATTTTTTTTTATTGCACTAATAAGCTCTAGTTTAATTATTTGGATTTTCCAAGCAGTAAACTTTCTTGATATAATGATTGAGGATGGACGTGAGTATAAAGTTTATCTTAGTTATTCACTTCTTAATTTTCCTAAGATTATTAGCAGATTGTTTCCTTTTATACTTTTTTTTAGTATTTACTATGTCTTAACAAAATACGAAGCAGACAATGAATTAATAATTTTTTGGAATTTTGGTGAAGATAAAATTAAATTTGTTAATTTTATTGTTAAAACCTCTTTTTTTTTACTTTTATTCCAAATTATATTAACAGTTTATATTGTTCCAAATTCTCAAGATAAAGCTAGGTCTTTTTTAAGAAATTCAAAAATAAATTTTTATGATAGTTTTATCAAACCTAAAAGATTTAATGACACAATTAAAGGCGTGACCATTTATAGTGAAAATAAAGATGACAACGGATATCTATACAATTTGTTTATAAAAAAAAATTTTTCTGGAGGCTTCGAAATTACTTATGCTAAAAAAGGGATTTTCGATAATACAGCATCTGTACCAGTGCTTGTACTGTTTGATGGAGAAACAATTACAAGTAAAAATGATGGTATAACTAATATAAGTTTTTCACAATCTGATTTTAGACTTTCTAATCTAATAACACATACAATCACCCAACAAAAAAATCAAGAAATGCCTACTTTTGATGTTATATCATGCATTTTAGTTATAAACAAAATTGGTTTAAATTATATTTCTAATTATCAAAATGAATCGACAAATTGCAGAAAAACTAACAATACAAATTTGATAAAAGAGTTTTATAAAAGACTGGTTGTTCCTTTCTACATACCTACATTAATGCTAGTACCTTATATTTTGATTTTTAGTTCAAAAGAGAAAATTAATCATAACAAAATGAAATTATTTATTTTTATATTAGGTGTTATGGTTATTATTTTTTCTGAGTCATTAATAAAGTTTGTCTCCTTAGATATTCAAAAAAATTTATTTATTTTTTTTATACCATTAATTTCACTTATTTCATTTTATCTATTATTTTTTTACAAATTTAAAATAAAAAGTTTTAGTAAATGAAAGTTTATACTGTTTTTTTTATAAATATTTTTATTAGATCTTTATTATACGTGACAGGAGTTGCTATCAGCCTAGTATTAATTTTAAATTTATTGGCAGAATTAAACTTTTTTCAAAATATTAAAGTGGAAAATTATTTTACTCTTTTATTAGCGTTTCTTAATTCTCCAATTTTTATATTTGATATGTTTCCATTTATTTTTTTAGTTACAGCCCAATTATTTTTTATAAAGCTTTTTAAAAATAGTGAGTTACTTACATTAAAATACTCTGGTTTGAAAAACTCAAATATATTGTCTATATTATGCGCTATTTCATTTGTTACAGGTTTATTAATCGTTTCTATTTTCTATAATTTCTCATCAAATTTAAAAAATTTATACTTAGAATTAAAGCAGCCTTATACTACAGATGGTAAATATCTTGCAGTTATTACAAATAATGGTCTTTGGATAAGAGATAAAATTATGAATAAAACATTGATAATTAACTCATCTAAAATTGATCAAAATTACTTAATTGATAATTTTATAACTGAGTTTGATAGTGAATTGAATGTTACTAAAAATATTAAAAGTGATAAAATTGATATTTCAGAAAATGAATGGTTAATTTATAATGCAAAAGTTTACAAAAAAAATAATTATGTATTTTATGAAATATTAAATATTAAAACTAACTTCAACTCTAAGACAATAAACACACTTTATTCAAATTTAAACTCACTTAATATAATAGAGTTATATAAATTAAAAAAAAATTATAAGAAACTTAATTATTCTACTACTGAGGTAGATCTTCAATTATTAAAATTAATTACATTGCCTGTTTTATTAGTTCTTATATCACTTTTTTCCTCTTTGATAATGTTAAAAACAAAGCACTTATCAGGATCTACTATTAAAATTTCCTTAGGATTATTTTTTTCAGTGATAATCTATTACTTTAATAATTTCTTTTTTGTACTGGGTAGTACTGAAAAGTTGTCAGCACATGTATCAATATTTACACCACTATTAATACTTACATTTATAAATATGATAATGCTAAATAAATTAAATGATCAATAGAATAATTTATAGATTAATATTAATTTTTTTTTTCGTGCTAAACTGTTTTAGTGTAAGTAGCTCAGAGCAATTTATCTTTAATGTTACAGAAGTGGAGATTCTTGAAAATGGAAATTTATTTAAAGGTCTTAAGCGAGGAACAATTCAAACAAACGATGGTGTAATAATTGATGCAGATAAATTTATTTATAACAAAAAAACAAATATTGTAAATGCAGAAGGTGAAGTTAGAGTTGAAGACACTGTGAATAATTATACAATATACTCAGATAAAGTTACTTATAGTAAAAATGACGAAATTATATCTACAGAAGGAAATTCAAAAGCATTTGATCAAAAAAATAAAACAATAACTGCAGAAAAATTTACTTATTATAAAATCTTAAACATTTTAAATGCAAAAGAAAATGCTAAAATTAAAGACATCAATGAAAATTATACAATATTTGCAGAAAATATTAATTATTTCATAAATAAAGGTAAAATTATTACAGAAGGTGACACAAGTGCGGAAATTGAATCTAAATATAATATTAAATCACAAGACGTTGAATACTTAGAAAAATCACATCAACTTAGCTCAAAAAAAAAAACAACTTTAAAAGATGATAATTCTCAAATCTATTATTTAGATGAGTTTGTTTACTTAGTCGACAAAGCTCTTTTAAAGGGTAAAAATATTCTGACAATTACTAATTTTAATCTTCCAAAATCAGATAAATTTTACTTTTCTGATGGAATAATTGACTTACAAAACAAAAATTTTACGGCAAAAGATGTCAAAATAAATATTCATAAAGATGTTTTTGGAGTTAGTGATAATGATCCAAGAATATATGGTGTTTCATCTGAGGGCAATGAAAACTATTTAAAAATAAAAAAAGGAAATTTTACAAGTTGTAAGATGACTAAAAACTGTCCAGCATGGTCAATTAAATCAGAATTAATAAAGCATGATAAAGAAAAAAAGCAAATTAGCTACAAACATGCATTTTTAAACTTATACGATATACCTGTGTTTTATTTTCCTAAGTTTTTTCATCCTGATCCCTCAGTTAAAAGACAATCAGGTTTATTAAGACCAGAAAATAACAATTCAAGTATTTTAGGAAGTTCATTAACCTTACCATATTTTAAGATTATTTCAGAAAGTCAGGATTATACTTTTACCCCAACATGGTTTGATAATGATATTTTATCATTACAAAATGAGTATCGTAGGTCAAACAAAAATTCTCAATTCATAGCTGATTTTGGTCTAGTTAAGGGATTTCAGTCAAACTCAAAAAAAGAGAGAAGTAATCTATCTCATTTTTTTTTAAACTATGATTTAGACCTTAAACTTGAAAATTTTAAAACGAGTAAATTATTTATCTCTGCTGAACAAGTGTCAAATGATACATATCTAAAGATATTTGACGCATACATCACAAAATCAAATGTTAGACCTAGCAATTTAAGTAATTTAAATAATCAAATTAAGTTAACCTTACAAGGTGAGAAATACAACTTTACGTCAGGTTTTCATGCTTATGAGGATCTAAATATATTGAATACTAGCGATAGATATCAGTTTATTTTGCCTTATTATAATTTTGAAACTTCGTTTGAACAAACAAATTTAAATGGTTTCTTCACTTTTGATTCATCAGGAAGCAATAACTTAAATGCAACAAATAATTTGAAATCTAATATAATAAATAATCTAAATTACAGTCAAGGTAATATTACTAATTTTGGGTTTAATAATAACTACAATGTTTATTTAAAAAATTTAAATTCTTTAGGCAAAAAAAATCCTAACTATAAATCAAGCCCGCAAATAGAATTTGTAAGTTTATTTGAAGCAAATACTAGTTTACCTTTAATCAAACAAAATCAATACTACACAAATTATTTAACTCCAAAAATTTCATTTAGGTTTAATCCTAGCGATATGAAAAATAATTTTGATACCTCAAAAACTATTAACAATGGAAATATATTTTCTTTAAATAGACTGGGGCTAAATGATACTTTTGAAGCTGGAAGATCTTTAACTCTAGGGCTAAACTATAGAAAAGAAGAAAATTATATTGATGATATAAATAAATTCTTTGAATTAGATTTAGCAACCGTAATAAGAGATAAAGAAGAAAAATTTGTACCAAGAGTAAGTACCCTCAATAGAAAAAATTCTAATATCTTTGGATCAATTACTAATAAATTTAGTAAATATTTAGAGTTTAATTATAATTTTGCTTTAGATAATAATTTGAATACTTTAGAATACAACGATACTTCGGTAACTTTTTCGATTAATAATTTGGTTAATACTTTTCGATTTACAGAACTAAATGGCGAAATGGGAGAAACTAATTCATTTAGTAATTCAACAACTTATAAATTTGATGAAAGCAATGTATTAACTTTTAAAACAAGAAGAAACAGAAAACTAAATTTAACTGAATATTACGATTTGGTGTATGAGTATAAAAATGATTGTTTGACAGCTGGTGTAAAATATAAAAAATCTTATTATGAAGATAGGGATCTAAAACCAAGTGAAAATTTACTGTTTACTATAACTATATTCCCTATAACAACATATGAATATATTGCAGATGATCTTCTTGAAAATAGATAAAATATTTATATTTATTTTTGTTTTCTCACTTTTTTTCTTAAGTGTTTCAAGCGCAAAAGAAAACAAAATATTGTTAAAAGTAAATAATGAAATTATTACAACAATGGATATTCTAAATGAGATCGAATATTTATCTATCATAAATTCTCAATTTAGAACAATGAAAAAAAATATTCAAATTGATATAGCAAAAAACTCTTTGGTTAAGGAAAAAATTAAAATTATTGAGCTATCTAAATATAAAAAAAATTTAAAAATAAATGAAAAATTAATGGAAAATATTGTTATTAAATCTTTTTCAAATTTTAATATAAATTCAACTTCTGATTTTGAATTATTTTTTAAAAAAAAGAAAATAAACAGCGATTTTATTAAAAAGAAAATAACAATTGAAACTTTATGGAACCAGTTGATTTATAGTAAGTTTTATAAAAATGTAAAAATTAATGAAAATGAAATTAAAAAAAATATTTCAAATAGAAGAATTCAAAAAGAATATCTTCTCTCAGAAATAATTATTAATGCAGATAGTAGTAAAGACTTTGAAAGGAAACTTCAGTTAGTTAAAAATACAATAAAAGAGAAAAATTTTTCTCAAGCCGCTATAATTCACAGTTCCTCTAAAACAGCTCAGAAAGGTGGTGACCTAGGATGGGTAAAAGAAAGTGTGTTAAATAGCAAAATTAAAAATGAACTTGAAACAATTAGCATTGGTAATTTTACCAGCCCAATTATAATCCCGGGTGGATTATTAATGTTAAAAATAGAAGACATTAGAGAGACAGAAAAAACAATAAATATAGAAAATGAGATACAATCAATTATAGAAAAAAAAACGAATGATCAACTTAATAGATTATCTGCAGTCTACCTCAATAAAATTAAAAAAAATGTTTCCATAAATGAAATTTGATCCAATTCTTATAGTCACTGGAGAACCTAATAGTATATTTTTGGAAATTTTATTTAAATCATTTAATGAAATTAGAATAAAAAAACCAATCATATTAGTTTCCTCTTATAGATTATTAAAACTACAAATGAAAAGATTGAATTATAAGAAAAATATAAAAATGATTGATTATAAAAATATAAAAAAATATAATTTAGACAATAATTCTATTAATTTAATTAATATAGAGTATAAAACCTCCAAAGCTTTTAATAAAATATCTAACAAATCTAATAAATTTATTAATGAGTGTTTTAATTTGGCGTTTGAGCTGATCAAAAAAGAAAAAATTAAAAGATTTATTAATGGTCCAATTTCAAAGAAAACTTTTTTGGGTAATAAATTTTTAGGTGTTACAGAATATATTTCAAATTATTTTTCAGAAAATAAAACATGTATGTTAATATTCAATAAAAAACTTTCTGTATGCCCCGTGACCACACATTTACCACTAAAGTTAGTATCTAAACATATAAATAAAAAAAATATTTCTCAAAAAGTTTTTTTAATTAATAATTTTTATAAAAAAAAATTTGGTTTTAAACCAAAAATTGGGGTAATAGGTCTAAATCCACATTGTGAAAGTATTCACAAATATAATGAAGACGAAAAAATTATTAAACCAGCAATTAAATACTTAAAAAAAAAATTTAGAATCTCTGGACCATATCCTGCTGATACAATTTTTTTAAAACATAACAGAAAAAATTTTAATGTAATACTTGGTATGTACCACGACCAAGTTTTAACTCCTGTCAAAACCTTGTATGAATATGATGCAATTAATATTACTCTTGGTTTACCTTTTATAAGGATATCTCCTGATCATGGACCTAATGAAATAATGATAGGAAAAAATTTATCTAATCCACTTAGTTTAATTCAAGCAATTAGATTTTTGGATAAAAATTGATAATAGCAAAAAAAAGTTTAGGTCAAAATTTTTTAATAGATCAAGAAATACTAGAATTGATAATCAACTTAACATCTATAGAGGGTAAATCAGTTCTTGAAATTGGTCCCGGGACTGGGAATCTTACTTCTTTAATACTTAAAAAAAAACCAAAAGAATTTTGTGTTATTGAAAAAGATAACATATTGGCTGAAAAACTTACTAATAATTATAAAAATAAAATTAAAGTCATTAATGAAGATATTTTAAAAATTAATGAAAATTTATTATTCAGCGAAAAAATTAAAGTCTTCGGTAATTTACCATATAATATTTCCACAGAAATTCTGTGTAAATGGATATTGAGCTTAAAAGATTATTTTTGGTTTGATTGTCTAATACTTATGTTTCAAAAAGAAGTTGCTGATCGCATAATTGCAAAACCTAATTCTTCTGATTATGGAAGACTATCTATTTTAAGTAATTGGAAGTTAAATATAAAAAAAATCTGTGATATCAAACCTAAATCATTTTATCCAAGACCAAAAATTGATAGCTCACTATTATTATTTACTCCTAAAAATAATTTTTATCATATTAAAAATGCTAAAAATCTTGAAAAAGTCACAAGAATTTTTTTTAAACACAGAAGAAAAATGCTAAAAAAACCATTTAATCAACTCTTTGATGGTGATAAAAAAATATTACAAAAGCTAAAAGTAGATTTAAATCTAAGACCTCAAAATTTAGACTTTGAAACTTACTATAAATTAACAAGTGAATATGAAAATTTAAGAAATTAATTTTTCTATATGATTTCTGACATACTCAGCATCATAATCTTTGGAACCATTGTTTATTTCTGCATGAATTAAATTTTTTATTTTAGAATAACAAGTTTCAACAATATCATTTATAACTACATAATCATAATTAATCCAATGCAGCACATCTCTCCCAAATTGCTTCATTCTTTCTTCAGCAATTAATTTGTCTTTCATATCTCTATTTGAAAGTCTCTTAAACAATATTTCTTTACTTGGTGGTAAAATAAAAAATGAAATTAGCTTATAATCTAAATTTTTATTTTTAATCTGGTCAGCACCTTGCCAATCAATATCAAATAAAACATTTTTACCTTTATTAAGCTTATCAATAACTGGTGTTCTTGTTGTTCCATAAAAATTATTAAAAACTTTTGCGTATTCTAAAAATTCTTCATTTTTAATAAACCTTTTGAACTCATTTTCACCTACAAAAAAGTAATCTTTATTAGGTGTCTCATTAGGTCTAGGTTGTCTGGTTGTATGGGATATGGAAATTTCAAAGTTATCTAGTTTAGATAACATCTTTACTAAAGTGGTCTTACCTGCTCCAGAAGGAGAAGATAAAATTATCATTACCCCATCTTGTTCTGAGGGCATTAAATTTTCTAGTTTGCTTTTCCTTCGATAAACTTAACTGCATCTCCAACAGTTAAAATTTTCTCAGCTTCGCTATCTGATATTTCAGATCCAAATTCTTCTTCGAAAGCCATCACTAGTTCAACCGTATCTAGACTATCAGCTCCTAAATCGTCTATAAAACTAGACTCTTCGTTAACTTTTGCCTCATCGATACCTAGGTGATCAGCTACAATTTTTTTTACTTTGCTTGAAACGTCTTCTGACATATTGATCCTTTTCGTTATAAATTCTTAATAGTTTAAAAACATGTTTTGTCAAGCCATATACATTCCCCCATTAACATGTAATGTTTCTCCATTAATATAGTTTGATTGATTTGAGCACAAAAAAAGCACCGCATTAGCCACATCATCAGGGTCTCCTAGACGTGCTGAGGGGATTTTTGAAATTATGGTTTCTTTAAACTTATCCTCTAACTTATCAGTCATAGCTGATTTAATAAAGCCTGGTGAAATACAATTTATATTTATATTTTTTTTTGCATATTCTATCGCCAAACTCTTGGACATCGCTATAATGCCTGCTTTCGATGCTGTATAATTAGCTTGTCCTATATTTCCTGTATGACCAACAACAGACGTAATATTAACAATCCTGCCTGATTTATTCTTAAGCATTTTTTTAATTGCAGATTTACTCATTAAAAAAGTTGATGTTAAATTGATATCAATTACTTTTTTCCATTCTTCTAAACTCATTCTTATTGCAAGGTTATCTTGAGTAACTCCTGCATTATTAATAATACAATCTAAGTTTCCACCAAGTTCTTTTGTTGCATTTTCTATAAATTCTTCAATTTTATCACTTTGAGAAATATCAAATTTTAATATTTTGATATTTTCAAATTTATTTTTTAGTACATCTAGTTTTTCAATTTTAGTACCAGAGGCTAAAATATTTGCTCCAGCTTGGTTTAATTTTTCAATTATCGAGTTTCCAATACCCCCAGAAGCACCTGTTACTATAATATTTTTACCTTTTAGATCGCTCATACTTTTATACTCTCAATATCACTTATACTATTTATCGTATCAATTTTAACATCTCTATTAATCCTTTTAACCAAACCTGACAACACTTTCCCGGGCCCAATTTCTATAAAATGATTTACATTATTTTCTATCATATTAATTACGCTTTCTCTCCATCTTACTCTATTCTCTATTTGTTTGATTAAAAGGGTTTTAAGCTCATCTAGGTCTTTAATTTCATAAGCTGTCACATTTGAAACTAATTTATTTTGTCCATTTTTAAAGTTAAGCTTATTTACCTCATCTGTCATAATTTTAGTAGCATTACTCATCAAATCACAGTGAAAAGGAGCACTTACGGGAAGTTTAATGTTTTTAATTGAATTTTCTTTTAAAATTTTAGTTAACTGTTCTAAGTCCTCTGTTTTTCCACTCAATACCATTTGACCTTCGGAATTATCATTTGCAATTTGAGCATTAAATATTTTTTTGTTCTCAGCTAAAATCTTTTCAATTACTTCAATTTTTGAACCCAATACTGCAACCATACCACCTTGTCCTTTCGGAACTGAGTTTTGCATAGCTTCTCCTCTAATTCTTAAAATTTTTAAAGTCTCTGAAAAATCTAAATATCCAGCACATGACAAAGCTGAGTACTCTCCTAAAGAATGTCCAGCAAAATATTTAGCTTTATTTAAATCTAAGTTAAATTCTTTTTTAACTATACTGAATATTGAGTAACTAATTAAAAATATAGCTGGTTGAGTATTAATTGTTAAATCTAACTCTTCTTTTGGACCTTCTAAAATTAACTTAGAAATAGAAAAATTTAATGTTTCATCTGACTGCTTGAACAAGCTTTTAACAAAATCAAATTTATCATATAACTCCTTTCCCATTCCCACCATTTGGGAACCTTGGCCAGGGAAAATTACTGAAAACATATAAAAAAAACTAATTAACTTGCCTTTTTAACTATTGTAATTGAACTTTTATAATAGTATATCCTCATTTTTTATTAAAGAACTTAAATGAATTTATACGAACATACTATTATTGCCAGACAAGATACTTCACCAAGTGAATTAAAGCAATTATCTGAAAAATATTCAAAAATTATTGAAAAAAATGATGGAGAAGTAGTTAAGACTGAAAATTGGGGATTATTAAACTTATCGTATTTAATAAAAAAAAATAGAAAAGGTAGTTACATTCATTTTAAAATCAAAGGTGGTGGAAAAGTTATTGATGAATTAGAAAAAAATGAGTCAATTGATAAAAAATTGTTAAGATATTTAACCGTTAGAGTAAAAAAATTTGATTTAGATACAGTTTATTTCGGTAAGAAAGAAGATAGTGAAAAAAAAGAGAGTGTTAAAAACTAATGCCTAAAAGACAAAGTGGAAATAAAAAAGGAAAACAAAGTAACTTTGCAAAACTAAGTATTTTTCAACCTAACAAGTATAAATTTAAAAAAACTTGTCCACTTTCAGCAAAAGGTGCCCCACAAGTTGATTATAAAAATATTAAATTATTAAAAAAATATATGTCAGAAAATGGTAAAATTTTACCATCAAGAATAACTAGTGTTTCTCAGAAAAAACAAAGAGAGCTATCCTTATCAATTAAAAGAGCTAGAAATTTAGCATTAATATAAATGAAAGTAATATTATTAGAAAACGTTAAAAGAATTGGATCTATTGGAGAGGTAATAGATGTAAAGAGAGGTTTTGCAAGAAACTATCTTATTGCCAATAAAAAAGCGCTTTACGCCTCAAAAGAAAATATTAAAGAAGTTGAAAAAATAAAAACTGATTTATCCAAAAAGGATAATGAAAAGAAAAAGGAAGCTTCTTTAATAGCTGAACAAATTAATGGAAAAGAATATTCAGTTAAAAAATTAAGCACAGAAAATAAAGAATTATATGGTTCAGTTAAACCAACTGAAATTGCTAAACTTATTCATGACGAAAATAAGATAGAAATTAAACCTTCAATGATCCAACCTATCGAAGAGATCAAAGCTTTAGGAAAGTTTAAGGTCAAAATTTCTTTACACTCAGAAGTTGACGCAGAAATCTCTATAAATGTTTCTTCTGCAGAAACAATTCAATAATTATACATTTTTTTCCCCAGCAATAATTAAGAATTTTATAAATAATTTTTTCATATAAATTGTAAATATGGAAAATAATTTAAGCCTAGTTAAAAACCAATTCAAGGAACTACCAAACAATATCGAAGCTGAACAAGCTGTAATAGGATCTATTCTTGTTAGCAACGACATATTTGATGAGATAAGTACAATAATTTCTAGTATTAATTTTTACGATCCTATGCACCAAAAGATTTTTGAAGCAATCGAGAGTCTAATTTACAAAGGAATGTTAGCAAATCCAATCACGTTGAAGAATTATTTTGAAGATGAAAAAGATGATCTAAATGTTCCAGAGTATTTAGTTAAGATAACTAAATTTTCTACATCTGTTAGACAGGCTGTGGAGTATTCTAAAATTATTTATGATATGTTTGTTAGAAGAGAATTAATAAAAATCTCTGAGCAAACTATTGATAGTGCGAAATTAAATGATCTTGATACCAATGGACAAACAATCATAGAAAATTCAGAAAAACTATTATTTGATTTAGCTGAAAAAGGATCTTTTAACTCCTCTTTAGTAAAGTTTGATGAAGCAATGAAACAAACCATTGAGATGGCGTCAGCTGCTTATAAAAATGAAGAAGGAATTGTTGGTGTCCCAACTGGACTTAGAGATTTAGATGATAAACTAGGGGGATTACATCAATCTGATTTAATCATTATAGCTGGAAGACCTTCAATGGGTAAAACATCACTTGCAACAAATATTGCATTTAATGCTGCACAAAAATTGCAAGATAGTGGAAAAAAATCCTCAATTGCATTTTTTTCACTAGAGATGTCGTCAGAGCAACTTTCAACCAGAATAATTTCAGAACAAGCAAGAATTAGTTCAAATGATATTAGAAGAGGAAGAATTTCTGATGATCAATTTGATAAATTTTTAGAAACTTCAAAAAATATTTCTGAACTTCCACTTTATATTGATGAAACACCTGCAATAAGTATTGCTGCATTAAGTAATAGGGCTAGACGTATCAAGAGATTGTTTGGTCTTGATATGATTGTGGTTGATTATATTCAACTAATGAGAGGAACTACATTCAACAAAGATGGTAGAGTTCAAGAAATATCTCAAATTACTCAGGGGTTAAAAGCAATTGCTAAAGAACTTGCTCTTCCAGTTGTAGCTCTTTCTCAATTATCAAGACAAGTTGAGCAAAGAGATGATCACAAACCTCAATTAGCAGATTTGAGAGAATCAGGTTCAATTGAACAGGATGCTGATGTTGTTATGTTTGTTTATAGAGAAGGATATTATTTGCAAAGAAAAGAGCCAAGAGAGGCGACAGTTGAGCATGCTGAATGGCAAGCAAAAATGAATGAGGTCGCACACCTTGCCCAAATCATTATAGGGAAACAAAGACACGGTCCAATAGGTAATGTAACTCTTGAATTTGAAGAAAGATTTACAAAATTTAAAGATACTCAAACTAATTAATTTCCAATATAAAAGAGCTAATGTTGGCTCATATCTATCAAAATATTGTTTTAAAGAATCCTAAAGCAATACTTGTATTTCTAATAATTGCCATCTTAAGTTTTGGTTATTATACAAAAGACTTTAGATTGGATGCATCTTCAGAGACGTTATTGATTGATGGTGATCCAGATCTAGCTTATCTCAAAGAAGTTTCTGAAAGATACGGTTCTAGAGAGTTTTTAATCCTTACTTATACACCTAATGAGGGGATGGTCTCTGATACATCAATTAATAATTTACTAAGTTTAAAATATAAAATTCAAAGTTTGAATTGGGTTCATAGTGTTGTAACTCTTCTAGACATACCATTGTTAAGTAATTCGGATGCCCCACTTCAAGAAAGATTAGAAAGTTTTAAAACTTTAAAAGATGAAGAAGTTGACAAAGATAGAGGGTTTAAAGAAATTCTTAATAGTCCTGTGTTTAGAAACTTTGTCATTAGTGAAGATGGTAAAACCAGTGGTATAATTGTTTATATCAAACAATCTCAAAAACTTGAAAACATTGATAGTAAATCAAAAGAAGAAATTGAAAATTATAAAGATCAAATCAAAAAAGAAAATCATCAAAATATTCTAGAGATCAGACAAGTGATCCAGAGCTATGGTGATGTAGGTAAGATTTATTTAGGTGGTATCCCAATGATTGCTGATGACATGATGACTTTTATTAAAAGTGACATTGTGGTTTTTGGTATAGGTGTTTTATTATTTATTGTTGTAACCCTATGGTTTGTCTTTAGGAAACTTATCTGGATAATAGTCCCAATTAGTAGTTGTGTAGTTTCAGTAGTTATAATGACTGGGTTACTTGGACTACTGGGATGGAAAGTCACTGTTATTTCATCAAATTTCATTGCTTTGATGTTGATTTTAACAATGGCCATGAACATTCACATGAGCACGAGATTTTTACAGCTTAAAAAAGATTACCCTTCTAAAAATTCTTTAGAAATTATTTCTTTAACCACCAGAAAAATGTTTTGGCCAATTTTTTACACTGTATTGACCACTATTTTAGCATTTTTGTCTTTAATCTTTAGTGAAATCAAACCTATTATTGACTTTGGATGGATGATGACTTTTGGTCTAATTACTTCATTTATAATTACCTTTACTTTACTCCCAACTTTTTTAAGTTTCGCTCCTTCGGATAATATTTCACTTAAAAAAGAACAAAATTCTAAATTCACCACTTTTCTAGGATTAATCTCTATAAGTAAAAAAAATTTAATTTTTTCAGTAACAGGAATTGTAATTATTTTAAGTGTTATTGGTATTAGTAAGCTAGAGGTTGAAAACAGCTTTATTAATTATTTTAACAAAAATACTGAAATCTATAAAGGCATGAAACTTATAGATGAAGAGCTTGGAGGTACAACACCATTAGAAGTAATTCTTAAGTTTCCAAAGAAAGATAAAGATAAAGAAAAAAAATCAGCTGAAGATGATGAATTTGAGGACTGGGGAGATGAAAATGATAAGAATGATGACAAATATTGGTTTACTAAAGATAAAATTGATAAAATTGCATCTGTTCATAATTACTTAGATAGTCTTCCTGAAATTGGAAAAGTTTTGTCTTTTTCATCAATTATTGATGTGGCAACTCAATTAAATAATAATAAACCTTTAGGCACTTTAGAAATGGGTGTGCTTTATTCCAAGATACCTGAAAGTATTAAGACAGAAATTATTGATCCATATCTTTCAATAGAAAATGATGAAGCAAGGATTAGTTTAAGAATAATAGATTCTCAAGAAAATTTAAGAAGGAACGATTTGATTAATAAAATAAATTTTGATCTTAAAGATAAGATTGGTCTAGAAGAAAGTGAATATCAACTTGCTGGAGTATTAATTTTATTTAACAATTTATTACAGAGCTTATTTAAATCACAAATACTTACTTTAGGATTAGTAATGATTGGGATTTTTATAATGTTTTTAATTTTATTTAGAAATATTAAATTATCTTTAATAGGGGTTGTGCCAAATTTCATTGCTGCATTTTTCATACTTGGAATTATAGGTTTACTAGAAATTCCTTTAGATATGATGACTATTACCATCGCTGCAATTACTATTGGTATAGCAGTAGACAATAGTATCCATTATATTTATCGATTTAAAGAGGAGTTCAATAAGATAAAAGATTATAACAAAACATTACAATTATGTCATTCAACGGTAGGAGTTGCAATTTTAAATACTTCAATCACAATTGTGTTTGGATTTTCAATTTTAGTTTTGTCTAAGTTTATCCCTACAATTTATTTTGGCATGTTCACTGGTTTAGCAATGTTATTGGCTATGATCTCAGTATTAACTTTATTGCCTGCTTTGATCTTGATTATCAAACCCTTTAGTAAATCTGCTTAATGTTAGAAACTTTCGCAGTTTTTTACAAAGGAACTTCTATTGTAGATTTAATTTATTTAGTCATCACTATCTGGTCTTTGATCAGCTGTTATAAAAAAGGTTTTATTTTAAGTATCCTATCCATGGCAAAGTGGCTTTTGGCCTATGTAATAACTCTAATTCTATTTCCTAAAGTTAAACCATATGTAAAAGATATTATTGATAATGAATATTTATTGGACGTTGGTCTTGGTATAGCAATTTTTATTGTAGTTATTTTTTTAGTATTGTTGGTTAATAAAGGTATTAGTAAAGCTGTTAGATACACTGGTATAGGTGGACTAGATACAACGTTTGGATTCTTTTTTGGCTTTATAAAAGCTTATATAATTTCTGTTTGTATTTTTTCAGCTATTCATATCGTTTATAATTACGATAAATGGCCAATAAATATAGACAAATCATACGTCTTTCCATATTTAGAAAAAGGTAGTAATTATCTGATTAAAGAATTTCCTAATGAAAAAACATATCAAGAATCTAGAGAAAAAATTGAAGAACTTTGATCCAAAATTAAAAGAAGAATGTGGAGTATTTGGTATAAGTAATGCAAAAGACGCCTCTGCTTTAACTGCACTTGGATTACATGCTTTACAACATCGAGGACAAGAAGGTTGTGGAATTGTTAGTTTTGATGGTGATAAATATTATTCAGAAAAGCGATTTGGTTTAGTTGGAGACAACTTTAATAAAGAAAAAGTTTTAAATAATTTAAAAGGTACTTACGCTATAGGTCATAATCGATATAGTACTACTGGTAATAATACTTTACGAAATATCCAACCTTTTTTTGCTGATACTAATGCAGGGGGAATTGGAGTTTCACACAATGGAAATTTAACTAATTCAATTTCTTTAAGAAAAAAACTTGTTGAGGAAGGAGCTATTTTTTATACCACTTCAGATACTGAAACTATTGTACAATTGATTGCAAAATCAAAGAGGTTAAAAACTATTGATAAAGTAATTGATGCAATTTTTCAAATACAAGGTGGATATGCTTTGGTAATGCTTACTCAAAACTCTCTTATTGGGGTAAGAGATCCATATGGCATTAGACCTTTGTTAATTGGTAAATTGGGAAGTAGTTATGTACTAGCTTCAGAAACCTGTGCATTGGATATTATTGGTGCAAACTTTGTAAGAGAAGTTGTAAATGGTGAAATTGTTTTAATTGAAAATAATCAACTGACTAGCATCAAGCCCTTTCCCCCTAAAAAAGTAAGACCATGCGTCTTTGAATATATCTACTTTGCAAGACCTGACAGTTTATTAAATAATAAAACTGCTTATGAACATCGAAAAAATTTAGGAAAAGAACTTGCAAAAGAAAACGATATTGATGCTGATATCGTAGTACCAGTTCCAGACTCTGGTAATGCAGCAGCGTTAGGATTTTCTCAAAAGCATAAAATGAACTTTGAACATGGTTTGATTAGAAACCATTACGTGGGTCGAACTTTTATTGAACCAAGCCAAAAAATTAGAAGTTTGGGTGTTAAGCTTAAATTAAATGCAAACCACACTACTATTAAAAATAAAAAAATTATTTTAATTGATGACTCGCTTGTCAGAGGAACTACTTCTCATAAAATAGTAAAAATGTTATATGATGCAGGTGCAAAAGAAGTTCATGTTAGAATAGCTTGTCCTGAAATTAGATATCCTGATTTTTATGGCGTGGATACTCCAACTAAAAAAGAATTATTAGCTGCAAATAAAACGAATGATGAAATTTGTGAATATATTGGTGCTAAATCATTAAAATTTTTGTCTATTGATGGTTTGTATAGAGCTATTGGTTTTGATAAGCGAAATGAAATCTACCCTCAATTAACAGATCATTATTTTACAGGAGATTATCCTGTTAAACCAGTTGACGAGCTAGGAGATAGTAAAATAACACAATTATCTTTGTTAAGTACCGCCTCGAACAATTAGGAAGATAAAAACAGTTCTTTAAAAAAAAATAAAAGATACTATCTAAAGAAACATGATTGATAATAAAGAAAAAATAATTGAGTATTTTAAATCTGGAGTGAAAAAGACTAAAGATTTTAAAATTGGAATTGAGCATGAAAAGTTTCTATTTAATAAAAAAAATAATAAACGAGTGGATTATTTTAAAATTAAAGAGATGTTCAATGCGTTATTGGAGTTTGGATGGAACCCAGTTTTTGAAAAAGATAATATAATCGCACTTAACAAGGGTGGAAAAAATATAACTCTCGAGCCTGGTAATCAAATTGAATTATCAGGAGATAAACTTAACCATATACATGAGGCTTGTTCAGAATCTCAAGATTATTTATTTGAATTAAAGCAAGTTACAAAAAAATTAGATATCGAAATTGTTAGTGCTGGTTTTGATCCTATTTCAAAATTAGAAGAGATCCCGAATAATCCTAAGCAGAGATATAAATTGATGACCCAAGATATGCCCTTTGGTGGTGAATTAAGTTTAGATATGATGTATCGAACTTGTGGAACGCAATTAAATATTGATTACAGTTCAGAGGAGGATTTTGTAAAAAAATTTAAAGTTATAAATTCAATTGTACCGATTTCTATTGCTTTATTTGCTAATTCCTCAATAGTTGAAAAGAAAAATAGTAATTATTTATCATACCGATCAAAAGTTTGGCAAAATACTTCTAGAGGTGGACTTCCCAAATTGTTTTTTGAAAATTTAGATTTTGAAAAATATGCAGAATTTACAATGAATTTTCCTATTTTATTTATTCAAGATAAAGATGAATATATTTCTGGGAGAAAATATATTTTTAGAGATTTTATGGAGGGTAAAATTCAAGAGGTTGGTAACCGATTACCTGCAGAAAGTGATCTTACAACACATTTAAGTACAATCTTTACAGAGAACAGGTTAAAAAAATATATTGAGCTTAGATCTATGGATACTTGTGGTTGGGATTGCTTATGTGCTGGACCCGCATTTAATATTGGTATGCTTTATGGTAATCTTGATGAAGTTTATGATGTTATCTCTAAGTGGGAAACAGATAAGATTATTAATGCCTATTTAGAAGCACCCCAGAAAGGATTTAATACTCAATTAATGGGTAAAGATCTTCTTTATTGGTCTTCAACTTTGTTAAATATATCAAAAAAAGGATTAGAAAATAGGGATATTTTAAGCAAAAAAGGAAATAACGAAACGATTTTTTTAAATCATTTGCAAAAAGTAATTGATAACAAGACAACAAACGCAGATCATATGATTAGTAAATTTTCAGAAAATGAAAATTTAGACGAATTATATGACAAATAAAATTGTAGCTATTCAAGGTAATCATCCTTCAAAATTAAATCCAGTTTCAGATACAAGTATTTTTTTAGCTAATGAGGCTCAAAATAAAAATTATAAAATATTCTATTATGAACCAAAAGACCTTTCAATTATCAATTCAAAAGTAATTGCAACTGGTTTTTTTGTAAAATTTAATTACACTCAAAATAAATTTTTTAAAATATTAAAAAAATGCAGTTTAGAACTCACTAAATCTAAATTTATACTTATACGACAAGATCCGCCCTTTAATCTTGAATATATTTCAACGACTTACATTTTGGATACTATTAAACATAAAGTAAAAATTTTAAATAACCCTACCTCTATAAGAAATGTTTCAGAAAAGTTGTACTCAGCAAAATATCAAAAATATATGCCAGATACCATTTTTAGTAGAAACATTAATGAAATAAAAAAATTTTTTAAAAAGAACAAAAAAGTTATTTTAAAACCAATCCACAGTTACAGTGGGAACGATATATATTTATTAAAAAAATTTAATTCAAAATTAATCAATAGTTTCATCAAAAAACATGATCACATTATGTTGCAAAAATTTCTACCTAAAATTAGTAAAGGAGATAAAAGAGTTTTTATAATCAATGGTAAAGTTTGTGGAGCAATCTCTAGAATTCCAAAGAAAGGATCAATTTTAAGTAATATGAGTAAAGGTGCAAAGCCTGTTAATATTAAACTTAGCTTAAATGAAAATAAGATATCAAGATTAATTGCTAAGGATTTAAAAAAAGATAATATTTTTTTTGCAGGAATAGATTTTATTGATCAAAAACTTAATGGAGATATTAATGTAACCTCCCCAACTGGACTTAAAACCCTTTTCGATTTATCAGGCATAAATCTTGCTAAAATTTTTTGGAAAGAACTTAAAGCGTGAAAACTTTAAACGACCAGCAAAAAGGCTCTTTGCTAGCCTTTGTTGCGGTGATGTTTATTACGCCTGATAGTTTATTTATAAGATTAGCAAGTGTTGATACCTGGAGTTTAGTTTTTTATCGAGGAATAATTCCTTTTTTTACCGTGTTGGTCGGTATGTTACTTATCTACAAAGCAAATTTCTTCAAAATGCTTTTCACGAGTGGACATCATGGAATAATTTATATAATAACTTTTTCCATAACCAATATTGCTTTTGTTGTTTCTATTCAGAATACGAATGTAGCCAATACATTGGTTATGATTGCTATGGCGCCTATGCTTTCAGCAATTTTAGGGGCAATATTTTTAAATGAGATGCCAGATAGTAAAACTTGGATAGCAATCGCAGTAACTTTTTTTGCTGCGATATATATATTTTACGACTCCTTACAATTAGGGAATATTTTTGGAGATTTATTGGGCCTCGTTTGTGCCTTAGGATTGGCAGTTGGAGCTGTTACGATTAGATCTGCAAAAACAAAAAACCTAGTTCCTGCTGCTGTAGTCGGTAAGCTGTTGGTTGCAATATTTGCCATTTTCTTTATTGAAACTTATGCCTTAGTTGGGAGAGACCTATTAATTGTTCCTCTAATGTGTGTAATGTGTGTTGCGATACCTTTTGTTTTAGTCACAATTGCTCCAAGATTTATACCTGCAGAAGAGGTAAATTTATTTTTTTTACTAGAGACAATCATCGGGCCAATTTGGGTCTGGATGGTCATTAAAGAACAGCCAAGTCTAGAAACAATTCAAGGAGGTATTGTCATCATTCTGACGATAGCTATCCACTCTTTTCTTAAACTAAAAAAATCATAGCGCAATTACAATTAACTTGATTTGGCCACAAATCAGAAATAGATAGCGATTCATATGAACAAGGTGTTAAAAAATTCGTGGGCTTTATTTTTAGGTATGGGAGCAATTATGCTCGCCTACGGTTTTCAAGGATCACTTTTAGGAGTTCGAGCAGTCAAAGAAGAGTTTAGTTTAACTGCAACCGGATTTATGATGTCTGGTTATTTTGTTGGATATTTTATAGGAGCAATGACTATTCCTAAATTAATATCAAGAGTTGGTCATATAAGAATCTTTGCAGTTTTTGCATCAATTGCATCTTTAGTGATTTTAATTCATGCTGTTTTTGTTAGTCCATTTGTTTGGTTCTTATTGAGAGTGCTTACAGGTATCAGTATGGTCTCTATTTATACTGTTGCTGAAAGTTGGTTAAACGATAGAGCAAGTAATAAAAACAGAGGAAGTGTCTTATCAATCTATATGGTGATTTTGTATGGTTCAATGGGCATAGGAATGTTTTTTTTAAACTTTAGTAATCCAACAAATTTTGAACCTTTTATATTAATATCAATTATAACATCAGGTGCACTAATTCCAATTTTACTTACCAAAAGAAAACCTCCAACATTTAAAAAAATAGAAACAATGTCTATTCAAGAGGTTTATATTTCATCTCCTTTTGGAATGGTTAGTGCATTTCTTTATGGAACAATTCAATCTGCATTATTCACATTGCTAGCTGTATACGCTGCAGGAATGAATTTTTCTATTTTTCATATTTCATTAGTTACATTCTTATTAGCAATTTCTGGCGCAGTTTCACAGTGGCCAATAGGTAAAGTATCAGACATGTATGATAGAAGAAAAGTAATTATTGTTGTGAGTTTTGCTGCAGCCTTTTTTGCATTATGTGCAATTTTTTCTTCTGCACAAATGTATTTACCTGAAGGACTAGGAACAAGTAAATTTTGGTTTTATGTTTTTTTAATTTTATTTGCCTTTTGTAGTTTACCAATGTTCTCATTGATCCTTGCTCACACAAATGATTTTATTCCTAAAGAAAAATTTGTTGCAGCTGGTGCTAGTTTACAATTTATTTTTGGTTTAGGTGCAATTGGTGGTCCATTTTTGTGCTCAATTTTTATGGATATAGCAGGTCTTAATGGTTTTTTTGTTTTTCTAATGTTTTTTCATATTTTAATTGGAATTTATGGTGTCTATAGATCTAGAGTTAGACCATCAGTTGAAAATCCAGACTCTCAATTTATTGCAATGCCTCAGTCAATTACGCCTGCAGGTATTGAATTAAGCCCAACTACAGAGCCAATCGATGAACCAACAAAATTAGCATCTGAAACTGCTGTTGAAGACATAAAAGCTTCCAATCAACAATCTAAGTAAGTTTAATAATCAGCGTCGTTTTGTAAAGTGAACAATGTTGGCTTTATTGTTATTTTGATAAAGTAATCTTATGAATAATAACGATATTCAGAACTTATTTGAAAAAACACGAAATCAATCGATTAAAATTGTTGAAAATCTAAGTCCAGAGGACATGAATATCCAGTCAATGGAAGATGCGTCACCTATTAAATGGCATCTTGCTCACACTACTTGGTTTTTTGAAAAATTCGTTTTAAGTAAAATAAAGTCTAATTATAAATATTTTAATGAGGATTATAATTATTTATTTAATTCCTATTACGTAAAGGCAGGTCCAAGATACACAAGATCACTTCGAAACATAATTTCACGCCCTGGAATTGAAGAGGTTCTAGAATATAGACAAACTATAAACCATAGAACTACAGAGTTATGTCAATCAAGTAACTCCAATTTAGATATGATTGAAGTAGGCTGTCACCACGAAATGCAACATCAAGAATTAATGTTAACAGATCTACAGCATGGTTTAAGCTTCAACCCTACTGGTCCCAAGTATGATCCAACTAAAAAAGATATTGCAAGTGAAAATATTAAACAAGAATGGGTTGGTTTTGAAAAAGCTATTAAAAATGTAGGTACAGATGATGAAAATTTTTCTTTCGATTGTGAGCGACCTAAACATGAAGTTTTAATATTACCTTTTGAAATATCAAACAAGTTAGTTACAAATGGTGAATGGATTGAGTTTATTGATAATGACGGTTATAATAAAAGTGAATATTGGTTGTCCGATGGATTTTCAAAATGCCAGCAGGAAAATTGGCAGTCCCCTCTTTATTGGAAAAAAAAAGAAGGTAAATGGTTTCACTTCACCTTAAATGGAAATAAAGAAATAGATCTCAATGCGCCTGTAAGTAATATTAGCTACTTTGAAGCTGACGCTTTTGCAAGATGGAACAATAAACGACTTCCAACAGAATTTGAATGGGAGGTTGCTTCTAATGATCATATTCAAGGGAATTTTTTAGAAAACAAAATATATCAGCCATATTCAAAAAAAAATGGTGTAGATTTAAATCAACATTGGGGACACGTATGGGAGTGGACTTCTTCTAACTTTTCTCCTTATCCAGGATTTAAATATCACAATGATGATATCAGCGAATACAATGGTAAGTTTATGGTCAACCAGATGGTATTAAAAGGAGGCTCTTGCCTTACACCTAAAGATCAAATGAGAAAATCATATCGTAATTTCTTTTATCCTCATCAAAGATGGCAAATGTCTGGACTAAGACTTGCTAAATGAGAGAATTTTTGTATGACTAGAACAAAAAATTAAACTTTTTTCAGATAAATCAATCATTACATGTCAAAACGCGCTGTTACTAAAAAAAAATAAAACTATAAGAACAACTTAAATGTCTAAATCTAATACTAATTTAAATTCCAAACTAACTGATGCTACGGATATTAGTAAACCTTGGGATAAGGATAATCAGGCCTGGTGGGACTGGTATGTTAGTCTCGCAGATAATGATGTTAAAGAAAATGAAATTATTAATGCCGATCCTTTACCAGATATTACAATACCCAGTGATGATGAAGTTATCTCAGAATTAGCTAAGCCCTACCATTTAACTAATGATCAAATTGATTTTTTTAAAAAAAATGGTTTTATTAAACTTAAAAAAGTTTTTTCACCTGGGGCCGTGCTAAAACTTAGATCTGAGTTAATTAGTTTATTAAAAGAAGAATTTAAGGTTGATCCAGATAAGGGAGCACATGCCCGTTTCCTTAGTCTTGAAATGATTTGGCCTGACAACGCACTGCTTAGTGCTTATGTGTTATCACCTCGTCTAGGGCAAATTTCAGCAGATCTTCTTGGGGTACCAGCTGTTAGACTTTATCATGACAATGTATTAGCTAAACAAGCTGGTTGTGGTCGTACCCCGTGGCACTTCGACGATCATCATTTTCCTCTAGATACTAATGACGTAGTTACTGCTTGGGCGCCTGCACAGCCAATTCCTCTTGAGATGGGACCGCTTTCTTTCGCTTATCCGCTCGATGTACACAAATTAGTCAATGCAGTTACGTTTGAAAAGACTGGTACTGGATATGACCGTGGGGTCACAGATGTTTTTTCAAAAAATAATGTAACTGTGAATGAAACCCCGTTTGAACTGGGTGAAGTTAGCTTTCATCATAATTTAAATTTTCATACTGCTTCACGCAACCAAACTAATCGTAGTCGAGTGGCTCTTGCCAATACTTATTATCGTGATGGAGCGAGAATAGTTGATTCACCTACAATGGTTTCTGGTGACTGGCAGAAATTTGTACCAAATGTCAAACCAGGAGACTTTGCTGCTAGTCCACTAAATCCGATTTGTTGGCCAGTAAAAGATAATTCATGAAAAACATAAATAATCAAAATGGATTAAATTCGATCTGGACTAAAAGTCTTGCTCGTAATCTTCATCCTAATGGTAATGCTTTAGTAGATCATTTAAAAACAATCCATCAAGAAAATACTGGATTTACTGAAGCATGTGCAAGTTCTTGTCGTGATGAAGCTGGACGTAATAGTTATGAATGGCTAAGTGAAGTTGTGCCTGATAACGCGAGTTTGAGTGTACTAGATCTTGCTTGCGGGTCAGGGCCGTTATTAAAAATTTTATTTGATCGTAATAAAAATTTAAATTTAAAAGGTATAGACATGTGTCCTGAAGAATTAGTATTAGCTAAGACTCGTCTTAAAAATAGTAGAGTTGATCTTATCGAGTCAAAAGCACAAAATTTGACAGCAATAAATGATAACTCTATAGACATTGTGTTATGTCATTGGGCTTTGACATTAATGGACCCGATAGTTCCTGTTTTAGATGAAGTCAAACGAGTTTTAACTTCTGAGGGTCAATTTGCAGCATTAGTTGATGGACCAATGAATGCAGCATCTGGTTATGCAGAGGTACATGATTTAATTTATAGTTATGTTCAAGAAGAAATACCTAGTTATGGAGAAATTGATTTAGGTGATCCAAGGATACGAGGAACTGAAAGTCTAAGTAATCTTGCACATAAAGCTTTTCCAGAAGCAAGTGTCACTATCGAAACAAATGTTGTATCTATGGAAGGACCAGTTACCAAAGTAGCTGAAATTGCTTCAGGATTTTTTTACGCAGCATTTATCTTAAAACCAGAAAAAAGAAAATTAATGATTAAAAATCTATCTAATATGCTCGCAATATCCAAAGTGAGCACAGACAATGAAAGACAAGGGCGATTTTCAATGCCAATTAGTCGTCTTTTAGTTAGGCAAAGTATTAAATGAAATCATTTTTACAAGAAGTAAGTATCGGTTTAAGTAAAAAGAATAAGGAGTTGAGTTCTAAATGGTTTTATGACTTTCGTGGATCAAAACTTTTTGAACAAATTACCAAGCTAAAAACATATTACCCAACAAGAACTGAAAGAAAAATTTTAAAAGATAATAAAATTGAAATTGCTAATAAAATAGGTAAGCGAGCAGTTTTAATTGAACCCGGTGCTGGGGACTTTAAAAAAATAGCTATTTTTCTCAATAGTTTAGATAAGCCCAAAAAATATATACCTTTGGATATTTCAGAAGATTATATAAACAAAATATCTCAAAGTTTTAAAAAAAAATTCCCAAATATAGCTATTACTCCTAAGGGATATGACTTTTCAAGAAATAATAAACTACCTTTTAAAATCAATTCATCTGAAAATATAATTATTTTTTTTCCAGGATCAACCATTGGTAATTTCAAAGAGAAGGATGCTGTTAAATTTTTAAAAATGTTAAAATCAAAATTTAAAGCAAAAAAAGTTATCATTGGTGCTGATTTAGTAAAAGATATCCCAACTCTAATTACTGCTTATGATGACAAAAAAGGGGTAACCGCAAAATTCAATAAAAATATTTTACGAAGAATTAATACTGAATTAGGTGCAGATATAAATGTGAATTCCTATAAACATTTAGCCATTTATAATAAACAAAAAAAAAGAATTGAGATGAGACTAAAATCTAAAAAAAGAAATAATATTAGAATTAATGGTTCAAATTATTTAATTAAAAAAAATGAAGAGATACATACAGAGAATTCACACAAATATACGATTAAATCTTTCAAAAACTTAGCTAATAAAGCTGGATGGAAACTAGATAAAACTTGGGTTGATGGCAAAAAACTTTTTAGTGTTCATTGTCTAAGTTAAATAAGTTTCACTCATCAGAAAAATATTCAACTTCCTTAAATCGATCTGTTGGGAAAAGCCAATAAAATCTAAATGTTTCATCACTATTATTTTTAAGTGCATGTTTAGCATTATTAGAAATATAAACTACGTCACCTTTTTTAATCTCTTCAAGTTTACCATCTTTGTTTAAAGTTGCAGAACCATTGGTTACAACATAAATTTCGTCTGGGGCATGATGATGTAAAGTTAATTTTCCACCGGGTAAAACTTCCGCAAAACCACAAGAAATTCCTTTGCTTCCATCAATATCTGCATCAACTAAAAACTTCCATCTCACTCCAGGATATTTCTCACTTGTTTTCCATTCCTGATTGGAGATTGAATTTAAATTTTTTACAAATATCATAAGAGTTTTAGATTATATAAATTTTATATTTTTATGAACAAAATTAATGCTAGTAAACTCTGGAAAATTATTCAGGAAGCTAAAGATTATATGGGTGAAGAAAGTATTTTACTTCGAAAAAAAGAAAATGATTATTTTTAAGAAATTTTTTTTAAAAGTGCAAAACAAAAGGTTCTTATTAATTTATGAAAAAAAAACTTAACCTTGGAGTTATTGGAATAGATCATGGGCATATTTTTGATATGTTGGATGAAATGATTAAAGAAGGTTGTAGCTGTAATTACTTTTGGACAGATGGGGATCCTTTAACTCTTCAAGAATTTAATAAAAAATATCCAAATATTAAAAGAAAAGAAAATAAAGAGGAAATATTAAACGACTCATCTATTGATATGATTTTAATATCTTCGATCCCTGTAAATAGAGCTGGTCATTCAATAGATGCATTAAAAGCTGGGAAAGATGTTATGGTAGACAAACCAGGGTGTACTACCCTAGATCAGTTAAATAAGTTGAAAAATACTGTTAAAGAAACTGGAAAGATCTGGTCTATAAATTTTTCTGAAAGATTTCACGTTGCTGCAGTTGCTAAAGCAGAAGAATTAGTAAATGAAGGCAAAATAGGAAAAGTAAAACAAACTATTGGTACAGGTCCTCATAGGCAAGGAAACTACGAAAGACCTGATTGGTTTTATAATCGTCAAAGTTATGGAGGAATTATTACCGATATTGGGTCTCACCAAATTCATCAATTTTTAGTTTTTACAAATTCAGATCAGGCAAAAATCAACCATGCATTAGTAGAAAATACGACAAAGAAAGATAAGCCTGGTTTTCAAGATTTTGGTGAAGTGAACCTTACTGGTAATGGTGGGCACGGATATGTTCGCCTGGATTGGTTTACTCCAGATGCCCTTCCAACCTGGGGAGATGGAAGATTATTAATCCTTGGAGACAAAGGTTACATAGAAATTAGAAAATATACAGATTTAGCAAAATCTGAAAAAGGTAATCATTTATATTTAGCAAATAATGATGAAGTGAAACATATTGATTGTTCTAATGTTAAGCTACCCTACTTTAGTAATTTAATTAATGATGTTTTAAACAGAACAGAAACTGCATGTCCTCAAGTTCTTACTTATTTTTCAATGGAACTTGCTATTAAAGCTCAAGAGCAAGCTGAAAAAAAATGAAAAAATATCAAGTAGCAATAATTGGAACCAACATAGGAGCAAAACATTTTGAAGATTTTAAAAAAGTTTCTGAAAGATTTAATGTTCACACGTTATGTGGTTTAACTCGGGGAGCTATTGATAAAATATTACAATCAAATACTGAGACAAAAGTTTCTCTAAATTTTGACAATGTATTAAAAGTTAAAGAAATTGATATCATTGATATTTGTCTCCCACCCCATTTACATTTTTCTGCATGTAAAAAGGCTATGATAGCTGGAAAGCATGTGATTTGTGAAAAACCATTAGTTTCAAGTCTTAAAGAAGTAGACGAATTAGAAAAGATCAGTAAAGCAACTGGTAAAATTATTTTCCCAGTATTTCAATATCGATATGGTCTAGGATTTTCAAAATTAAAAGCATTAATCAAATCTGGTTTAGCTGGAAACCCTTTGGTTGCTTCTTTAGAAACTCACTGGAATAGAGGTAAAGATTATTATTCAAAACCTTGGAGAGGAACTTGGGAAGGTGAACAAGGTGGAGCTATTTTAAGTCACTCAATTCATATTCATGATTTAGTGAGTATGATCTTGGGGCCTGTTTCAAATGTTTTTTCAAAATTAACAACTAGAGTAAATGATATTGAGGTTGAGGATTGTGCTGCCCTTTCTATTGAAATGGAGAATGGAACTCTGGTTACAAGTTCTATTACATTAGGTGCTGCAAACGATACTAGTAGACTTCGATTTTGTTTTGAAGGATTAACAGCTGAGTCTGGTGCATCACCAGATAAACCATATAGTCCTGCTGATGATAAATGGGACTTTTTACCAAGAGCACCTATTACTCAAACTCAAATTGTTGAAGTGTTATCTAAAGTAAAAGAACCAAAATCCTGGTATGCAGGAATGTTTGAAGAAATTGCAAATAAACTAGATGGATCTTCTAGTGATGAAGTGACATTACTTGATGCACGAAAATCTTTGGAATTTGTGACTGCTGTGTACGACTCTTCTAGAAAAAATAAAAGTATTAAACTTCCAATCAATAAAGACAATCCTTTATATAATTCTTGGTTACCTTTAAATAATTAAATATGGGAGATTTAAATAAAGCGCCAAACGATTTTTTTGATAATTGGAATAAGATTAAATCAATGTCATATAAAAATGTAATTGAACTACTTGTTAAGAGAAGTAGCGAAAAAAAGATAATAGCTCTAATTCAATTTGAATTAGATCAATTTTCTGAAAATGTTCAAAAGGATTTAATTATTTCTGAAACAAGTTCTTTCTATCAAGAATTATCTAATCTTTTCAGAGACTCTAATTGGTGGTCAACTGCTACAGTGACAGATGCTTGTAAATATTATTTAAACTGTGCAAGAAATAATATTTCTCATTTTGAAAACTATGTAGAGGCGGACAGTGATTTGTCCCAAGTTCAAAAAAATGAGATATTTGCCTTGTATCAATTGTGTACTTTATTTGTTTCTTGGAATGCTGTTAAAGAAAAAAAGATAAGAGAAATAATAGATATTAAAAAAAGTTTATTTTTTAGATAAAATTTGTCAATATGAATAAAGAAAACGCAAGTAAACTGTGGAAAATCATACAGGAAGCTGGCGATTATTTGGAAGGGCAATTACCTGATCATCCTAATCATCCTAATGGTAGAAACGCCTACGCCCATGTAGCTATTTGCGTAAAATCTAAATTTAAAGCGAGTTACAAAAATATCCCTGATGAACAGCTTGATGAAGTTTTAAAATATATTGAATTTTTAAAGCAAAATCCAAATTAGAGACTTATTGCTTCGGAAAATAATCCTTTAGCTCCCCTTCTCGATATACATCAGCCGTACAACAATGAAGTCCTCCACCAAATGCATAAGCATCACGAAGTTCTACTGGTACCACTTCCATTCCAAGTTTATCTAATTGTTCAGCTTGATAAGTCTCACTTTTTTCAACGCATACTGTTTTAGAGTCTAAAACCAATACATTCATAGATAACCATGTTGATGAATAGCACAAAGGAGGTGGCTCATTGTGCGCTGGCTGCGCACTATCTATTATTTCCCATCCATTATTTTCAAACAATTTTCTTTGTTCTTTTGGAAGTCTTCTTTGAGGATTATTTATTATCAACCCTTCTTTTATTGGTGTGAAGGTTGCATCAATATGAATTGGGTACGGATCACCAGGAAAATTTACCGCATGCACTCTGTGATCTTTATAATGTCTTTTTAACCAATCAATACCTTTTAAGTTAGTAGTAAAACCATGTTGCACTACTAAATCTTTTCCAAATCTCAATACATCAGCTGCATCAAATAAAGGTTCTTCTTCAGTAGTTACAAAATGTTTCTTTTCAGTCCATTCTAATCTTTTTTGAACTCCAATTTTATCTGATAAGTAATCTTTTCTATAATCAAGATCTGTCAATCTGGGTTTTGGTGCAGACTCATGTCGCATATTTGGATCTCGATTGTAGTAATCTTGTAGAAGTGGTCTGTAGCATAAATATTCAAACCAACGACAACGATAGCTCATTGTTGCTTCTAAAATTTCATTACCAACAGTTAACAAAACATCTCTTGGTGGCATACACCCAAACATGGTTTCTGCTTCCCAATCAGGAGTAGATGTTTTTTGATTAAAATCTATAGGTGTTGGTCGATCAACTTTAATTCCTCTTTTCTGAAGTATATTTGAAAAATTATCTAAAAGTTGATTGGCTTTGTCAACAGTATCTTTAGTTCTTGGTCCAAACTGGCCTCGCATATCACTATCTTCAGGAACTTTTGCATCGAGTGCTGGTTCGGGAGCTGGAATACACGTACCATCAGCTCTTCCAACAATTACATGTTTGAGTGGATCCCATTCATTCCAACTATTCACAATAATATGATTTTTATTCATAGATTAATTTAAAGCGATGTATCTTTTATTCCATCTCATAATCAAACTGTAATAAATTATTGAAACAAAAAGAAAAAATCCGCCAATAATTGTGTTTGTTGTAGGAACCTCATTGATACCAAATAGTGGCAGCCACACCCAGAATATTCCACCCACTACTTCAGTTAAAGATAGTAATGTAAGTTCTGCTGCTGGAATAGCTTTTGAGCCGATTGAATATAAAATTAAACCAAAACAGACCAATGTTCCATGTAATGAAAATAAAGTTCCATTATAACTAGATGAAAAAAATACTAAATCGTTTGAAATTATTGCAATAGATGAAAAAACGACACAGAAAAATCCAGCAAAAGCAACTGTTGTAAATTTTGGAGTTTCTTTTCTCCATCTGAGTGATACTGAAAAAACCGAGAAACCAACTGAAGCTGTTAGACCAAATACAAATCCAATTAAAGATTTTTCACTCGTATTACCAAGCGCCATAATTAATATACCTGCAGTAGCAATGATAATTGAAATCCAAACGTTTAAGGAGATTTTTTCTTTTAAAAACAAAAAAGCTAATAATGCTGTAAAAAAAGGCATTGCCGCTAAACAAAGTAATGTCACTGCAGCACTAGTATTTGTTATTGAGTAAATAAAGGTGATCATTGCAATACCTAAACCTGATCCACCTATGACACCTGATAACCCTATTTTGAGATAATTTTTATAAAAATTTTTTCCTTCATCAAAAAATAAATAAAGATTTAATAAAATGAAAATAGTTAAACCTCTTCCAAAAATATACTGCCATGGGACTAATTGTGGATTATCCATGTATCTCACAACTAAAGGACCAAATGACCACAGTAACCCGGCAAACAAAACAACTGGAATAGCAATTTTGGGACTTCTGAGCTCAATCATATGCCGAAATCTAATTGTAAATAGAATTTTCTACAACAAAAATATATTTTAAATCTATATATAAAATCAGTGATATATATGAAATAAAATTAAGAGTTGATATGGATTTAAAAATTTTAGAGATTGCTTCGGATACAGAAAATAACAAAAATATCAAAAACTACACTCATGCTGCAAAATCTAAAAATCCTTTATGTGGTGATGAAATTCAAATTAAGTTAGTCATTAAAAAAGAAAAGCTAGTTGATTTTGGTTATCAGGGAAAGTCATGTGTTTACTGTCAGGCTACTGCAAGTTTGTTATCAAAAAATTTGATAAACTCTGAAAAAAGTAAAATTAACGAAATTTGTGATTTTGCGAAATCTTTTTTTAACAAAAAACAAGAGAGTATAGAAAAAAAATGGTCTTTTTTGAGTAAATTGTTTAATGAGAAAAATATATCAAGAAAAGAATGTATTCTTCTTCCTTTCAACGCCTTAAAAAAAATTGTATCCAATTAAATTATGGGAAATTTAAAGCAATCATTTTTTGCAGGTCTTTTTTCGGTTGTTACAATAGGAATACTTACTCTTTTAACTTACAAAACTGAGTACGGAATATTTTTGATTGCTTCTTTTGGGTCTTCAATGGTTCTACTCTACGGATATCCAGAAAGTCCTTTCGCACAACCTAAAAATGTTTTCTTTGGTCACGTCCTTACAACAATTGTAGGAATGATTGTTTTATACTTTATACCTTTACCTTTATATTTAACGATTCCTTTAGCTGTAGGTTTTGGTGTTGGATTAATGATTTTATTTAATGTAACTCATCCACCAGCTGGTGGTAATCCCATTATAGTCATAATGGGTAGTGTGTCGGTAGACTACTTATTGACCCCTGTGATTTCTGGTTCAATAATCATTCTACTTTTTGCAATAATTCTCAATCGATTTATCTTAAAAAAAAATTATCCCTCTAAGAAATAATTTGTTTGCTAGCCCATTAAAAATGAGGTTAGATGGCCAAAAATAAATTAATATTTATTACATACAGGAGAGTAAATGAAGATATTGTGCGTATTATATGACGATCCTAAAGGTGGAATGCCAAAATCATATCCCCTAAGTGATCTTCCTAAATTAGAAAAGTATCCAGATGGAATGACTTTACCAAGTCCAAAAGGTAGAGACTTCACACCAGGTGAATTATTAGGATGTGTTTCAGGAGGATTAGGATTAAAAAAATATTTAGAGTCTAACGGTCATGAATTTATTGTTACAAATAGTAAAGATGGAGAAGGATGTGAAGCTGATAAGCACATCGTTGATGCTGATATAGTTATATCTCAACCATTTTTTCCTTACTATTTAACAAAAGAAAGAATTGCAAAAGCTAAAAATTTAAAAATGGCTATTACTGCAGGAATAGGATCGGACCATGTTGATTTACAAGCAGCAATGGATAACAAAATTGATGTAGTAGAAGTTACATTTTGTAATTCAAGATCAGTTGCAGAACATATTGTTATGATGATTGTTTCAATGGTAAGAGATTATCATAATCAACATAGAATTGTTAATGAAGGTGGTTGGAATATTGCTGACGCAGTTCAAAGATCTTACGATGTTGAGGGTATGCATATTGGAACAGTAGCTGCAGGTCGTATCGGTTTAGATGCACTTAGAAAGATGAAACCTTTTGATGTACATTTACATTACTTTGACAGACATAAATTACCTGACAGTGTTGAAAAGGAATTAAATTTAACTTTTCACGAGTCTGTAGAATCTATGGTTAAAGTTTGTGATGTAGTGACAATAAATTGTCCGCTCCATCCAGAAACTGAAAACCTATTTGACGATGCAATGATAAGTAAAATGAAAAAAGGTGCTTATATTGTAAATACTGCTAGAGGAAAAATCTGTAACCGTGAGGCTATTGCAAAAGCTTTAGAAAGTGGACAGTTAAGTGGTTATGCGGGGGATGTTTGGTTTCCACAACCAGCTCCAAATGATCATGTCTGGAGAACTATGCCAAATCATGGAATGACACCACATACTTCTGGAACTTCATTATCTGCTCAAGCCAGGTATGCTGATGGAGTAAGAGAAATTTTGGAATGTTTCTTCGAGGGTAGTGAAATTAGAGATCAATATCTTATTGTAAAAGACGGCCAATTAGCTGGAATGGGTGCTCACTCATACAGTAAAGGATCAGCTACAGGTGGATCTGAAGAAGCAGCTAAATATAAGAAAAAATAACTCAAAAAAATAGTTATTAAAGGTAGTTTACTAAAAGTAGCTACCTTTAATATCATAGACTTAATTCAAGTTTTTTGTTTATGATAGTGAATGAAATTTTTTACTATCATATTTTTTATTATCTCATTTATTACTGCAGCTGAAGCTAATCAAAAGGGTAAGGCATATTTTGCTGGTGGATGTTTTTGGTGTATGGAAGAAGTTTATGAAAAATTAAGTGGAGTAGAAGAAGTGATATCAGGTTACTCTGGGGGCACTACAGAAAACCCAACCTATAGAGAGGTGACTTATGGTAAAACTGGTCATTTTGAGGTTGTTGAAATTGTCTATGACAAAGAAATCATTTCTTTTAAAGAATTACTCGATATTTTTTGGAAAAATATAGATCCCTTTGATCCTTATGGGCAATTTTGCGATAAAGGATATAGCTACAGATCAGTCGCGTTTTATCAAAATGATGAAGAAAAAAAACTGATAGAAAATAGTGTAAAAGAATTAGAAAAAAAGTTTAACAAAGAGATTGTTACTTACGTAAGAAGTTTTGATAAATTTTACGAAGCTGAAGTTTACCACCAAGATTTTTATGTTAAGAAGTTTCAAAGATATTTGGAATATAAAACAGCTTGTAGAAGAGAAGAGATTTTAAATAATATTTGGAACTTATAAATTTGTGAAAAACTATATTAATTGGAATTTTGATAATTCTTATTCAAAATTACCGAAAGCTTTTAAGGAAATTATTAAACCTGTTTCAGTTTTAAATCCTGAGTTAGTTATCTTAAATGAAGACTTAGCAAAGGAATTAGGGCTTGATTTTTCTAAAATAGATAAAAATGAATTATCCGCTCTATTTGCTGGAAATATTCTGCCTCAAGGAACTAGTTCTATAGCCCAAGCTTATGCTGGACATCAATTTGGACATTTTACAATGTTAGGTGATGGAAGAGCAGTTTTAATTGGTGAACATGTAACTAATCAAAAAAAGCGATACGATATTCAATTCAAAGGATCTGGCAGAACTTCTTTTTCGAGAGGTGGAGATGGTCGAGCTGCATTAGGTCCAATGTTAAGAGAGTATATTATAAGTGAGGCTATTCATTCATTAAACATACCAACAACTAGAAGTCTTGCTGTGACTAAAACTGGAGAAAAGGTGGTAAGGGAAAATTTATTAGAAGGTGCAATACTAACACGAGTTGCCTCAAGTCATATCCGAGTTGGAACATTTCAGTACATCGCTGCAAAACAAAATATTGATGAGTTGAAAATGTTAGTTGATTACACAGTTGATAGACATTATCCAGAAATTAAATCATCCGCAACAAAGGCTGTAGATTTATTGCATCTAGTAATTGAAAAACAATGTAAGCTAATAGTTAATTGGATGCGAGTAGGATTTATTCATGGAGTGATGAATACAGATAACATGGCGATTTCAGGTGAAACTATAGATTATGGTCCTTGTGCTTTTATGGATCACTATGATCCGAAAACTGTTTTTAGTTCAATTGATAAATTTGGAAGATACGCATTTTCTAATCAACCACCCATTGCTAAATGGAATTTAGCTAGATTTGCTGAGTGTCTTATTCCTCTTATCGATAAAAATGAAGACCAGGCTATTAAGACTGCAACTCAAATTATAGATAACTTTCAAACTATTTATGAACAAAAATGGTTGGATATGATGAAATCTAAACTTGGTTTAACTGGTGATAATAAAGATGATTTAAAACTTATTAATTCCTTATTGAATTGGATGGAAGAAAGTAAAGCAGATTATACAAATACTTTTTGTTATTTAATGGATATGCCAATTAAGGATGAAACCTATAATGATAAAAGATTTATAGATTGGGTAAAAGCATGGAACAATCGGTCAACTTTAAACAATTCTAATAAAGAAAATCAATTTCAATTTATGAAAAAAGTTAACCCAGTTATTATTCCTAGAAACCATAAGGTAGAGGAGGCATTATCTGATGCAAATAAAAATAACTATGAAACACTTTATAAATTATTATCTGTGATACAAAATCCCTATAACCCTAAAGTCGATGTTTTGGAGTATCAATCACCAGCTCCAGAATCAAAAGAAAAATATCAAACGTTTTGTGGGACTTAAGTTATAAGACGTATGGCTCAGGCCTTGCACTATTGCCTAATACTCTTTCAACTGAAAAATCACTAATATCAATTGTTTGATAAGATCCAGTTGTAATTAGTTCAGTTAAAGCTCTTCCAATACCGGGTGCTTGCATTAATCCCCTTCCTGTAAAACCTGATGCCATATAAACATTCTCATATTTTGGGTGTTTTCCAACAACTGCATTATTATCTAATTTGTTGCAATCATAATATCCAGCCCATCCTCCAGTTAATTTAAGTTCTTCAAAAGCTGGAATTCTTTTTGCTAATGCTGGCCAAACTAACTCTTCAAAATCATTCCATGCTGGTTCTAAATCATCAGCATCAAATACTGAAAGAGGTGATCCAGCTAAATATTCACCACCTTCTGGTCGCCAATAAACACCTGTTGTTAGATCTCCTGTAAGAGGCATTTCTTTAATATATTTTGGACATTTAACCCTAAAAACCGTGTGTTTTTGAGGAACCACTGGAATATCTTCAAGTAATTTTTTTGTCCAACATCCTGCAGCTGAAACAATTGTTTTAGCTTTAACTTCAGAAATATTTTTTATTTCTCCTTTGATAAATTCAGCACCAAGTTCAATTGCTTTACTTTTTAAAGCGGTGTGAAAAAGAAATGGATCAATCCAACCCTCCGTTTGATTATCGGTATAAGTAGCCGTTTCTATTCCTTCATTATTTATATAGGGAAATATTTTTGTTAATTCTGATCCTTTAATATTTTTGGTTCCTGCTTCACACTTTTTATGATTTTCTAATGCTCGGTATTGTTCTTCAGCATGTTCGGGTCCAAACATTAATAAATAACCATTTGTTACCATACTGGCGGTTGGGTTTGGATTTTTTTCAGTTTTTAATAATTGTGGTATTTGATTTATAAATTCTCTAGCAAATTTTCCTAATAAAATATTTTCTTTTTGAAAAAATTGCCTTCTAAATCCACCTAAAGATAATGGGAATGAAGCAGTTTTATATGTGGGGTCTCTCTCTACTACTTTTACCTTTCTACCCTCTTTAGATAGAAAATAGGCTGTTGCCGCCCCAATTATTCCACCGCCAATTACTACCACATCATCCATATTAATTTATCATTATAAGATTTACATTCAGAAATAGTGCAAAGCTACACCAAAGTAAATAAGGAATCATTAAATAGGAACTAACTAGATTGACACGTTTAAATCTTAAAATGAGATTAATTATCAATCCAATCAATAAAATTAGAACAAATAAAGCTAAGACCATATTGTGAAAAACAAAGAAAACTACACTCCAAGTTGTATTAAACACCAGATGAATTAAATAAACATAAACTGTACTTTTGTCCCTACTCTTTGAATGCCAAAATAACCATATTGCAATTGTCATCATTAAATACAAAGTGGTCCACACAGGTCCAAAGACCCAATCTGGAGGATTAAGAGTTGGTTTATTCAATAATGAATACCATGGTTCTTTATAATTAATTGTAGCTAGGCCGCCAATAACTGAAGCACTGAAAGTGACAAAAAGAAAAGAGATAAAAGTTAAAAATTTATTTTTAAACATGTTAGTAATATATACGATTAACTATGAATAAAAAAACTATATGGATAACTGGTGCAAGTAGTGGCATTGGTAAAGCAACAGCGATAAAATTTGCTAAAGAAGGATGGAAAGTTATTGTCTCTGCAAGAAGAGTTGAGCTTTTAGACAAACTATCAGTAGATAAAAATATATTTTCTTATCCATTAGATGTAACAGATAGTGATAAGGCTAAAGACGTATTTAAAAAAATTATAGACGATCATGGACATGTAGATCTTTGCATTTTTAGTTCTGGTACATATGAAAGAAAATCTGAAAAAGAACTAGATGTGCGAAACATAAAGCACGTCATTGAGGTAAATTTTCTTGGGGTAATAAATTGTGTTAGTGCTGTTGAAAAATATTACAAAGAGAAAAATAACGGCCATATTGCTGTTGTTTCGTCACCAGTTGGATATAGAGGTCTGCCTAAATCTTCTGGATATACTCCATCTAAAGCAGCTTTAAATAATTTTACGCAAGGTATTTATTTTGATTTTAAAAAATTTAATGTCAAAGTTAGCTTAATAACTCCTGGATTTATAAAAACTGCTCTAACAGATAAGAATGAATTTAAGATGCCTTTTTTGAAAAGCACTAATTATGCAGCTGATCAAATTTATAATGGCTTAATTAAAAAAAATAATTTTGAAATAATCTTTCCTTTACCAATTAAAATTATTTATAAATTAATACAAATACTTCCAAATAAATTGTATAATTATTTGATTTCTAAATCAGTTAATCGTTAGTCTTTAACAAACACGACTGTCAATTCTGCTACTTTAAATCCAAACTTTGTCATCGTAGCTCTATTGATTGCGACACGATCATCCTGTTTAAAAATCCAATCATCAAATGTGATTTTTAATTCTCTTCCTTTGACTGGAACTAACAAAACATATTCAAATTTGAATGCTGGACCATATGAGTAACCAATAGCTTTGCCTACAACATCACCGGCAGTTCCCTCATAATTATGTTCATCGATTTTATTTATTGTCCATTCTCTATCTTGAATTTCACCATCATCCCAATTAAATTTTTCTTTTAAAACTAATTGTTTTCCATCCCATGTGCCATTTAAATCAGCGTTAAACTGTCTTGTAACTTTGCCTGATCTATCTTGTAAAACACCCCATGCCTTAACGTTACCACTTAGATATTCCTCAATTATTAATCTTGGTTCTTTATTTTTAAATTCTTCTGGTTTCATAGCACTATTATTAGAACAACTTGTAATTAAGAAAGCACAAATTATCAATGAAATAGATTTAATTATTTTTGTATGATGCATAAATATCCTTTGTAAGTGTTATTTGTTTTGAAGTGAAAATTGAATTAGATCTATATTCTTAGATTTGAAACCAGCTTCGCAATAAGACAGATAGAATTCCCACATCCTTTTAAATTTTAAATCAAAACCTTGATTTTTAATTAGCTCCCATTTCTTTAAAAATTCATTTCTCCAAATAGATAATGTATTTGCATAATGATCCGCATAAGAGATATATGAGTTTACTGTTAATCCATTATCTGAGACATATCTGTTTATGCTGTTTTTATTAGGAAGAAATCCACCTGGAAAAATATATTTTTGGATAAAATCTTGTTTATTCTTATATCTATCAAATAAACTATCATCAATTGTTATTGCTTGAATAGCTGCTTTACCCCCTCCAGATAAATTATCTTTGATAGTTTTAAAATAACTTTCAAGATAGTTTTGTCCTACAGCTTCAATCATTTCTATTGATGCAATTGAATTATATTTGCCTTGTAAATCTCTGTAATCTTTAATTTCAATGTTAACTTTTTCATTTAAGCCACATTTATGAATTCGTTCTTTGGCGTATTCAAATTGTTTTTTTGAAATGGTTATACAATCAAGTTTTACATCATATTTTTTACCTAAATACTCAGCGAAACCACCCCAGCCGCAGCCAATTTCTAAAACTTTGTCACCATTATTTGGTTTAATAAGATCAATTAATTTTTGATATTTGTTATTTTGTGCTTCAGCTAAATTTTTAGAATGTTCATTAAATATTGCACTTGAATAGGTTAAAGTATCATCAAGCCATAATGAGAAAAATTCATTTCCTAAATCATAATGTTTTGCAATATTTTCTTTACTTCTACTTTTTGTATTTTTAATAATTTTATTTTTAATATAATTAATTACTGGAACATCAAGTAAACCAGAAAACCTATGAATAATTTTAATATTTCTTGCTGTAAGCTCAATTAAATTTGAAAGATCGTCGGTTTCGAACTCCCCCCTCATATAACACTCTGCAAACCCAATACTACCACCACGTATCAAATTATAATTAAAATTTGGTTTTTTAATAATTATATTAGCACTAAGTGGTTCCTCTGGATTTCCAAATTTTAAGATTTCTCCATCAAAAGTTTTGATTTCAAGATAACCATAATCAATCTTACTTAAAAAATTGAAAACTAATTTGTCGGATATTTTGTTTAAAAGCATTAATTCTCAACTGTTAAATTATTTTTGATATTTAATTTTTTTTTAACTAATTTTATTCCTTTTAACCACAATTTAAACGCTTCAAAATGTATCGCAGAAATAATTTTTAAAGTCATTAAAGGATGCTTTAAATAAGATTTAATTAACTGAGCACTATTTAGCTCATTTCTATCTCCGTCTTGAGAAGCAAATAAAATTTTTCCGTCTTTATCATATTGGTCGATAATCACTGACAATTTATTTCCTGGTTTTAATATTTTAAAAAAATACTGGCAGTCCATTTCAATAAATGGGGAAACGTGAAACTTCTTAGAGCAATTATTTTGTATTAAATTGTTATTATTATCGACTCTAAATACATAAGTGTGTTGTTCGCCAAAAGTATTTTTTACTTCATATAAAATTGACACTAGTTGTTCTTGATTATTGTATACAAAAAAAATGCTAAGAGGATTAAATACATATCCTAATATTCTTGGGTAACATAAAAGTTTAATTTTAATATTTTCTGAATTAATATTATTTTGTTCTAAGTTTTTTTTTACCCATTCTGTCAGAGATGAACCATCTCTTAATCCATGATCTTTTTCTTGAAAACTAATTAAATTAAAACGATTTAAAGAAAAAAATCTTATTTTATTACTTAATGTCTCTAGTTCAGATAAATCTAGCAGTAACGAAAATACTTTATATTTAAAGAAATGTTCTCTAGGTTTAAATCGTTTATGGATCACCGTACCAGTGTAAATACAAGAATTAATCATTAAGGTTTTTCAGCATTTCAATAGATGATTTTATTCCATCTTCATGAAATCCGTAACCAAAATAACTTCCACAAAAAAGCAAGTCTTTCTGATTTTGTAGTTTAGAAAGTTCTTGTTGAGTATCTAATGCTTTTTGATCGTAATATGGGTGAGTAAATCTTACTTTTTTAAGTATTTTAGACTTATCAATATCAAAGTAAGGATTTAAGGTTAAAAAAATATCTTGTTCACACTTTAGATTTTGTAAAAGATTTAACCAATAACTAATAGAATTCTTCTCAATATCTTTATCATCAATAGATGAATTCCAAGAACTCCAAGCTCTTTTATTTTTAGGCATAGCTCTGTTATCGGTATGAATATATGCAATATTTTCTTTATAACTAAAATTAGATAGAATTTTTCTCTCCTCATCTGTTGGGTTTTCAATTAATTCTAATGCTTCGTCAGCATGAGTTGCTATAACTACTTTATCATAATCAAAAAATTCACTTTGACCGCCATAGTACAGGTCAATACCTGACGACTTTCTTTTTATTTTTTTAACTTTATAATTTTTGTAATGCTCACCACTAATTTTCGATATTATCTGATTAACATAAGTTCTGCTTCTATTAGAAACCGTATACCATTGAGGCCTATTTTTTAATTTAAACAAACCATGATTTTGGAAAAATTTTAAAAAAAAACTAATTGGCATTTTACTTGCCTCTAATGGTGGCATAGACCAAATAGCAGAAACCATTGGAATTATATGATAATCAATAAATGGTTTTGATAATTTATTCTTTGCAAGATATTCACCCAAAGTTAATTTTTCTTCTGAGATACTTTCTTGATCACTTTTTTTATAAAATTTAATTATATCAAAGAACATTTTTAAAAATTTCACATTAAACAAATTTGATCTATTAGAAAAAATTCCACTAATCCCTTTTCCGCAGTATTCAAAATTTGTGTTGTCAACTGAAACTGAAAAAGACATATTGCTTTTTTCAATATCAATTTTATTTTCTTCGAAAAACTTTATTAAATTTGGGTAAGTTTGAAAGTTGAATACAATAAAACCGATATCAACAGAAACTTTTTTTTCACCAAACATTAAATCAATAGTGTGAGAATGGCCTCCAAAATGATCTTCTTTTTCAAAAAGATCTACATGATGTTTTTTAGATAAATAGTATGCAGCACTTAAACCTGAAATTCCTGAGCCGACAACAGCAATTTTCATTACTATTTATGCTGCATCTTCTTTAAACTCGTCCATACTAGGACAAGTACAAAAAATATTTTTATCTCCGTAGACATTATCTACTCTTGCAACTGGAGGCCAAAATTTATTTGTTTTCAAGAATTTTGCAGGATACGCTGCTTGCTGTCTAGAATATTTGTGGTCCCATTCATCTGAAGAAAGTTCAATATCAGTATGGGGTGCATTTTTAATTGGATTATCTACTTTATCAAATTTACCAGACTTAATCATTTCTATTTCCGATTTGATATTTATTAAAGTATCACAAAATCTATCTATCTCAGTTAGACTTTCACTCTCTGTTGGTTCAATCATCATTGTACCAGCAACAGGCCATGACATTGTTGGCGCATGAAATCCATAATCTATTAATCTTTTGGCTATGTCTTCTTCCGTTACTCCTGTTTCACTTTTAATTGATCTAATATCAATGATACATTCGTGAGCAACATTTCCATTAGTCCCTTTATACAAGATTGGAAAATGGTTTTTTAATCTATGAGCTATATAGTTAGCGTTTAATATTGCGACTTCTGTAGCTAATTTTAAACCCTGTGATCCCATCATTTTTATATACATCCATGAAATAGATAAAATACTTGAGCTCCCCCAAGGTGCTGCTGAAACTGCACCTATACCGGTTGCAGGACCACAATCTTTTACTACTGGATGGTTAGGCAGATAAACTTGTAAATGTTTTTTGCAAGCAATTGGTCCCATACCTGGTCCTCCTCCACCATGAGGAATACAAAATGTTTTATGTAAGTTTATATGACAAACATCTGGACCAAAATTTCCAGGTTTTGCAATTCCTACAAGTGCATTTAAGTTTGCACCATCCATATAAACTTGACCTCCGTGTTTATGGATTAAATCACAGATATCTGTTATTTTTTCCTCAAATACACCATGAGTAGATGGATATGTAACCATCAAAGCTCCAAGATTTTCTGAATATGTTTCTGCTTTTTTCTTTAAATCTTCAAAATCTACATTGCCTTCTTTATCACAATTAACTACTACAACTTTCATTCCAACCATTTGTGCACTTGCTGGATTAGTTCCATGTGCTGAACTAGGTATTAAACATATGTTTCTATTTTCTTCACCTCTATCTAAATGATATTTTCTTATAACCATTAATCCTGCATATTCACCTTGGGCGCCTGCATTTGGCTGAAGTGAAACTCCAGAAAAACCAGTAATTGATCTTAGCCAATTTTTAAGATCGGTGAATAATTCTCTATATCCTTCCATCTGCTCTACAGGTACGAACGGATGAGGCTCAGCTAATTCTCTCCATGAAATAGGTATCATTTCTGCAGTAGCATTTAATTTCATGGTGCATGAGCCTAATGCAATCATCGTTCTATTAAGAGCGATATCTTTATCCTCTAATTTTTTTAAGTATCTAAGCATATCAGTTTCTGAATGGTATGAATTAAAAACTGGGTGTTCTAAATATTTTGAAGTTCTTAGTAAATTTTTTGGTAGATTAGGTAGACTAACTGTAGGGTCTTCTTTTTTAATTGATTCTGCTGCATTAAAAATTTTTAACAGTTGATTTACTCTATAAACATTTTTTTTCTCATCAAAAGATACTGACAACATTTCTGAATTAACTTTTCTAATATTTACTTTTTGATCTAAAGCATTTTTAAAAATTTGATCAGTCTTATCTTTAGTAATAATAGTTACAGTATCAAAAAAATAATCTGAATATAGTTCATATCCAGATTGTTTTATTTTATCTCCAAAATTTTTTGCTAATTGAGATACTCTTTCAGAAATATTTTTAATTCCATCTGGACCATGATAAATAGCATATGCTGCTGACACAATTGCTAATAAAGCTTGGGCTGTACAAATATTACTTGTAGCTTTGTCTCTTCTAATGTGTTGCTCTCTAGTCTGAAGTGACAATCTGTATGCCTTATTTCCATGTCTATCAACTGAAACACCAATAATTCTACCTGGCATAGATCTTTTATATTCATCTTTAGTTGCAAAAAATGCTGCGTGAGGTCCTCCATAACCCATTGGAATACCAAACCTTTGAGAACTACCAACTGCAATATCAGCCCCAAGTTCTCTTGGTGTTTTTAATTTAGCAAGCGCTAGAAGATCACATGCTAAAATCGCTTTACCATTTCTCTTGTGAATTTTACTTATAGCCTCACTAGGATCTTTAATATCTCCCAAAGTTCCAGGGTACTGTAGAATTCCACAAACAATATCTTCTTTCAAATTATCTAAAGCTTTATCTTCATTACCAACTAATACTTTTAAACCCATTGGTTCAGCTCTTGTTTGAATAACATCAATTGTTTGTGGATGACAATTCTCTGAAACAAAAACTAAATTGCTATCGCTTTTATTAAGCCTATGACTTAAACCCACAGCCTCAGCTGCTGCCGTTCCTTCATCAAGTAAGGATGCATTTGCAATATCCATACCTGTAAAATCAACAATCATTTGTTGAAAGTTTAATAACATCTCTAATCTTCCTTGTGCTACTTCAGGCTGATAGGGTGTGTACGAAGTGTACCAACCAGGATTTTCTAATATATTTCTTAAAATTACATACGGTGTGTAAGTTCCATAATAACCCATACCAATAAAATTGGAGTAAATTTTATTTTTTTTTGAAATTGCTTTTAATTTTCTTAGTGCTTCATATTCTGAATTAGACTCACCAATATTAAGTTCACCTTTAAACTGAATTTTTTCTGGAACAGTTTTATTTATAAGTTCATCTAAAGAACTATATTTGAGTTCACTGAGCATTTTTTTTTGGTCTTTTTCAGATGGACCAATATGTCTTTTTAAAAAATCTTTTTGTGAATTATGTAACATTAGCTGGAACTCTCCTTTGCAAACTTTTCATATTCCTCTTTATTCATTAAACTATCTAGTTCAGTGGTATCTTTCATTTTTAATTTAAAAAACCAAGCAGTGCCTTCAGGATCTTCGTTTATTTTTGAAGGATCATCAACTATACTTTGATTTATATCAACAACTTCCCCACTTACAGGTGTATAAACGTCACTTGCAGCTTTAGTAGATTCAACTACACCTGCAGATCCATCTTTTTCGACATTTGAGCCTTTCTCTGGTAATTCTGCAAATACAATGTCACCTAGCATTTCGGTTGCATGTTTGGTTATACCGATTGTAGCTACATCTTCCTCCAATTTTATCCACTCATGTTCTTTTGAAAATTTAACTTCGCTCATTAATTTACTCCTTTCACATAACTTTTTTTATAAAATGGTAACTTACAAATATTTGCTGGATATTTTTTGCCTCTTACTTCTAATAAAATTTTAGTATCAATTTTAGAAAATTCTTTATCAATATATCCCATCGCTATTGGTCCATTAACACTTGGGCCAAAGGTGCCACTTGTTATCTCACCAATTGGTGTTTCAGTTAAGTTGAATATCTTGGTTTTTTCTCTAGCAATCAACCTTCCTTCAGGTTTAATTCCAACTCTTATTTGTTTTGCACCTTTTTTAATTTGGCTCATTATTTTATCTGAGCCAACGAAACCTCCATTCGATAATCTTTCTTTTGAGATTGCCCATTTAAGGTTTGCCTCTACAGGCGTTTTATTAAGATCTAGTTCGTGGCCATATAAACATAATCCAGCTTCTAATCTCAAAGTATCTCTTGCTCCAAGTCCGATCAGTTTTGCACCCTTATTTATCAAACTTTTTGTGAATTCTTCTGCTTCATCATTTATGATCGACACTTCAAAACCATCTTCTCCTGTGTATCCAGATCTAGTAACGAATACCTTTTGATCATTAAATTCAAACCAATTACCAGTCATGAAAGTTAAGTCTTTAACTCCATTTATAATTTCATTTAAAATATCTACTGATTTTGGACCTTGTATTGCAACCAACGCTCTATCAGAATTGAGTTCCATTTTGTATTTTTTAGACAATTTAGTGCTTAAAATTTCAAAATCTTTTTCTTTACATGCAGCATTTAAAATAATTAGATATCCATCTTTTAGTTTGGTAATTATAAGATCATCATAAACACCAGCCTCTTCATTCATAAGAAAACTATACTTAGAACAATTTTGTTGCAAATTTTTTAAATCTAAAGGAAAAATTTTTTCAAGATCAGATGTTAGGTTTTCATTTCCATAAACAAATAATTGACCCATATGTGAAACGTCAAAAATTCCTGCATGTGCTCTAGTAAATTTATGCTCTTCAATAACACCTTTGCTATATTGAATTGGCATCTCATAGCCAGCAAATTCAACAAATTTAGCTTGATTATCTTGATGTAATTTATTTAAAGATGTTTTTTTAATTTCCATATTAACTCTTTTGTACCCATCTGTATATTTGCCTGAGAGTTTTACTCCTTCGGCGAGAATTTAATCTCTTTCCAGAGTTAATATGTTACGGTCCTTTTACCTGAGAGTTTCCTGGGTAGTTGCTCCTTCGGTGCCACATTAATTGTGATCTCTCCCGTATTCAAATATTCTATTAAATACGAACTAATGTCAATATTTTAAGCAGTCTTTTTTTCTGAAGAATAAAGATTATAAAATTGGAGTAATACAGCAAAAATAACAATTGCACCCCCAATAATTACTATAAATGGTGGTTGTTCATTGATAAACATCCATGCCCAAAGAGGACCTAAAACTGCCTCGGTTAACATTATAATTCCAACCATAGCTGAGGGTGTTCTTTGAGCACCAATTGTAATTAAAATAAAACCAAAACCTAATTGCATAAAACCAGCTAAAAAACCTAGGAAAATATCATGTGCTGAAATTAAAATTTTTCCAGACATCAAAAAACCAATTATTAATGCAAAAATTCCAGCAATAAATTGTGCAGGAACCATATCAACATTAGGGTACTTTCTTACAACAAGAATTAAAACTGCAAAAGAAATAGGCATTATAAATGCAGCAATATTTCCCATCATTTGTCCTGTTGATAGAGAACTTCCTACCATCAATAGAATTCCTGAAATTGCTAAAATAATTGAGGTAAGTGTAATAACTGAAATTTTTTCCTTTAAAAAAAAATATCCAAAGACTGCTAAAAAAATTGTTTGCGTTTGAATTATAAAATTAGCATTTGCAACTGTGGTGTTGTACATCGAAAAAACATATCCACAAAAACCAAATGATAAAATAAAACCTCCAAGAAATCCTGGAAATCCTAAATCATAAAATGAGCGGAATACTTGTTTTTTATAAGTTATAATCAAGTAAAGACTTATTATAATAAGAAAAAAAACTGTTCTCCAAAATAAAATTTGCCAAAGAGTGGCACCCTCAAAAGACTTAACTATTAATCCACCAAAGCTTAAACTACATGCACCCAAAAATACTAATAAGGGTCCTGGTAATTTTCTAATAATATTCATTAAATTTGATTAAGTAGATTATTTGTATCCATCTCATACAGCTTAAATAAAGTTTCTGCATCCGATAACTCTATTTCCTTAAATTTTACTTTAGAACCTGGTGCTATTTGTACCAAACGGTCATAATCAACACTCGCCACAACTCCAATTTTTGGGTAGCCACCAACTGTGCCATGATCAGATAGCATAATTATTGGATTACCATCTGCTGGTACTTGAACAACTCCTTTTACCAAGCCCTCAGACTTAATATTGGTATTCACTATATTTTCAATCTTGGGTCCTTCAAGTCTCATTCCCATTCTGTCCGATAATTTTGAAACTACAAATTCTTTTTCAAAAAAAAAAGCTTTTCCTTTCTCTGAAAAATAATTGAAGTTAGTCCCTTTAAGTACTCTTATATTTTCAATCTTAGAATTTAAATAATTTATTTTTTTTATGGCCTTGTTTGAATTTATTTTTGACAAATTGATCTTTTGACCAACTTCTAATTTTTTTCCATTATTTGAACCAATATTCGCTTTTGTATTTACAGAACAGCTTTTCCACTGAAGATTTAAATCAATTTCTGCTCCTAAAGCTAAATAGCCATAAACTGATTTATTTGTAGAAATAATATTAATTTCATCTCCACTTTCTATTTGATAACTTTGATAACAATTTCCTTCAACTTCACTATTTTCTTTTTTAACTTTAAAAATTACATCTCCAGTAATTACAAAATTTATTTTATCACCCTTATATTTTAAATGAGGTCCCTGGTAAGCAAATTCTATAACAGGTGAATTTAAATCATTATTAACTAGTTTGTTTGCTAACAGGAAGTTTCGATTATCCATAGCACCACTAAAAGGAATTCCAATGTGATATAGGTTTGCTCTTCCCTTGTCTTGAAACGTTGTATTTATTCCTGCTCTTAATATCTCAAAAAAATTAGTCATGATTAAAACCTTGATATTCTTCTAAAGAAATTTCTCGAAAAACAACTGTATCTCCAGGATTAATTAAATTTGGTTTTTTTTCATCTTTATTATCAAAGACTTTTAGAGGTGTGTTGCCAAGAATATTCCAACCACCCGGACTCTGAAAAGTATAAATGTTTGTAAATTGCTCAGTAATTCCAACAGATCCTTGAGGAACCTTCACTCGTGGAGTTTCCAAACGCTGAACTCTTAAATTATCATTCAAGTCTCCTAAAAAAGGCATTCCTGCAATAAATCCTGTCATATAACAAAAATATTCTTCCTTAAAAAACTTTTCTAAAATTTCCTCTTTATTTAATTTTAACTTTATTTCTAACCTTTTCATATCTAGAGAAAAAGATTCATCACAGCAAACAGGAACTTCAATTTGTGTATTGTTTTTACTTTGCTGAATACCAGTGTCTAAATTTTCAATTGTACTTTTAATCTCATTAAAATTAGTAACACTAAGATCAAATGAAATAATTAATTTATTATATGAAGGCGTAAGGTTATTTATTCCTTTAATATTTTTTTCTCTAATAGCGTTAAAATATTTTATTACTTCTAGATTAGTTGATTTATTTACCTCTATACCAAAATCACAATATAATGCTGCGTCACCAAGATTTGATATATTTTTAATCATGCCATGTTATACTTCAACATCTAAGGCTATGGAAATTAATATAAATTGTGATTTAGGTGAAAAATCAAAACACCATTCTAATAAATATGATCCTGATTTACTTGAAATAGTGAATTCTGCAAATGTAGCTTGTGGATATCATGCTGGTGACAATCAATCGATGACCGAAGTAGTCCAAATATCAAAAAGGAATGGCGTTAGTATTGGTGCGCACCCTTCATTTAACGATCCTGAAAATTTTGGACGAAAAAGAATGGATCTAACTTCAAATGAAATAAAAAAATTAATTTTTGATCAGTATGAAATTCTTCAAAATATTGCACAAAATCATGGTGAAACCGTTACTCATATCAAGCCTCATGGTGCATTAAACAATATGGCATGTGAGGATATTAATTTAGCAACAACTTTGGCAAATGCTATAAACGAAATTAGTAAAGATTTAATCTATTTGGTGCCAACTGGCTCAAAAATGGAACTAGCTGCCAAAAAATTAAACATGAAAATTGCTTGTGAAATTTTTGCAGATAGAAATTATGAGGACGATGGAAATCTGGTCTCAAGAAAAAAAACACACGCTTTAATAACTGATCCAGAGCAAGCTAAAAAACACGTATTATCCATGGTTAAAAATCAGTCACTTAATTGTCACAGTGGAAAACAAATACCTTGTGAAATAGACTCAGTTTGCATACATGGGGATAATGAAAGTTCGTTGGCTACCGCAAAGTCAATAAAAGATAATTTGCTAGAAAATGGACTTGTATTAAAACCTTTAAACAATTTGGAGAAATTTATTTAATGCTAAAAAGTATATATATAATTTTGTTTTTATTACTTTTCACTACACACTCTTTTTCTGCAGGATCAGACTCAGATCCTAAACCAGCTAAAGTTAAAAGTGATTATGCCAAAGCTGTGCAGTCTATAAAGTTTGCAAAGAAATTTGAAAAGAAAGGTAAGGTTGAAAAAGCAAAAAAAAGATATGAAAAGGCTCAAAAACTTCTTCTTAAATCAAATACTGAGAAACCAAATCAGGCTGACACTTTAAATTATTTAGGTTTCACCACTAGAAAACTTGGTGACTATGAAAATGGGGAAAAATATTATCTTATGGGATTAGAAATTGATCCTAATCATAAAGGTATAAATGAATACTTGGGTGAGCTTTATGTTACAACAAATAGGTTAGATCTAGCAAGAGAGAGACTAAAAGTTTTAGAAAGTTGTAATTGTGAGGAATATGCTGAGTTAAAAGATATTATAGAAGGTGTTAAAGAATCTAAGTATTAGTCTGCTAGTTGTTTAAATAAAAAATTCATACAGCTCACATTGTAATTTGATTAAATTAGACTAATATATTTTAATCTTGATTGAACAATCCATAATATTATTACAGATTATCTTTATAGATATAATTCTAGCTGCTGATAATGCTATCATAATTGGTTTAATAGCAGCAAATTTTGTTCCTAAAAATCGAAAAAAAATTATTTTGTGGGGTGTTGCTGGTGCTTTAGTTTTTAAAGTTATTTTTGCAGTTTTTGCTACCTACTTATTTAAGTTTTATTTCATTAAGATTTTAGGAGGCCTTTTATTAATATGGATTGTCAATGATCTAAGAAAAGATTTAGTTGAAATTAAAAAAGAAAAAAAATCACCTACCAAAAAATCAAAAGAGCCCTCTTTTATTAAAAGTGTTTATAAGGTTTTATTTGCAGATATCACAATTAGCTTCGATAACGTCATTGGTGTAGTTGGTGCAGCCAAAGGGTATTTTGGTTTTATGATTTTTGGATTAGTCTTATCGGTTGTTTTAACTGGTGCACTAGCAACTTATATGGCTAAGTACATTCAACAACATATATGGATTGCTTATGTTGGTTTAATATTTATCTTAATTGTTGGTCTTCAATTAATTATAGGTGGATTAGTTGATTTAGAAATACTAAATATTAATGAGGAATTTAAAAAATATTTTTAATTAATAAGAGTATTTTTTTGATGGAAATTTTCTTTTTTTAACATCATTTGCATATTTAGAAACTGCTTTTGATAGCTCTCTCTTTATATTAGTGTATTTCTTTACAAATCTAACTTTAATTGGATTTAGCCCTATTAAATCATCGAATACTAAAATCTGACCATCACAATTCTTAGATGCACCTATACCAATTGTTGGAATGCCAGTACTATCTGTGACAAGTTTCGCTAATGAAGTTTCAATGCATTCTAAAACCATTGAAAAAGCACCTGATAGTTCTAATAATTTAGCGTCTCTTAAAATATTTTCTTTTTCTACTTTATTCTCACCTTTAAATTTAAACTTTTTATCTGACTGAGGCAACACTCCAAGATGGCCCATTACAGGTATATTATTTTTAACCAAAGTTTTAATTATTTTAGTAATTTTTTTTCCACCCTCTAGTTTTACTCCATCACTTTTAGTTTTTTTCATAATTAGTTTTGCATTTTTCAACGCCTCTTTAGGATTTCGATAAGTGTTATATGGCATATCAACAATCATTAAACTTCGTTTAATACCCATTCGAACACTCTTAGAATGTTCAATAATAGTATTTAAAGTTACTTCTTTTGTAGATTTATAATTGTATAAAACTGACCCAAGTGAATCTCCTACTAAAATAAGATCACAATAATTATCTAAAACTGAAGCTATATTTTTTGAGTAGGCAGTTAAAGCTACGATTTTAGTTTTATTTTTCTTATTTATGAACTTTTTTATTTTCATAAGTTTCCTCAGTACACTTATATTAAATTAAAACAATATCTTAACAAAATTTAAATAAAACTTTTACATAAGTAATTTAATTTTTTATTATGAGTTTTGATAAAATTAAACAAGCTACAGTAGAATTATTCAATTCTAATATTAATCCTTTTAAAGAAATAGTCTCTAAAGACGTTCACTGTGAATCTATACACAAATCTAGTTCTGGTAACTCAGTCAAAAATTACGATGAAATGATGCAAATGGTTGAGGATGCTATGCCAAATTGGACAGGTGAGCATGAAATAAAATGCCTAATAGACACTCCAGAAGTCGTTGTAAAAACAGTGAATGGTTTTGATCCTGATTTCACTTATCTTGAAATAGATCATCTTAAAGATGGTAAGATAATTAAACATTTTTACGGTAAAGTTCCAAAATAATAGGTTCTCTTCACAATTTTTTTATGGTCTGTTAAACTTATAGATCCATACTAAAAAATGCTACCAGGTACCTGTATTTTCCATTGAGGACCATGGTTCTTTTGGTTCCAAGTTTCCTTCTTGAAGAATTTCAATAGAAATCTTATCTGGAGATCTAACAAATGCCATGTGGCCGTCTCGTGGAGGTCTATTGATAGTATAACCCATATCCATTAATCTTTTACAAGTTTCATAAATGTTATCTACGCGATAAGCGAGATGACCAAAATTTCTTGATCCTTCTCCCAGTTCGTCTCCATCCCAATTATAAGTTAATTCAATTTCTGCTTTATCGTCATTTGGTGCAGCAAGAAAAATAAGTGTATATCTCCCCTTTTCATCTTCCATTCTTCTTGTTTCCTTAAGCCCGAGACCTTCACAGAAAAATTTTAAAGACTCGTCCACATTCTTAATTCTAATCATTGTGTGTAAATATTTCATATGTCTACTTTATAGTTCAAAACTACTCTAATTCAATAGTACTTGGAGGTTTTGAGGTAACGTCATAAACAACTCTATTTATGCCTCTTATGCTATTAACTATTTTGTTAGAAATAGTTTGCATGAAAGATTTTCTAAATTCAAAGAAATCGGCTGTCATTCCATCTTCAGAGGTAATTGCTCTTAAGAGACAAAGATATTCATAAGTACGGTTGTCTCCCATCACCCCTACAGTTTTGACAGGTAGCAGAGCAGCATACGCTTGCCAAATTTTATGATAAAGACCATGATCTTTTAATGCTTGTATAAAAAAATAATCAGCCTCTTTCAAAATTTTTATTTTCTCATTAGTAATAATTCCTGGCATTCTAATTGCTAAACCGGGGCCTGGAAAAGGGTGCCTTGATATGATCTCTTTATTTAATTTTAATTCTAAACCTAATTTTCTAACTTCATCCTTAAATAAAAACTTTAGTGGCTCAACAAGTTTTAGGTTCATTTTTTTAGGTAAACCCCCGACATTATGATGTGATTTAATTTTAGAAGTTTGACTACCAGTAACTGATCTACTTTCAATCAAATCAGGATAAAGCGTTCCTTGAGCTAAAAATTTAACATCTTTAATTTTTTTTGCATATTGTTCAAAAATTTTTATAAATAAATTTCCAATTATTTTTCTTTTTTTTTCAGGATCATAAACATTCTTTAGCTTTCCTAAAAACTCCTTTTCAGCATTTACGTAGATTAAGTTCATTTTTAATCGTTTTTTAAAAGTTCGAACAACCTGTGTTTCTTCATCTTTTCTTAAAAGTCCTGTATTAACAAAAATACAATACAATTTTTTTCCTATAGCTTTATTTAATAATTGAGCAACGACACTACTATCTACACCTCCAGATAATGCACAAATAACTTTATTGCTACCTACTTGATCTCTCACCTCTTTGATTAATTTTATTTTTTGATCTTTGGAAGACCAATTTTTTTTAATTTTACAGATTAAAAATACAAAATTACTGATCAGTTTTTTTCCATTTTGAGTATGAGTAACTTCTGGATGAAATTGTACTCCATAATATTTTTTAAGTTTATTTTCAACTATGGCATATTTAGAATTTGTACTGGACGCGATGACCTGAAAATTTTTAGGTAGTTTAGACACTTGATCTGCATGACTCATCCAAACCTCTTTAGTTTTTTTAATACCATAGAAATTTTTAGTTAGTAAGCTGTCTCTTTTTTTAAAAATATTAGCTAATCCAAATTCACGATGTTTTGATTGTCTGACCCTTCCACCATTTAACTTTGATAAAATTTGATGACCAAAGCAAATTCCTAAGATTGGAATGTTTAATTCTAATATTTTTTTATCAAACGAATATTTGTTGATTTGATAAACATTTAAAGGACCACCAGACAAAATAATTCCTTTCACACTCTGGTTAATACCACTAGTTTTAATTTTTTTATGACTTACAATTTCTGAAAAAACACCTAACTCCCTAATTCTTCTTGCGATTAATTGGGTAAACTGAGAACCAAAATCTATGATTACAACTTTATCCAGATTTTGATCAAGACTCATTTTTTGGATCAATATTTTTTAAAGATTCTTTAATTTCCTCATTTTCATTACATAAATTCTTACAAACTTTTGAGAACTTATCAGACATATTTTTAACTTTATCGTAATTAGATTGTTCAATGGCTATTTTCATCATCATTAACATAGCTTCCTCATTATTAGGTTCTATAAGAAGGGCTGTCTCTAGATTGTGCTCCTCTTTACTCTGATTTTCCTCATGATTATAAATTTTAGCAAGGTATAAATATGAATTAGCATCTTTTGGGTTAAAAACTATGCTTCTTTCAAATAAAAAACGCGCATCCTCATACTTTTCTTTTTCATACAATTTTAGTGCTTTGTTGAAAAAATTTTCTTTACTAAATGTTTGAGTGTTAAATGAAAAAAATATAGCACTGATAAAAATTAATTTTAAAATTTTACTCATTAGTATTTACTATCACTTATAATAACATCAACATTATGTACCATGCTCTCATAAAAACCTGCTTTAGTAATTTTTACAAAATGAGGTTTATTTCTGAGACCAATAATATTTTTAGAACCTAAATATCCCATAGAAGATTTTAAGCCACCAACTAATTTATATATTATGCTTCCAACATCACCTTTATACTTTACAAAACCTTCAACGCCCTCTGGCACATATTTTGAGATATCTTTTTGTTTTTTTTGAAAATATCTATCAGCTGAACCTTTGTTCATAGCTCCTACAGAGCCCATTCCACGAAAACTTTTAAATAACTTACCATTTTTTTTTATTAATTTTCCAGGAGTCTCATTTGTTCCTGCAAATAATGATCCTATCATTACAGCATCTGCTCCTGCTGCAAATGCTTTTGCTAAATCACCAGAATACTTTATTCCTCCATCAGAAATAATTTTAACTTTCTTGTTTTTTATACCATTTCTTACTGCCAAAATTGCACTCAGCTGCGGAACCCCAATGCCCGCAACTAATCTAGTAGTACAAATTGAGCCTGGACCAATCCCGACTTTAATTATATCTACTCCTAACTTTATTAAAAATTTTGCAGCTTCTGGAGTTGCAATATTTCCAGCACACAAAGCGATTTTGTTGTTTTTACTTTTTTTAATATATTTAATAATTTCTCCAACTTTTTTTGTATGTCCATGAGCGGTATCAACTACAATCAAGTCAACACCTTCATTAATAATTTCTTTTGCTCTAATAAATTCTTTCTCTGACGCTCCAACTGCAGCTCCAACTTTTAAAGAATATTTTTTAACTTTTCTAATTTCTGAAACTTGTGATTTAATATCTAAGTTTCTATGAATAACTCCTATTCCACCAGCTTTTGCAATAGCAATTGCCATTTTGCTTTCTGTGACTGTGTCCATTGCAGATGACAAAAGTGGGATTTTTAGTTTCAGATTATTGGTCAAAGATACTGTGGTATCGGCCTCAGATGGTAATATTTCTGAGTAATTCGGCGCTAATGTTACATCGTCAAAGGTAAGAGCTTCTTTAATAGGAACCATAATCTTTTATATACTATTCCTTTTAAATTAAAAGTCCCTATCTAATTTTTCTACAAATTATAAAACTTTCTTTGGAATCTTTTCTACTTGATTTAGGTTTAAATATCTTAACTTCTTTAAAAAACTTTTTACCCTCTGCGACTATTTCATTAAATGTCCCTCCCATGAAAATTTTTGATATGAAATAACCATTTTCCTTAATCATTTCTTTTGCAAATAGCATTGCCTCCTTGCACAATTCACCAGTTTGAATTGAGTCAATATTCTTAATTCCTGTAGTATTTACAGCCATATCTGACAAAACTACATCTACTTTAGTATTTAAATTATTTTTGATTTCATCTTGTATTTTACCTTCTGTAAAATCTCCCTGTATTTGAATGCTATTTCCAATTGGTTCCATGGGTTTAAGATCAATCGAAATGAGCTTACCATTTTTAATAACTTTTGATGAATATTGTGACCAACTACCTGGAGCTGCCCCTATGTCAATTACAGATAATCCTCCTTTAAATATTTTAAATTTTTCATCAATTTCAATCAATTTATAAGCAGATCTTGCTCTATATCCGTCTACTTTAGATTGTCTTACGTAGATATCTCTTCTTTGCTTATTAACCCAATTTTTAGAAATTTTATTTTTTTTCAACTAATTTATAAATCTTAAACTTTTGTTTAAAATTTTACCTTGGAGTGTTTTAATATCTATTTCGATTTCTTTATTTAATCTCATATCTTTATTGTCCATCCAGATTCCTGCAGCAAGATGCATTATACCTATCTTGTAATTTGGCAAGTAAGGTTCCACAAAAGTATTATTCACTTCATCAAATTTTGGTAAAAGATTACTAGTTATCCAATTACAATTTAAAGGTAAAAATTCTGTTTCAACATTATCAATATAGACAGACATGTTCATAGCAAGTTGCTCAGATCCAAATATATCTCCTCCTTTGAGAGTTTGTTTTAAATTCTCTTGCCATTTTTCCCATGTAGTAGATTTTTTTTCTAACGAGAAAACTCCAATATTAATATGTGGAGCGAATGCTAATTTTCTTGCTTTTTCATAGCTAATTTTTGATTTAATAGCATGTTTAAAATTTTGTGACTTTATAATAGCAAGTTTACCAAAAACCCAATTTACTCTTGAGGTAATTTTGTAACCAGGACCTATGGTTTGAGTAATTCCTAGTTTCGCATTTTCGCATGCTTTAAAGTATAATTCTATGGCTTGCCAATCATTTACCCATGCATCACAATCAATCCAAAGATATTTTTCATAATTAGGGAAATATTTTGGAAGGAAGGCTCTAGAAACTTGGCTCTTTAACCATTCACGACCTTTGATTTTACTATCTGGAACTTTTATGTCCCATTCTGCAGATTTAATTTCATCTACTTTAGAGGATAATTCATCTTTTTGTTGATTTGAAAGTCCACCATCTAAAATGCATATTGCAATATCTCTACTTTTTTCAAATCTTTTAATAGAATTTATTAATTCAGTTAATAAAGGATAGTAGTTGGCATCAGCCAGTGAAACAATTACATTTTTTTTCATTACAAGACATCTTCAAGATCATCATCCTCATCTTTGAAATTTTGATCCTCATTTTGTTTTTTAAACTTTTGATAATGAAAAAAACTTATAGGAAGTATTAATAAATAAACAATTGCACTTATTGCTATTATATTAAACGGATAGATCAAAAGTAGACCAAAAAATAAAACTATCCCAAATAAAAGGAAAATTGTTGTTTTTCTTTGAATAACGATTTTCTTAAAAGAATAACTGGGGAACTTACTTATTAATAGTAATGAGGTTGCAATAAAGAAAATTGGTACAACTATATCGTAATTAATTTGGATGAATTCAAAGTTGGTCATACTAAATATCAATGGCGTCAAAACTAAAATCCCACCTGCCGGGGATGGCACACCTTCAAAGAAGTTATCTCTCCATGAAGGTTCTTGACCAGAATTAACATTAAATCTTGCTAATCTTAGAGCAACACAAATTACATATATAAGACAAACTAACCAACCAAATCTTCCTAAGGTATTTAGTTTCCAAAAATACATTATAAAGGCGGGAGCAACACCGAAGCTGATCATATCAGTTAATGAGTCTAGTTCTTTTCCAACTTTTGAGGTGCCTTTAATTAATCTTGCAATACGTCCATCTAATCCGTCTATTATTGCTGCTATTATTATAGCAACAATTGCAAATTCAAATCTTCCATCTAAAGCAAATCTAATTGAAGTTAATCCAATACAAACTCCGATTAGGGTGAGCATGTTGGGCAAAATTACTCTTGCATTTTTTTTGTCCGCAACAACTTTAAAATTATTTTTTGGTTTTAGCATAATTATTTTTTAGCCAATAAAGTCTCACCAGAAATTGCCGTTTGACCAACTTTTACAAGCGGCTCATAATTTTCATAATAAACATCTGCTCTGCTTCCAAATCTTATCATTCCAATTCTGTCACCTTGGTTAAGTTCTTGATTATTGTCTGTTTCACAAACAATTCTTCTCGCAACTAAACCTGCAATTTGCACTACTATTATGTCATTGCCGTGTTTGTCTTTAATTTTGTAATAATTTCTCTCATTGTCTTCACTTGCTTTATCTAAAGATGCATTAAAAAATTTTCCAGGTTTATATAAAATATCTTCAACAGTTCCTGAACAAGGAGTTCTATTTACATGACAATCAAATACATTCATAAAAATACTAATTTTTTTGAATTTTTTATTTTCAAGACCAACTTCTTTAGGTCCATCCACCTCTTCAACTTTTATAACCTCACCATCAGCAGGACTTACAAGATAATCATCGTTACCTATAATAGTTCTTTCAGGATCTCTAAAAAAATAATAAACCCATACTGTTAATAACAAACCTATTAGACCTAAAAAGTTGTTAAAGATTAATAAAATAATAGTAATGAAGGCAGCAATAACTAAAAACTTATAACCCTCTGAGTGAATTTTTGGAAATATCTTGGTAAACATATTCTTCTATTTGCTAATTTTTGATTAATATGTATATAAACCAATCAAATTCAATTAATAAGATAATTTTTATTTTAATGAGTAAAATCAAGGTAAATAACCCCGTTGTAGAGTTAGATGGCGATGAAATGACTCGAATTATTTGGGAGTTCATTAAAAATAAACTAATCCTACCCTATCTTGACCTAGGAATTGAATATTATGATCTTGGTATGAAAAGCCGTGACAATACGGATGATCAAATCACAATAGACTCCGCAAATGCCATCAAGAAAATTGGGGTTGGGATTAAATGTGCAACTATCACGCCTGATGAAGCAAGAGTAGAGGAATTTGACCTAAAAAAAATGTGGAGATCGCCAAATGGAACAATCAGAAATATCATTGGGGGAACTGTTTTTAGAGAACCAATCATCTGTAAAAATATTCCAAAGCTTGTTCCTTCTTGGACAGATCCTGTAATTATAGGAAGACATGCTTTTGGAGATCAGTATAGAGCAACAGATTTTAAAGTGCCTGGTAAAGGAAAAATGGAAGTTAAATGGACATCAGAAGATGGAAAAAATGAGATAAAATATGAAGTATTTAATTTTACTGGTCCAGGAGTAGCACTTTCAATGTATAATTTAGATAAATCTATTCAAGATTTTGCAAGATCATGTTTCAGCTATGGATTAATAAAAAAATGGCCAGTTTACATGTCAACCAAGAATACAATACTAAAACAGTACGATGGTAGATTTAAAGATATTTTTCAAGAAATATTTGAAAATGAATATAAAGAGGAATTTGAAAAAAATAATTTAACTTATGAGCACAGATTAATCGACGACATGGTTGCATGTGCAATGAAATGGAGTGGTAAATATATTTGGGCTTGTAAAAATTACGATGGTGATGTGCAATCAGATACTATGGCACAAGGTTATGGTTCGTTAGGATTAATGACTAGTACACTTCTTACCCCAGATGGAAAAATTATGGAGGCAGAAGCTGCTCATGGAACGGTGACAAGACATTATAGGATGCACCAACAAGGTAAAGAGACTTCAACAAATCCTATCGCATCTATTTTTGCATGGACTAGAGGACTAGCGCACAGAGGAAAGCTAGATAGTAATAATGAATTAATTAAATTTGCACAAACAATTGAAAAAGTTTGTATTGAATGTGTTGAAAATGGAGCTATGACAAAAGACTTAGCAATACTAATTGGTCCCTCAAGTAAATACTTAACGACTAATCAATTTTTAGATGAAATTGATGGTAATCTAAAAGCGAAATTAAATTGAAGCTTTAAGTTTTTCAAAAGCATCCTCTATTTTTGACCGATCCTGACCACCAGCTTGAGCAAAATCCTTTCTTCCGCCACCACCCTTGCCACCAATAATCTCTGATCCAATTTTAACAAATTCAACAGCATCATATTTGCCTGTTAAGCTTTCTGTTACTCCTACTGCTATACCTACTTTATCATCTTTGCTTGCAAAAACTATGACAATACCCTCCGATAAATCTTTTTTACCTTGATCAACTAATTTTCTTAACTCTTTAGTAGGAAGATCATCAACTTTTTGAAGTCTCAATTTTATTCCATTTATATCTTGATCTTTAATAATATTTTTAGATTCATCATTTAAAATTGAATTTACTGAAAGAATTTCTAATTGTTTTGTTAAGTTTTTAATCAAGTTTTTTTGATCAGATTGGTCCAAGCTCGGTTTTCCTCCAAGCCTTGTTATTTGTTCACTTAATTCTTTAATGGTTTCATCATCCTTTTTAGAAGATAGGGCTGAGAGTTTTTCTTTATTTTTTAAATAATTCTCTAATTGTTTGTCTCTTAAAGCCTCAATTCGTCTAACCCCAGCAGCGATTGAAGATTGGCTGACTATTTTAAATTTTCCAATATCTCCAGTATTTTTAACATGGGTCCCACCACATAATTCTGTGGAAAAATATTTTCCATCCTCATCTCCCATAGAAAGCACTCTCACTTCATCTCCATATTTTTCGCCAAATAAAGCCAAAGCTCCGTTTTCTACAGCTTCATCAGGCGTCATTAACCTTGTTTTAACATCTGACTTTTTTGAAACCATATTATTTACAATATTCTCTATCTTATCAATTTCATCATTTTGGATTGGTTTCATATGACTAAAATCAAATCTCAACCTGCTAGGCTCGACAAGAGAACCTTTTTGGGTTACGTGATCCCCCAATACTCTTCTTAAAGATTCATGTAAAAGGTGAGTTGCAGAGTGATACGCTCTAGTATCATCTCTTCTTTCAACATTTATCCTCATTTCAACACTATCTTTGATCTTTATAGAACCACTTACCACTTTCCCATAATGTACAAATAAATCTCCAAGTTTTTTCTGAACATCTGTTACCTCAAATTTTAATTCATTTGATGCAATCTCACCAGTATCTCCCACTTGACCTCCAGACTCTCCATAAAATGGAGTTTGGTTTACTATAATCATTCCTTCATCGTTTTCTTTCAATTGATCAACTTCTTTATTTTCTTTTAACAAAGACAAAACAACACCTTCGGCTTGATTGGTTTCGTAACCTAAAAATTCTGTTGGCTCTAATCTATCTTTAATCCCAAACCAAATATCTTCAACAGCAGCATCTCCTGAACCTTTCCAATTTTTTTTAGCAAGTTCTCTACTTTGTTTCATTAAGGTTTTAAATTTTTCTGTGTCAATGGACATTGATTTATTTCTTAAAATATCTTCAGTAAGATCTAACGGAAATCCATATGTGTCATATAATTTAAATGCCACTTCACCGGGTAAAACTTTATCAATCTTAGAAATTTCATCATTTAAAATTTTAATTCCTCTATCAAGAAGAACTAAGAATTTTTCTTCTTCCATTCTTAAAGTTTCTTTAATCAATGACTCAGCTCTTGCAAGCTCTGGATAATTTCCTGACATTTCATTTTTAAGGGTATCAAATAAATTATAAAAAACTGGTTCCTTGGATCCTAGTAAGTGTGAGTGTCTCATTCCTCTTCTCATAATTCTTCTAAGTACATATCCTCTTCCTTCATTAGAAGGTAAAACACCTTCTGCAATTAAAAAAGAGCTTGCTCTTAAGTGATCAGCTATAACTCTAAAACTTGAAAGATTAGTTTTATTTGATTCAACTTTAACAATATCTGAAGCTGAGTTGATTATTTTTTCAAAATGATCTGTTTCATAGTTATCATGTGTTCCTTGAAGCAATGCTGCAATTCTCTCTAAACCCATACCAGTGTCTACAGATGGCTTTGGTAGATTTATTCTTTTATCTTTTGAAACTTGCTCATATTGCATAAAGACCAAATTCCAAATCTCAATAAATCGATCCCCATCTTCGTCTTTAGAACCAGGTAATCCCCCAGCTAAATGATCTCCATGGTCAAAAAATATCTCAGAACACGGTCCACAAGGGCCCATCTCACCCATTGACCAAAAGTTGTCTGAGGTGGCAATTCTAATAATTCGATCATCGCTAAAACCCCCTATTTTCTTCCAAAAATTGAAGGCTTCATCATCTTCGTGAAATACCGTTACATAAAGCCGGTCTTTATCAATGCCAAAATCTTTAGTAATTAAATCCCAAGCGTAATGAATTGCTTGTTCTTTAAAATAATCTCCAAAAGAAAAGTTTCCTAGCATCTCAAAGAAAGTGTGGTGACGAGGTGTATAACCAACATTTTCAAGGTCGTTATGTTTTCCTCCTGCCCTGACACATTTTTGAGAAGTAGTCGCTCTTACATAATCTCTTTTTTCTAAACCTGTGAATACATTTTTAAACTGAACCATCCCAGAATTAGCAAACATTAACGTTGGATCATTATTGGGAACTAAATTACTAGACTCGACAATTTTATGCTCATTCTTTTCAAAATACTTTAAGAAGGTATTTCTTATTTCGTTTAAGGTTTTGTCAGCCATATTTTTAAAATACAGCTTTTTTAATCTATGTAAAATACATTTATACTCGGTTAGGGGCTTCCTAGGAAGCCCTATAACCGGGAGAGAATAATGATAAAATACTTATCAATGCTTTTGTATAATTTTTAGATGACATTATTTTTGCTGATTTATTAAAATTTTGTTTAAAAAGGGGGGGTAAAGGCGCTTAAATTAAGCGCCTTTGTATTAATAAAGATGACCTATTAATTCTTTTTAGATGGAGGAGTAGCTTCTGCTTTTTCAGCCTCCTCTTTTTCAGCTACCTTCTTTTCTTTCTCAATCTTATCTGGATCAAGCGGGTTTCCTTCTATTTTCTTAGAAATTACTCCTGCTTTCTCTCTGATAGCCATTTCAATTTCTGCAGCAACTTGAGGATTTTGAGCTAAATAAGTCTTAGCATTTTCTCTACCTTGACCAATTTTCTCTCCTTTGTAAGCATACCATGCACCTGATTTTTCAATTATATCTGCTTTAGAACCAAGATCGACGAGTTCACCCATCTTGCTAATTCCTCTTCCATACATCAAGTCAAATTCTACAACTTTAAATGGTGGAGCAACTTTGTTTTTGACTACTTTGACTCTTGTTGAGTTACCAATAATTTCATCTTTATCTTTAATGGCACCAATTCTTCTAATGTCCATTCTTACTGATGAATAAAATTTAAGTGCGTTTCCACCTGATGTTGTTTCAGGACTTCCAAACATAACTCCAATTTTCATTCTGATTTGGTTAATGAAAATCATCATTGTATTTGTGTTAGAAATCGAACCAGTTAATTTTCTTAAAGCCTGACTCATTAATCTTGATTGAAGACCAACGTGATGATCTCCCATCTCTCCTTCGATTTCAGCTTTTGGTGTTAGAGCCGCAACAGAGTCGATAACAATTACTGAAATAGAGCCTGATTTTACTAGTGTATCAGCAATTTCTAAAGCTTGCTCACCCGCATCTGGTTGTGAAATTAAAAGTTCTTCAGTATTAACACCTAATTTTTTTGCATAAACTGGATCTAAAGCATGCTCTGCATCAACAAACGCACAAATTCCTCCAGCTTTTTGAGCTTCAGCAACAACTTGTAATGCTAATGTTGTTTTTCCAGATGACTCTGGTCCATAAACTTCAACAATTCTTCCTTTAGGCAATCCACCTATTCCTAAAGCTAAATCTAAACTTAATGATCCTGTAGATATTGACTCAATATCCATAGCTCTTTTTTCACCAAGCTTCATTACAGAACCTTTTCCAAAATTATCTGTAATTTGAGCTATCGCAGCATCTAATGCTTTATTTTTCTCTTTATTGTCCACTTCTTGATCTTTAGTAGATTTAACTACTTTTAGGTTACTTTTAGTCATTTTTTGCCTCTTTTATTAAATTTTTTAACACTCGAATCATGTATTTAAATGTACACATTTTGTTCTCATTGGCAATATGTTTATTTTACCGGTCAAAAAGTCAAATAATTACTTGAGATTTAGATATTGGCTATTTAAAAGCCCCACTGCTTTTAAGAGATTATATTGAGCCATCAGGTAGTTTTTCTCAGAGTCTGCTAATGATATTTGAGCAGAGAGTAATAATGCATTTGATTGGATAACATCAAGAGTATTTCTTGATCCTCTTTCGTACTCTGCAGTAACTCCCTCATATGCAATTTGAGATGCTCTGACTTGTACTTTGACAGAACTTAAAAAACTTTCTGAAGATTGCAAACTTGACCATGCACTTGCTACATTAGTTTCATTAGTTCTAACAGCATCATCTAACAATAATCTTTTTCGAGTAGTTAAATTGGAGTTTTTGTTAATTGTTGATCTTTTTTTTCCACCAGAATAAAAAGGCCAACTTAAAGTAGCTTTTAAAGTATCTTTTTCTCGCTCATCAATAGTTGACGTAAGATCATCTGAGTACGATCTTTCTAAAGACAAGGATGCTGAAGGCTTTAAGTCAGATTCTGATATTGCTAAATCTTTTTCAGACTTTTCTAAATCAAGTTTTGCAATTAAAATATCTGGGTTGCTTTGTTTAGAAAGATTTATTGCTTCACTAAGAGTATTTGGAATACTTACAATTGCATTTGAATTTTTTTTCAATTGATTTGGATCACTAATTTTACCAATTATATTTTCATAATTTAGTTTACTAATTAATAAGTCACTTTTTGCTTTAGCGAATTGAGCTTGAGCACCTGCTAGTGAAGATTCAGATTGTGCTAAATCAGTATTTGTTATTTGACCTCGATCTCTTCTGATTTTATCATTTTCTACTTGTCGTATTAATAAATTCAAATTTTTTGAATTGATATCAAGGGTTTCTCTGGCTAAAATTAAGTTTGTGAATGCATCTATTGCTTTATGTAAGATATCTTGTTCTTTTTTTACTAATTTTGCTTTTGCTAAATCTAAAGCAGTAATATTTTTTTGAAGAGTTATATCTCTCCCAAAATCTAAAATTGTTTGTTCTAATTTTATTGAAGTTGTAAACGGATCAACGTCACTAATAGTTGCATCACCTCCACTTTGATTAGTAAGCTTATTCGTATCTTCAATACTTTTAGATCCACTAAATGTTAATGAGGGTTTATAGTCAGCTTTTGAAATATTTACATCTTCTTCTGAGGCTTTAATATTTTCTCTTTCAGCATTTAATTGAATATTGTTTTTGTAAGTTTGGTTTAATGCATCATATAGGGTGACAGAAAATGCATTGCTAAAACAAAATAATGATAAACTAATTAATACAAATATTTTTTTCATTTAGCTTTATATACAGCAGATTTTATTTGATGGTTATCATTTAAATTTAAAATTATTGAGGCATATTTAGGCATATTCTTAAACATATTTTGAGTAATTCTCTGATAAGTTTGCATAAAATTAATTACTTCCCCTTTACTCATAATTTTATGACTTCTTTTCCTCTTAGTTTTCAACCAAAGCTTTTGCTCCTGCTTTAATCGCCATTTTTGCAACAAACTGAAGTTTTTAGCTTTCAAATAAATCATACAATCTAACTGAGAGTATAGCTTTTTATACTTTGTTTTTAATTGCTGATTTACATGTTTTCTCCAAATTAGATTTTGATCATTTTTTTTTTCAAGAGAATTAATTGGTTTTTTTAATGTTTTATTAATCTCTGCTCTGGCACCAACACACCAACCCTCAAATATTATAATATCTGGCTGTTCATTAATACTTTCCCAGTTCTTTTTTGGAAATCTATCATCTATAGCTTTGTTAAAGTTTGGTAGTTTCAATTTTTTAAATCTTTTGTTTTTTACTTTCTTAAAAAAATCTAACATCATTTTGATATCATGCGTTCCTGGCACCCCTCTTGTCATTAACATTGGGTGAACTTTTTTTGATAAATTTGTTCTTTCTTTTCTTGTTTTGTAAAAATCATCAATTGAAATTTTAAATACTTTTAATTTGAAATATTTTTCTAATATAATTTTAATAATCGAGCTAATTGTTGTTTTGCCTGTTCCTTGTCCTCCAGCCAAACCTACAAAATAAGTTTTTTTCCTATTAGCTTTTTTTGCAATCCAAAAACATATTGGAATCAAAAAAGACTTAATCATCTTATCTTTATTTTTAAATTTCTCAGTTGTGGTTTCTTGTGATTTAATAAATTTTACACAGTCATTCTTTACCTTACTAAAACAATGACTCACCGATTGCATAAAAATTATTTTTTTTGATCTAAAGGATGATTTTGTCCATCATTTACTGGAACTTCATTTAATCCAAATGTATCTATTTCATCAATGCAACCAACATTAAAACCAGTCATTGCTGGATTAATTCTTGGATTGTGATGAGTATAAATTCCACAGTCAGAGCAAAAGTAATGCTTCGCAATTTTAGAATGGAATTGATAAAGTTTTAATTTATCTTCGCCTTTAATAATTTTGAAATCTTCATTTTTTACCATCGACATAATTGCTCCTTTTCTTTTACAAATAGAACAATTGCATTTTACTACTTTGGCTAAGTCTCCATCTAGATTAATTTCCGCCTCTACAGAACCACAGTGACATTTTAATATTTTCATTTGTTTTCCTTTATTTAATCTTTTTTATTTTTTATTTTTTTAAAAATTTTACTTATTTCATCTGCTTTTATCGCAATAGCTAACATAATTCCCAGAATACCTGGAAACAACTACGACTCTAAATTCATACATTTAAACTATCTCTGGTTAACGTTATCCACAAGTCCCCAATATGTAGTTTGGATGTTCACGTTTTGATTCACTTTTGATTCAGTTTCAGACTCAAAATACAAACTCTTGAGTGTATTCCATAAATAGTCTATAAATTAGAACAAAACAAGAACATGAAGCTAACAATCCCTTATTATCTACATAAAGCAGGTGCTGGTTTTCCCTCTCCTGCAACTGATTATATCGAAGAAGATATTGATCTGAACATGCATTTAATAAGAAATGTTCCAGCTACTTTCATCATCAGAGTGCAGGGTAAATCCATGGTTGATGTTGGAATTAATGATGGAGATTTATTGGTAGTTGATAAAAGTTTGAAACCAAAAAACTTTTCAACAGTGATTGCAAACGTTCACGATGAGTTAGTGGTAAAAACTTTGGTTCAAGAGAGAGATAAAAAATTTTTAACCTCTGGTTCTAAAGAATTTGCTGACAGAATTTTAATTAATGAAGAACAGGATATTTTTATTTGGGGAGTAGTTACTTATGTCATCCATTCTACGTACTAAAAAAATAGCATTAGTTGATTGTAATTCTTTTTATGTTTCCTGTGAAAGATTATTCAACCCTAAAATAAGAAGAAAACCAGTTGTTGTTTTATCTAATAATGATGGTTGTATCATCTCAAGATCTAACGAAGCAAAAGCTTTAGGAATTAAAATGGGTGAGCCCTACTTTAAAGGCAAAGATATTATTATTAAAAATAAAGTTGAAGTTTTTTCCTCAAATTATTCTTTGTATGGGGATTTATCTAGAAGAGTGATGCGAACTCTTAAAAGATTTAATTCAGAAATCGAAGTCTATTCAATTGACGAAGCATTTTTGGATTTATCTAATTTTCCTGATCAAGATATAGAAAAAGTTGGTAAAGAAATTAGAGAAACTGTTTTACAGTGGACAGGTATTCCAACTAGTATTGGGATTGCTAAAACAAAAACTTTAAGTAAAATTGCAAATCATATTGCAAAGAAAAAACAATCAGGGGTGACCAGTTTAATTGGTATAGAAAATTTAGATCCTATTTTAGAAAAAGTTGAAATTAATGATGTATGGGGTGTTGGCAGACAACTGACTAAGTTTTATCAAAAGCATGGAATTTATAATGCTAAACAATTAAAAAATAAATCTAACACATGGATCAAAAAATCTTCTAATGTTCTAAGCTCGAGAACAGCAATGGAGCTTAGAGGAGTTCCTTGTATAGGTTTAGAGACGACTACCACTAAAAGAAAAAGTTGCGTAGTTTCAAGATCATTTGGAAAAAGAATTGAAACATTTCAAGAATTAAAAGAAGCAGTTGCAAATTATTGTTTAAACGCATCTGAGAAAATTAGATCTGAGTCGTTAGTTGCAAAAGCAATCACAGTATTTGTTAGAACCAGTCCTTTTCAAAGAAACTATGGATACTATTCAAATGCAAAGACTATTGATTTTCCAATTGCAACAAATAATAGTATTGAAACAGTTAAGACAGCAGTTTCAATACTTGGGAGTATATTTAAAAATGGATATCGTTATCAAAAAGCAGGGGTGATGCTCACAGGTTTATCTAATGCTAGTGATAAAACAAATTTATTTACCTCTGAAAAAGATGAGAAAATAAATAGTTTAATGCGATCAATTGATAATACCAATCATCGGTATGGAAGATCTACTTTAAGTGTTGCAAGCGCTGGTGTTCACAAAAAATGGAATATGCGAAGACAGTATTCTTCTAAAATCGACACAGCCGATTTTTATTGTTTACCAACGATTAGAGCTTAAATCATTTTATACAGTTGGCATTAAATCCAATTAAATCGTCTATTCCATACATGGGTCTTTTAGCTAAATAGGTAGTATCTTTTTCAAGTTTTATTCCAGTTACTATTTCCATTAAAGTATCAATAGCTAAAGCCTCTTGATGAGTATGCTTTCTAGCATTATGTTTTTTATATTGATTGTTTTTTTGCTCACCATCGTACTTTCTTGAAGAGAAACTTTCATAATCAGTTATCCCTAAATTTAAAACTTCTGCTGCTTTAGTAATTTTATTAATGACTGTGTTAGGAACTTCAGCTCCCCATAAATTAGCTAAGTAGACATATCCTAAAGCTGAATTTAAACCATAAGAGTGATACCACAGACCTCTATATCCTCTAAAAGAATTATTGTTAATATATCCATCCTCATAAAAAAGTTTATCTATTTGATAAAATCTAAAATTAAATTCTTTTGCAGCAAGTTTTTTATCATTTGTCCAATTTGCAAAAACTAAATTTGGTATTCCACCATTTCCCATTGCATAAAAACCTTTATCTTCATCATAAAAGGCATCTGGTTTGATAAATTTTTTATGCATTTTCTGAATATACATGTTAACAGTTTTAAGTTCTTTATCATTTAGATTATCCTTAAGATAAGTTGCTATTATTAAATAATTTGTAAAAGCATCCCTTGCAAATTCGTACGCATGGTACCAACAAGGTGCTTCAGGATTTCCATCTTTCCAACACTTTGGTTTTTTTTTTAGCTCTTCTTTACCAATTGTATCTAGTAAAACGTTTGCTTTAGCTATTTTAATTAATATTTCTTTAGCGGCATCAATGTCCTCTTTATCATTATTGCCAATTGCATTATGGGTAGCAACAGCAAACGAGGTCATTGGACCAGTTAAATTTAGGTGATTAACACTTCTCGAATTACCTAACGCCCATTCACTCATCCAATCTAAACTTATTAAGGTTTCAATTCTAGCTTTTTTATATTTAGATTTAAAGTTCTCACCACCCACATACGAGCATGATTTAATCTTATCTGTATAAAAATGTTTAGGAAAAGATATATCTTTAGATTTAACTTTTGCTTCAGCAGATAAACATAGAAATATGCCAAATAAAGTTAAAAGAATTTTTTTCATTTTTTATTGTTTGCTAACAATTAAAGGTTGATTAAGATTAATTTTAAAAAGTTTAGCTGCATTTTTATATGCAATTTTTTCTTGCACTTCTGGGCTTAAGGATCCAATCATCAAACGAACATGCTTCATATAGTGTTCCACAAAAACATCATGTGCTGGGCTTTTACCTAATTTTTGATCAGAACCAAAAAAATATCTATCAGAATATTTTTCCATCGATTTTGCCCAAACCTCGTGTAATTTAAATCTATAATCATTTGGGATATGCAAATCCTCAAAGCCCCAAAGAGAAGACCAATGAAATGCTAATTTCCAGTCAGTATATGTATTAGGACAATAATCAAAAATTTCTTCAAGGTCTTTTGTTGGCATCATTCCTGTATGAGCTATCACAATTTTTGCATTGGGGTATTTTTCACATTTTTTTTTAAAAAAATTTTTAAACTCTGTTAATCTATCTATCCCATCTATTTCATGAAAAGGCTCCAGGTGTAAGTTAATCGGCATATGGTGTTCATTGACAAATTCGAACGCCTTATCAATAATTGGGTGCTTAAGATCTAAATCTAATGGCGGTTGATACCCACCATAAGGGGGATTTTTTTTCTTTTTATTATAGTGAACCAGTCCAGTTTCTCCCAATCCATAACATTGTCCTTTTTTAAATCTTTTAACAGTTTTTTTAAACTCTTTATTAACTTCTGAGTTCTTATATTTTTTTTTATTTGCTGCCATTCCAATAAAATTTGAATGACAATTGGTTAAGACATTCTGATGCTCTGCTGCAAAATCATAATAATAATTCCAATTATCTTTTGATTTGTAAGTATTCGGAGTTCCCATAATTACAGACATAAAAACATTTGCCTTTTTTGTTAACATTGGCAAATCATCTATAAAATACTCAGTACCTATATCTAAAGCTTTTCCGGTGGATTTTCTTGGATGTGAATGACCATCTATTATAGGTCCTAAATAAGGTTTATTTGTATCTCTTACCTCAAGATTATTAAGTTTATAACTGTCTAAAAGTTTTTTTGCTTCTTCACGACTTTCTGTTTTTCCAAACATAATTCTTTCATAAGCCCAGTGATCAAATTTATAGTGTTCATCAAAACTATTGGCAAAAGTTGGTAAAATTAAAAAAATAAAAAATAAAATTTTTTTCATTTTAAGAAAACAATTTATGTTATTTTATTTTATCAATATCGTGGATGTTTGTTAAACAATTATTAAATTCATCAATATTTTCTCTTAGAGCTAAACTAGAAATTGAATAAATCATAATTAACAACAAAACTAAGGGTAAAGAGGTAATAACAGAAGCGTTACTTTTTATCAGCAAAATGTAAAAAACAATAAATAAAGCAGAGCGTATTAGAACTGTTTTTCTATAAACACTAATAATTGATAGAGAGTGTTTTAATAAATTTAAAAAACTCATTTGTGAGGGTCCAAAATACCTTGTTCCTCTAATAGAGGGTGAAGAAACTAAATCTTTTTCTACCTTTCTCAATGAGCCAGAAAAGCTGCTCCAAGTAGCTTTTTCTTTTAACAATTTTTCAACTGTTGATTTTGATAGACATGTGAAGTTGCCAAATTTAATTGATTGGCCTGTAAACGCTAAGGTTAAAAACTTGTGAAACTTATAACAAATTTGAAAAAAAAGTCCCTCTGACCTCTTCACTCTCTCTCCTACAATTGATTGTTCACCTACTTGCTCAGAAAGTTCTATGAAGTTTTTAATTTCTTCAGGTCTATCTTCTCCATCTCCATCCATCGGAATTATGTAATCAAATTCTTTTTTTTCATAAATATATTTCAATC
>CACNGH010000002.1:0-112087 GCA_902619815.1 uncultured Pelagibacteraceae bacterium
TACTCACAAAATGTGGTCTTGGAAAAAAATTATAATTTAACTTTTGATTAAAAGTAAAATCTAAGTTGAATTTATTTAGCAGTTCATTTTTTAATTCTTTAGAAATGTCACCCTGTTTATAAAAAGTTGGAACTAACAAGTAAGAAACAAATAAAAAAACAGTGCGACAAATGTAAGGATAAATTTATTACTGCTTGCTAAAATTTTTAAATTATCAAATTTTAACTTGTTTAAATTTCGCTCTAATAGACTATTAATTGACTTATTAATGTTTTTTAAATTTTTAACAAATGAGTTTGGCTTGGTCATTTTGATCAAGAGATCTTATAAAGTATTATTTTAAATGATAAACAAAGATTATCTGGAAAATTTGAATGAGCCTCAAAAAGAGGCTGTATTACACTTAGATGGCCCACTTTTAATTGTTGCCGGCGCTGGTTCAGGTAAAACTAAAGTTTTAACCTCTAGAATTGCCAATATTATAAAAGAAAAAAAGGCATTTCCTAATCAGATTTTAGCAGTAACTTTTACAAATAAAGCAGCAAAAGAAATGCAAAATAGAGTAAGTAATATTTTGGGTTCAGCTGCAACTGGTCTTTCCTGGCTTGGAACCTTTCATTCAATTTGTGCAAAGCTTCTTAGAAAACATGCATCCGCTGCAAACTTAAATTCAAATTTCACAATAATAGATACTGATGATCAAATAAGATTGATTAAAAATATTTGTAAAGCTGATAATGTAGATATTAAACAATTATCACCAAGATTTATATTGGCAATAATAGATCGTTGGAAAAACAAAGGATATTACCCATCAGAGGTCATTATTAACAAAAAAGATATTTATGAAAAAACTATTTTGCCTCTATACAAAGTGTATCAACAAAAATTAACTGACTTAAATTCGTGTGACTTTGGTGATTTGATTTTACATACTGTTAAAATCTTAGAGAATTATTCTGATATAAGAGAAATTTATTCTAATAATTTTAAATATATTCTTGTTGACGAATACCAAGATACAAATTTCATTCAAAGTAGATGGCTCAATCTTTTATCTGAAAAAAATAAAAATATATGCTGTGTTGGGGATGATGATCAGTCTATCTATAGTTGGCGAGGAGCTGAAATAAAAAATTTTCTCGAATTTGATCAAGTTTATGAAAATACAAAAGTTATAAGACTTGAACAAAATTATAGGTCTTCGCAGAATATTTTATCTGTAGCTTCCAATCTTATTGCAAACAATCAAAATCGAGTTGGGAAAACTTTAACCACTACAATGGAAGAAGGAGATCTAGTTCAATTAAACTGTTTTAAAAATGGCAAAGATGAAGCAATTGGGGTTTCAGATGAAATTGAAAAAAAAATTAAAAAAAAATTTTCATACAATAATGTTGCAATTCTGGTTAGAGCCATTTTTCAGACTCGAGAATTTGAGGAAAGGTTTCTTAAAATTGGAATGCCTTATAGAATTTTAGGAGGAACTAAATTTTATGAAAGAGCAGAAATTAAAGATTGTGTTGCTTATTTAAGATTAATTCACCAAGAAAAAGATGATTTAGCCTTTGAGAGAATTGTAAACAACCCCAAAAGAGCAATAGGAGATAGTACTCTTAAAAATATCCATGAATTTGCAAAAGAAAATAATTTAAATTTAGAGAGAGCAGCTGGTAAAATGTTAGAACAAAATCTTATTAAGCCAAAAGCTAAAATTGGTTTGGGCTTTTTTATTAACTCTTTAAATAAATGGAGAAATGATTTAGAAATTAAAAAATCAAATCATGTCAAGTTATTACAAATTGTCCTGGATGAGTCAGGTTATTCAGCAATGCTTAAAAATAAAAAAGATTTAGATAACGAAAATAGACTAGAGAATATCAAAGAATTACTAAGTGCTATGAAGGAATTTGATAATTTGGAAAGTTTTTTAGAACATGTCTCACTAGCAACCTCAGTAGATCAGGAATGGGATGGAGAAAAAGTTAATATGATGACAATGCATGCTGCAAAAGGTTTGGAATTTGATGTGGTTTTTTTACCCGGCTGGGAAGAAGGGTTATTCCCACATCAAAAATCTATTGAAGAAAAGGGCCAAAAGGGCCTTGAAGAGGAAAGAAGGCTTGCTTATGTTGGAATAACTAGAGCTAAACAAAAAGCTATAATTTCATTTTCAATGAATAGATTTTATCAAGGTGACTGGATTGATAGTATGGCGTCAAGATTTATTGAGGAACTGCCAGAAAAAAATTTAGAAAAAAATTCATTTTTTGATGATGAAGCTAATAATGAGGAAGATTTTGAATTTAACCAAGATTTTGAAGTAGAGGAAGGAACCAGAAGTCCAGGGTGGATACGATACCAAAAAAGAATAAAGTGATGAATAAAATTAAGATTTTAAGAAATAAATTTGAACAATACAACATAGATGGATATGTTGTTCCAAAAAACGATGATTATTTTACTGAATATTCTAAAATTAATAGACTTAAAATAATATCGAATTTTAGTGGATCTGCTGGAATTGCAATAATTTTAAAAAATAAAAATTATTTGTTTACAGATGGTAGATATACAATTCAAAGTCAGATTGAATGTGGTAAAAATTTTAAAATAATAGGTATTGAAAAATTAATTAATTGTAATTTATTTAAAAATCTTACTCTTGGTATTGATCCAAAGCTTTTTACTTATAAACAGATTAATAAGTTTTTCTTAAAATTAAATAAATTAAAATTTATAAATGAAAACTTAATAGATCAAATAGAAAAATTTAAAGTTAATGATACACATCCATTTTTTCATTTAAATAAAAATATTGTTGGAGAAAGTCAAAATTCAAAATTAACTAAAGTTTCAAGATATTTAAAAAAAAATAAGTCTGATTATTTATTTATCAGTGCACCAGAAAATGTGGCATGGACTTTGAATATTAGAGGTAAAGACGGTCCAAATACACCTATGCCAAACTCAAGATTGATAGTTAGCAAAACAAAAAAAATTTATCTAATAGCCAATAAAATAAAATGTAAAAAACTTATAAATCAAAAAATTATAAATTCTAATCAGATTATAGATTTTAATGAAATCTCAAAATTAAAAGGTAATAGTTTTATTATTGATGAAAACACTTGTTCTATTTATTTTGAAAATTTAATTAAATCAAAATTTAAAATTAAAAAAAGAGAAGATCCAATTTATCATTTTAAATCAATTAAAAATAAGACTGAAATCAGTCATATGATAAAATCACATATATCTGATGGAGCAGCACTAACCAAATTTTTATATTGGATGAAGAATACTAATAAAAAACAAATCACCGAAGTCCAGGCACAAAACAAATTGGAAAAATTTAGAAAACAAAACAAAAATTATCTTTATCCAAGTTTTGATACAATTGCTGGAACTGGAAAAAATGGAGCAATAGTTCATTATAGAGCGAAACCAGATAATTGTCGGATTATAAGAAAAAAAGATATATTTTTATGTGACTCAGGTGGACAATACAAATATGGAACAACAGATGTTACCAGAACTCTTTGTTTCTCTAAACAAAGCCAAAATATTAAAAATATTTACACCAAAGTTTTAAAAGGTCATATAGCAGTAGCAACTACTGATCTTAAAAAAGATAATATTGGAAAAAAAATTGATATTAGAGCTAGAAAATTTCTAAAAAAGAATAATTTAGATTATACCCATGGAACAGGCCATGGTGTTGGTTTTTTTCTAAATGTTCATGAGGGACCACAGTCGATATCCAAGATAAATAAGGTAAAAATTAAAGAAGGAATGATTTTAAGTAATGAACCCGGTTTTTACAAAAAAAATAAATTTGGGATTCGTATAGAAAATTTAGTCTATGTAAAAAGACAAAATAAAAGATTATTTTTTGAAAATTTAACTACAGCTCCCATTGAAAAAGATTTAATCAATCTTAATCTACTTACAAATTTTGAAAAGAATTATTTATTTAAATATCATTTAAATGTGTATTCTAAAATATCAAAATATTTAAATTCAAATGAAAAAAAGTGGTTAGCCAGTCTTATTTAACATTCTTAAAAATTCATCTTGATTTATAATTTTTATCTTTAATGCTTTAGCACTCTCTATTTTTTTTTTAGTTGGTTTTTCGCCAGTAATTAAATAATTTAACTTTTTAGACACACTACTCACTGTTGTGCCAGAGTTTTCTTCGATTAGTGATTTCACCTCCGCTCTACTAATGTTGTTTAATTTCCCTGTAACCAAAAAAGATTTGTCTCTTAATAAACCTTTTGTATTAACAACTTTAGCATCCTGGATATTTAGAACCTTATCTAATTCATTTAAAATTTTTAGATTATTATTTTTTGAAAAAAAATTTTTAATAGAAACTAATTGAGTTTCTCCAATACCATCAATATTCAATAAATCATTATAATTATTTTTTTTTGATAAAGTTTTGAATTTTTGAAAAGATCCAAAATATCTTGATAATAATTTAGCATTTTCTAATCCTATATGTCTAATCCCTAAGGAGTAAATAAATCTTTCTAGAGAAATTAGTTTTTTTTCATCAACTGAATATCTTAAATTATCTACCGACAGCTTACCCCATCCATCCAATTTTTCAATTCTAGCATAATCCAATTTAAAAATGTCTTGTGGAAGTTTGATTAAGCTAAGTTCCCAGAACTTTTCTACAATTTTTTTTCCAAATCCGTCGATATTAAAAGCTTCTTTTGAAACGAAATGTTTAAGTTTTTCTTTTGCAATTCGATTACATTCAAAACCTCTATCTGGGCACCGTCTTACAGCATCAAATTTTTTAGTGATTTTATTAAACTCTTTGATTGTTTCATAACCACATGGACACTTTTTTGGAAAAATAAATTTCTTTGATGTGTTTTTTCTTTTTAATATATCAACTGAAACAACATGAGGTATTACGTCTCCAGCTCTTTCTACGGTTACTGTATCACCAATTCTAATATCTTTTCTAATAATTTCATCTTCATTGTGCAAAGTTGCATTGGATACTTGTACTCCACCAATATTAATTGGTTTAATTTTTGCAACTGGAGTTAAAGCTCCGGTTCTTCCAATTTGAATTTCAATATCTTTGATTTGAGAAACAGCCTTATTTGAGGAAAATTTATGTGCAACTGCCCACCTTGGTGCATTAGCAACATTTCCTAGCCTTTTTTGAAGACCAAAATCATTAACTTTGTATACAATTCCATCAATATCAAAGTCTAAATCAGCTCTTTTTTTTTCTATCTCGTTATAATTGTTTATTAAATTTTTAACTCCAGTGATCAATTTATTCAAAGGATTAATTTTAAAACCCCAATTTTTCAATTTTTTTAGATAATCAGATTGATTTTCAACTTTTAAACCATTTTCAAAACCAAAAGTATAAGCGATAAAATTTAGTGGAATTTTTTGAGTATCTTCAGGGTTTTTTTGTCTTAAAGAACCTGATGCTGCATTTCTTGGATTTGCAAATTTGTCTTTTAAAAATTCAAAATCACTATTTTGAATAAAAACTTCACCTCTTATATCAATTTCTTCAGGAAAATCTTTTGACAATATTTTTTTTGGAATATCTTTGATGGTAATTAAATTTTTAGTTATATCCTCACCTTCTTTACCGTCTCCCCTTGAAAGACCTCTCACGAGATTACCATTTTTGTATGTTAATGAGGCAGATATGCCATCTATTTTAGGTTCGGCACTGTATGAAATTTCAAAACCTTCTTTCTTTGAAAGAAAATTTGTAATTTTTTTTTCGAAATTTATTAGATCTTCCTCTGAAAAAGCATTTGCGAGCGACAACATTGGAACTTTATGATTTTCCTTTTTAAAATTCTTTGAGGGCTTGTGACCTACAGATTTTGAAGGAGAATTCTTGGATCTTAAAAATAGATATTTGTTTTCTAAAAATATAATTTCTCTTTTTAAATCGTCATATTCTTTATCTGAAACAATTGGTTTACTTTTATCAAAATAAAAATTATTATATTTATTTAGTAGTTGCAGTTTTTTAATAAAATCTTTTTGAATTTTTTCTTTATTCATCTATAGCAAATATTGATTTTACTTTTTTAAAAAATTTTTTTTTCTTTTCTGATTTAATTTTTTTTCTCTCATAATCCTTATTAAATACCGCGTAAGATTTTTCATACCATTTTGAAGATTTATAATTGTAACCTAAAATTTGTGCATATTTTTTTGCTTCTTTGTTAAGCCCTATTATATAATGAACTTCTACGAGCCTATGTAATGCTTCTTCAACATAAATTGTGGTATCATATTCGTCGGCAACCTTTTTAAATCTATTGATTGCTGGAATCCATTTTTTTCGATCAAAATAATATCTACCTATATACATTTCTTTAGATGCTAAAATATCGTTAATTAAATCTATTTTGAACTCAGAGTCTAAAGCATAGTCAGTATTGGGAAATTTTTTTAAAACTTGACTAAAATTTTCTTTAGCAAGTAAAATTGATTGTGTATCTTTTTTTTCATCAACAATTTGCTCATAATAGCAAATACCTAAAAGGTAATAGACATAGTCTAAATTTTTATGTGAGGGATATACTCTTAAAAATCTTTCAAGTTCAGCTATGGAATCTAGATAATAATCTTGTTTATAATATGAATATGCTGCCATTAGAGCAGACTTTGGTGCCCAAGTAGATTGTGGGAATAAAATTTCAGCCTCATTAAATTTTTTAGCTGCAAATAATACGTCACCTGCATTTAGAGCTTCTAAACCTTCTTTATAAGCCTCTAAGACTTGAGCGTCTAAGTTAGTTTCTTTAATTACTGATTTTTTAAGTGTTTCTTTTGAACAAGATGTAAAAATCACAAGTATAAATATTAAAATAAAATGATTTATAAAATTCATTAACACTTTTATAATGACTTAAAAAATAATTTAAATGCTAACTTTTATTTAAGCTATTGATCTTAACAAATTTTTATTAATTAATGTATGGGGAAGATTTTTTTCTCTAATTTCTAACATAGAAAAATTTTGCTTATCTCTAAAAACCTCTCTAAGTAATTGATTTGTCAAATAATGACCCCCTTGGGAACATGTAATACTAGCTACGATTCTATAGCCAGAAGTATAAAGGTCGCCAATACAATCTAAAATTTTATGATTTACAAACTCTTTGTCGTTTCTTAGTCCCTCTGAATTTAATATCTCTTCACCTTTTACTACTATAGCATTTTCTAGACTTCCACCTTTTGCAAGCCCATTTTTTTTAATAATTTCAATATCCTCAAATAAACAATAAGTTCTAGAATTGTAAATATCTCTAAGGTCATCTTCATATACTTTGACTTTTTTTCTTTGGTTTCCAATAATTTTGTTTTCATATTTTAATTCAAAATCTATATCTAGACTTAGTGTTGAGGGTTTAATTGATATAAATTTTTCCCCTTCTGAGTATTTTATTTCTTTGTTTATTTTTATGACTTTAATTGGAGAATTACTTACTTCGAAACCTGATGAAATTATTTTATCTATAAATACTTTGGCTGAACCATCTAAAATTGGAACTTCCTCGTTATCAATTTCAATTAATGCATTATCAATTCCTAAACCAAACAAAGCACCCATTAAATGTTCTATTGTTGAAACTCTTGCACCAAACTCATTCTCTACTGTTGTATTTAAAGATGTATTTGTGACATTATTAAAATTTGGATAAATTATATTATTTAATTTTAAATCAACTCTTTTAAAAACTATCCCATAATCAGGTTTCGCTGGCTTAATGCAAATATTAACATTATGCCCGCTATGTAAAGAGATACCACTGAAAGAAATATTATTCTTGACTGTTTTTTGAGTTAGATAAGACACAAGTAATATGTAATTTGTATCTTCTAAAATTTAAAAACAACTAATGTTACCAGATAAGACGATTCTAACTAAATAGTTGAAAAAATTTTTCAAAAAAGCCCCTCTTTTTTAGGCTTTTTGGAACTAAAATAATTTCATTCTTATTGTGACCGCTTTGTATTTTAAAAGCAATTAGAGATAGATCTAGATGTTCTCCTTTAAAGAGGTTTTTTATATATTTCTTTTCAAGTATACGATCTATTTTTATTTGATATTTTTCTAACACATTGCTGATTTCTTGAATCAAAATATTTGAAATAGAAATAAAATCTACTTCAATACACATATCTTCACCATCAATTTGTTGGTCAAATGATGTATACTTAACCCCATCTATTAAACATTTACTAATTATAAAATGCATGATTTTATTATTATTATAATTTTCTTTATACAAGTTCTTAAGCTCAGCTAGTGAACTCTCTAAATTATTTTTGTCAATTTTTTCACCGTAATTTTTTTTCTTTATTCCAATTGAACAATTTAAAGTTTGTTTATTTTCTATTACTACAACTATACTTCTTAGAAATTTTCCAATTAATTTTTCAATTTTAAAAATATTTTTATCAAGAAAGCTATGGAGTAAGTTGTAATCAATTAAATCTGAGGTATTTTCTAGATAAACTTCTTCCTTGTAAATATTCTTTAAACTTTTTTTATCCAATAAATAAATTTGAAATTTATTTTGAGAAATGCCTAAACACGCTTCAAAACTTAATTCCTCAGTCATTCAAAATGATTTGATTTTTAATTCTTGCATCGACTACTTTAATATTTTTAAAATTTTTGTCATTTATTAGTTCGAAAGCTTGGTCTAACGAAAGTTTAGTATGATCTTTTGATAATTTTAAAATAACATTATTCTTAAGTTCTAAGTCCCATCTTTTCGATTGAAAAAAATATAGGTTTTTAACTTGATTAAACGGAAGTTTTGATTGCTCAATTAGATTAGTAAATTCGATAAATTCATCTACTTTTGGTTTGCCAAATATAAATGGCAACTCCTTATCTGAAAATTTTACATCAGATAACTTTCCATTTGTCCCTATAAGAAATGTTTTTCCATTATTATTTATTTTTGCCAAAAATTTGGTTCTTTCGATTTTAATATCTAGGACATAGGGATATTTTTTAAATATTTCGTAATTTTCAACTAAACTATTAGAACTTATAATTTTAGAAATTTCCTTTCCATTAAGAAAAAAAATATTTTTTATGTTTAGCTCTTTAATATTTTCTAAAAGATTTATATTCTGATTTTCATTTAATCCTGAAATTTGAATACTATTATTTTTTTCAAAATTAATTTTTGTTAAAGCAATATTATTAATTGATCCCACTATTAGAAATAGAAATAAATAAATTAAAATTTTTTTACCTTTTTGTAGATGCATCGTTTAATATCCACTCTATTAATTCTATGAAGCTCATGCCATGATGAGCGGCTATTTCGGGTACTAAAGAAAGTTTAGTCATTCCAGGCTGAGTATTTATCTCTAACAAATAAAATTTACCTTTAAAATATTTAAAATCTGACCTTGTAACTCCTCGACATCTAATTATTTTATGTGCTTTATGGGCTATGTTTAACACTTCATTTAATTTTTTTTTAGGTAAATCGATTTTTATAATATGTTGAGTTTTAGCGTTAGTATTATACTTAGCTTGATAATCATAAAATTTTCTCTTAGGTTTTAATTCTATAGCTCCTAATTTTCTTTTTCCTAATATTGCAACTTGTATCTCTCGACCTCCTATAAACTGTTCAATCATTACCTTTTTGTAGTTTTTAAGCGAATTTAAAATATTAAATACATTTTTCCTGTTACAAATAAATACATTTACACTTGAACCTTCATTTAATGGTTTAACTACAACTGGAAATTTAAATTTACTATTTATTATTTTAACTAGTTGTGGTTTTTTTTTATCAAATGAATATGTAATGAATTTTGGGGTATTAATTTTATATTTTATAAATAATTTTTTAGATATTTCTTTGTCCATTGCAATTGCAGATGGAATTACACCTGAATGAGTATATGGTATCTTAAACTTCTCAAGTATTGTTTGAATATAACCATCTTCTCCAAACTGTCCGTGTAATGCATTAAAAATAACATCAGGATTAAATTTTTTGATAGTTTTTTCTAAATTACTATTTGGCTCAGAAATTTTTACTTTGCATGAATTTTTTCTTAGCTCTTTTGCAACCTGTAATCCTGTATCAAGACTAATTAATCTCTCTTTTGAAATTCCCCCCGATATTATTAAAATTTTTTTTTTCAAATTATTCTATTATCTTAATTTCTGTTTCAAGATTAATCCCAGTTTTTTTAAAAACACAATCAGCTACAAATTTAATCAAATTTTTCATGTCTTCAAATTTAGCATTACCTTTGTTTACAAAAAAATTACAGTGCTTCTCAGAAATTGAAGCATCTCCAAATGATTTTTCAAGAGGCACAGACTCACTAATTAGCTGCCATACCTTTTTATCAGTTTGGTTAATAGGATTTTTAAATGTGCTACCACCAGTTTTTATTCTTGTAGGTTGAGCTTGTTCTTTTTTTTCCACTAATTTTTGAACTTCGCTCTTTATTAGAGCTTTATCTTTTTTGTATCCCTTAAAGGATGCGCTCAAAAATATGAGATCGTCTGATAATCCACTATCTCTATATTTAAAATCTATATCTTTAGCTAGAATAGTTAAAACCTTACCTGATTTATCTACTGCTTGAATAGAAATTAGAATATCTTTAAATTCTTTTTCAAAGCATCCTGCATTCATTTTAATGCCACCACCAACCGTCCCTGGAATACATGATAAAAATTCAAAGCCCCCCAAACCATTATTAATTGCGAATTCTGATAGCGATTTGTCACTAACAGCACTACCTGCAATTATAATTTCATCAGTTAATAATGAAATATTATTAAAGTTATTTAATAATTTGATTACAACGCCATCATAATCATTGTCTGTGATTAATGTATTTGAACCCGCTCCTAAAATAAAAATCTTTTCTTTATTACCAATCTTTCTTAAAAACTTGATTAATTCTTTTAAATTTTTCGCTTTATAATAAATCCTAGTTTTGCCACCAATATTAAACCAATTCTTTTTCTTTAAATCATAATTTAATTTGAGATTTTCGTTAAATTCTGTCGATAATTCTTTTAAATAATCACTCATTACAAAAATTTAGGCATTGCTCTCATCCATGATGAAATAGAACCCGCCCCCATACCTATTACTATTTTATCCCCGTAAATATTATGTTTTATATATTTTGCTAATTGATATTTATCATTCACTAGAAATAGTTCGACTTTGGATTTTTTTATTATTTCTTTTGCAAAATTATAATAACTAAAACCTAGCTTGATTTTTTCACCTGCAGTATATATTGGAAAAAGAATTACTTTGTCTGCATCTTTAAATGCATAGGCAAATTCTGACTTTAAATCTTTTAATCTTGATATCCTGTGTGGTTGAAAAATACATATTTTTTCATAATTCGAATAAACTTTTTTTACTCCGTTAAGAACTTCTTTAATTTCAGTTGGATGATGAGCATAATCATCAAAAAAATCAACTTTGTTAAAGGTAAAAATTTTATTAAATCTTCTTTGAACACCTTTAAAGTTTTTAAGTCCTTTTTTTATATTTGAAATACTTAAGCCCACATTAAGTGCTACAGCAGTTGCGGCTACTGAATTTTTAATATTATGCAAACCTAATAAAGGAATTTTTATTTTTTTTATTATTATAATTTTTTTATTAGGCAATCTAATTTTTAAATCATACTCCGAATATTCTCGAAATTGCTTAATATTTTTAACGCTGTAGTTAGATTTGTCGTCTATACCATAAGTGTAAAAATTTTTATTTTTTAATTTTTTTAATAAATTTCTATTATTTTTATTATCTAAACAAATAAATGATTTTCCAAAGGATGGAACTTTGTTGACAAAATTTTCAAAATATTTATTTAATTTATCCATAGATTGATAATAATCCATGTGTTCTCTATCAATATTTGTTATGATTGCGTAAGTTGGTGGGGTATGAACAAAACTACCATCTGACTCATCGGCTTCTAATATTGACCATTCACTTTTACCAAGTTTTGCAGAATTATTTATAGAATTTATCACACCTCCATTAATAATGGTTGGATCTATTTTCGTTTCTTGAAAAATAGAAGCTATTAAAGATGTGGTAGTAGTCTTGCCGTGGGAGCCCACTACAACGATATTTTTTGTTAAAGAAACAATATTTGCTAACATTTCTCCTCTTTTATAAATAGGCAATTGTTTCTTTTTAGCCTGTAACATTTCTGGATTATTTTTTTTTATAGCTGAAGATACAACCAATATTGTTGCCTTATTTATATTTTGTTTTTTATGTCCAATTAAAACTTTTATTTTTTCTTTTTTAAGCCTTTCTATATTTTTATTAATAGAGATATCGCTACCTTGGACCCTAAAACCTTTGCCTTTCATTATTAAAGCCAAACCACTCATACCAATACCACCAATGCCAATAAAATGTATTAACTCAGTTTTTGCTAATTTAATTTTCATTTAAAATTGATAATAAATTTTGATTAACATTAATCCATGTATTTTGATAATTTAAATTTTTTAAATTCTTTTTTTTAACCAAATACTCCTCTTTATTTTTAATTATCTTGAGCAAAAGGTCTTCAAAATTTTGTTTGTCAAAATTTTTTTGATTTATAATCCAACAAGTGTTTTGATCCTCATAAAATTTTGCATTTTCATATTGATGGTTGTCCATAGATGATGGAAGGGGGATAGATATAAATGGGACATTTAATAAAGACAATTCTGCTAAACTTGAAGCACCACCTCTTGTAATACATAAATCAGTTTTAATTAAAAGTTTATTTAGATCTTTTTCAAACACAAAAACATGGTGTTCAATTTTATTTTCTTTGTAAAAGTTTATAAGAAAATTTTGATTACTTTCACTTGTTTGGTGGATAATTTTTATTCTTATGCTTTTTGAAACTTTAGCTAAAATTTGATGTAATAAATTATCAAATATTTTGGCGCCCTGACTACCTCCTATAATTGTAATAGTAAATAATCTTTTTTCTTCAATATTCATTAATTCTTCATAATATTTTTTTCTTACCAAAGGTTTTAGAATTCTTAACTTGTTTTCAAATTTTTTAGGAAAATCAATAATATTTCTTGAGTAACAAATTAAAATTTTTGAAAATTTTAAAAAAAATTTATTTGCTCTACCCATAACCATATTTGGTTCAATTAAATAAATTTTTATACCCAATAATTTTGCAGCAAAACATAATGGTAAAGACATATATCCACCAGTTGAAATTAAAATCGATATTTTTTCTTTTTTTAAAACACTTAAAGATTTTATTATTAATAAAAAAACTTTAATAATTACAAAAGGAAAAAAAATAGAGATTTTTAGTTTTGGAGTATCAACAATTATAGGTTTATACTTTTCTATTTCAAAATATTTTAACCCTCTTTGATCACTTGAAATAAACATATCGTACTCAATTTTTAAATGGTCGTAAATTGTTAAAGCTGGTAATACATGTCCACCCGATCCGCCTGTGGTAATCAAAATTTTTTTTTTCATTAATTAATTTATTTTTCTTTTAGTTAAATTTAATATAATACCTGCTAATATAGATGTGCTTATAATTGACGATCCTCCATAACTTAAAAAAGGTAAAGTCATACCAGTCGTTGGAAATAATCTAATATTTACTCCAACATGAATTGTTGCTTGCATCAAAATTAAACTTATTGAACCGATTAATATTAATTTAGTTTTATCGTCTGTTTCAAAACTAATTTTTTTAAAGACCATATAAATGAAAATTAAAAACAATAATAATATTAACATTATGGCCACCACTCCAAATTCTTCAGAAATTACAGAGATGATATAGTCTGTATGTGCCTCAGGCACTCTGTTTTTAAGTGTACCTTCACCAATTCCTTTGCCAAAAAAACCTCCACTAGTAATAGAGTCTATTGCTTTGTCAGATTGGAAATTGTGAGTTCCAGTTTCCCTATCAAAGAAAGAAAGGATACGTCCATGTATGTAGTTAAACTTAGGCACGTATATTATTAAATATGCTAGCAAAATTATTGCTGAGCAGAAAAATGCTAAAAGAATAAATATATTAATTCCAGATGTAAAAATTAAAACAGACCAAGAGAAAACTATCAATAAAGTTTGCCCTATATCTGGCTGAACTATTAGTAAAAGAGATATAATTGAGATAGTTAAGGTGGTTAGTATGTATTTAATCATCAAATTGGTTTTTTCAGTGCAAAGAATGGTAGCTAAAAATACTATTAAAAAGGGCTTTAGAACTTCTATAGGTTGAAACCTTGGTAAAAAAAATAGATCTATCCATCTCTTAGAGCCCTTGACCTCAACACCTAAAATTGGAACTAATACTAATGCAATTAAGGAAATAAAAAAAAGCACTATTGAATATTTGATTAATTGTTCTTCATTAAAAGATGAAAATACAAAAAGTATAAAAATACCTAGAACAACATATACTAAGTGTTTAAAAAAAAAGAAGTAACTATTTGTATCTAATTTATCAGATGCTATTAAAGAGGTAGAGACTAAAGAAAAGAATAGACCAATAATAAATAATAGACTAATTATAAAAAAAATAGATTTATCAATATTTTTCCACCACTGATAATAAAATTTATAAAGAAAACTATCTGTTGGCATTTAAATATTTTTTTATTGTTTGATTAAAATATAAACCTCTATCTTCAAAATTTTTAAAATTATCAAATGATGCTCCAGCTGGACTAAATAAAATTATATTTTTATTTCTTTTGTTATATTTAATTTCAAAAAATATTTGATTCAGTGTATCTTTTAAATTTTTAAACTTTTTAATTGTTAATTTTTTCTTAAGATTTTTGCTAAATTCTATTTGATGTTTACCAAATATATAGCCCTTAAAACTTTTACATTGAAATTTATTAAGATTAAACTTGTCTCCTTTTTTTGGTATGCCACACAAAATCCAGTAAACATTTTTAAGATTTTTAAGAAGATTCTCTGATGAAGCTAAGCTAGTAGATTTTGAGTCATTTATTATAGTCAAATAATTATTGTCAAAAATTATTTGTTGACGATATTTTAAACCTTTAAATTTATTTATTTTTCTTAATATTTTTTTTTCGTTTAATTTTAAAATTTGGCATATTTTTAAAACAAAAATTAAATTTTCTCTATTACCAGATGATATGAAATAGTTATTTGTAATTTTTTTAAAAATTGAATATTGAATTGAAGTATCTACTTTAATAATTTTTTGTTTATATTTTTTTCTTCTCAATTTTTTGGCAATAACAGGATCATTTCTTTTTACAAAAGCTACCGATTGCATAGATTGTGAATCTAATAATCTAAATTTAGCTTCTATATAATTTTTAAAACTTTTGTGCCTTTCAATGTGATCAGGTGTGATATTAAGAATTACTGAATATTTTGATTTAAAAATTTTACTATATTCAAGCTGATATGAAGATGCTTCAATTACAAAAAAGGTTTTTTTTATAATTTTTTTTTCTGATAAAATGGGATTACCAATATTTCCAACAAGCCTAACATCTTTTTTTTGATCCCTCAAAATATCATATAAAAGTTTTGCAGTAGTCGATTTTCCGTTAGTGCCAGTGATCGTAACACTATCATTGCCAAAAAATGAGTAAAAAACGTCAAGATCTGTATAAACTCTAGAAAAATTTTGTTTTAAATATTTTGATAATTTACATTTGGAAAAGTCTATACCTGGGCTTATTATTATAAAATCAAATTCGCATTTAAGTAATTTGGTGAAAGAAAGACTTTTTTTATCAAATCTGAAATTATTTTGAGGATTGTCATCAAATAATTTTATTTTAGCCCTCTGTCTTAAAAAATTATAAGTAGATATTCCACTTTTACCTAATCCATAAATTAATATTTTTTTTTTAAAAAAAATATTATTAATTTTGCTCATTATCTTAACTTTAAAGTCGCTAATCCTATCATTGCTAAAATGATAGAAATGATCCAGAATCTTATGACTACTGTTGACTCGGGCCAACCTTTCTTCTCAAAGTGGTGGTGAATTGGAGCCATTCTAAAAATTCGTTTTCCAGTTAGTTTAAAGGAAATAACTTGAACCATCACAGAAACTGCTTCGAGTACAAAAAGTCCACCTGTTATTGCAAGAACAATTTCATGTTTGGTTATTATTCCAACCGCTCCAAGGGATCCTCCTAAGGACAAAGATCCAGTATCTCCCATAAAAATTTTAGCTGGTGGAGCATTGAACCAAAGGAAACCTAAACATGATCCTATGATAGCTCCACAGAAAATTGAGATTTCACCCGTGCCCTCAATATACGGTATTTGTAAGTAATCAGAAAAAACAATGTTTCCAGTTACATAACTTATAAATGCAAAACATCCTGCAACCAAAATAACTGGAACTGTTGCTAAGCCATCCAAACCATCAGTTAGATTTACTGCATTGGATGCACCGATTAAAACAAAAACAGCAAATGGTATAAAGAACCATCCCAAATTAATAATTAAGTTTTTAAAGAATGGAAAGTATAAGTTTGTTATGTTCTGACTCTCTACATAATAAACAAAAAAACAAACTCCTATAATTGCTAAAATAATCTGAGAAATTATTTTAAATTTTGATGAGACTCCAGAAGAATTGCTGTGTTTAATTTTTTTATAATCATCAAAAGCACCTAAAACACCAAACGAAATAGCAATATAAATACAAAAAAGAATATTTATATTTGTTAAGTCCCCCCAACATAAAACTGAAATTAATAAACCTATTAAAATGATTACACCGCCCATTGTTGGCGTTCCAATTTTTTTTACAATGTGCTCTTCAGGCCCATTATCTCGAATAGGATTTAAAATTTTTTGGCTAGAAAAATACTTAATAAAGGGTCCACCAATAATTAGGACAATAGCTAATGATGTAAATAGAGATAATCCAGTTCTAAAAGTGATGTATTTGAAAACATTTAAGAAACCAAATGTGTCAACAAAGTTAAGTAAAAATTGATAAAGCATTTAATTTGTACCTTTTAATTCTTTTACTATCTTATTGAAACCTGTCGCATTTGAGGCCTTTATCATTAAGAAATCATAATTATCAAAGTTATTTTCTATTAGATCGTTTATTTGTAATTTGTTCTTTAAAATTGAACCTTTTTTAAGATTAGAAATTTTATTATATAATAAGGAAATTTCCTTTCCTTTGACAAAAACTTTATCAATATTTGTTCTATTAATTACTGGTGCTATAGATTCATGAAGTTTTTTTGAATGATGCCCCAGCTCCAACATGTCACCAAGTATAAGATACTTTTTAGCGTTTTTTGTTTTGATCCTGTCATAATTTAATATTGCAGTCTTTAAAGATAATGGATTTGAATTATAACTTTCATCAATCAAATTTATAATTTTTTTATTTACTTTAATTTTAGTTATATCTCCCCTTCCCTCTGGAGTTCTAAAATTTAAAAATATATTTTTGTCTAATTTTAAAATATTAAAGAAAACACTTTTAACAGTTAGCGCTGCCAAGATATTATAAATATGATTTTGAAAATCATTTGAAACTATAAAATTTTTTTTAATTTTATTTATTTTAATACAGATTTTGTATTTTTTTTTAAATTTTACGATATTATGTAGTTTAATATCTGCATATTGATTATTTATTCCAAAAGATAATACTTTGATTTTCTTTTTATGAGCTATTTTCTTATGTAAACCAAAAAAAGCATCATCAGCGTTAAGGACTACATAGCCATTATCTTTAGTATTATTAATTATTTCAGCTTTTGCTAGAGCTATTTGTCTTATGTTTTTAAAATTTTTGGCATGTGCGTAGTTAATATTTGTGATTACACTTATATCGGGTTGAATAATTTTTGAGAGTTGATCTATTTCTCCTTTTTTGTCCATTCCAACTTCAATAACACCATAATCATCATTTTGATTTATATTAAAAAGACTTAAGGGAACACCATACTTATTATTATATGATTTAGGAGAAATTGTTGTTTTAGACATTTTGTTTAAGGTGTTACCCAACAATTCCTTTAAAGAAGTTTTTCCACAACTACCTGTTATGGCAATAATATTTGTAGAAATATTTTTCCTATATATTTTTGCAATTTCTGTAAGCAAACCTAAAGGGTCTATTGATCTTGCTTGTTTATTAATAGGCAGTTTTTTTTGAATTTTATTTACCACAGTTATTGATGCCTTACTTTGAATTGCTTGTTCAACAAATTTATTACCATCATTTTTTTTTCCTTTAATTGCAAAAAAAATATCATTTTTTTTAACACCCTTGGAGTTTATGCTAGCTTTATTAATTACTGATTTTGATGATAAAACATTTCGATCAAACCTTTCGTTAAGAATGTTTAATTTTAAATTTTTAGATAAATTAAAATTCTTTTTTTTAATTGAATTAAAAATTATTTGCCTATCTGATAAAAAAACTTTTCTATTTCCAATCTGCTGAATTTTTTCATGGCCTTTGCCTGCAACTATTAAAACATTTCCTGTATTTAAGTTACTAATTGCTTTTACAATTGCTTCTTTTCTATTAGAAATTTCAACAATTTGACTTTTTTTTATACCCTTTTTAATCTCATCTCTAATTTTCTTAGGCCTTTCATGTCTTGGATTATCATCTGTAAGATAAATTTTATCCGCATATTTATCAGCTATTTTGCCCATTTTCGTTCTTTTGCCCTTATCTCTGTCACCACCACATCCAAAGAGCACGGAAATATGCTTATCAGGAAATTGTTCTCTAATATTTAAAATACAAGTTTGCAAGGCATCTGGTGTGTGAGCGTAATCAAGGAATACTAGAGATTTATTTTTAATTTTTCCTATTTTTTCAAATCTACCCTCAACAGATGATAATCTAGGAATAATACTAAATATTTTTTTTAAGTCTAAATTACTTTTTGAGGCTGCTATTATAGCCATCAAAATATTTTTTAATTGAATTTTTCCTACAAGATTAACTTTTATTTCATGTGTTAGGTTTTTGTGTTTTATTTTTAATATTTGAGCTTCATTTTTATAATTATGGGATACAATTTGAAAAAATTTGTTTTTAAGGGTAAATAATTTTAATTCTTTTTTTAAACTGATATTTTTAATCTTTTTGAATTCAGGTATTTTATCATCCGTTATAATAAATCCACCTTTTTTTATCAGATTTTGAAATAAATAAAGTTTGGCGTTAAGATAATTTTTAAAATTTTTATGATAGTCTAAATGGTCTTGGGATAAATTAGTAAATATAGCTGAATTAAACAATAGTCCATCTAATCTATTTTGGTGTAACCCATGACTTGATGCTTCCATAATTACGTTTTCTATTTTTCTTTTTTTTAATTGGTTTAAAATTTTACCTAAATAAATAGGGTCAATAGTTGTATTGAATAAATTTAAATTAAATTTGTTAGATCTCACTCCTAGTGTTCCTATAGAAGCAACTTTTTTATTGTTGAGACGCAAAATTTGATAATAAAAATCTGAAACTGAAGATTTACCGTTTGTACCAGTAACGGCAATTAAGTTATTTGGTTTTTTTTTAAAGATACTAAATGAAATTTGAGCTAGTAATTTTCTAATATTTTTTGTGTTGATAAATAAAACTCCATTTTTCCATTCATCAAAATTTTTCTCTGTAACAATTATTTTACAACCTTTTTTTATAACTGATGGTATGAAATTATTACCATCTAAATTATTTCCTTTTATTGCAAAAAAAATATAATTTTTTTTTATTTTCCTATGATCAAAACAAACCCCAGAAAAAAAAGTTTTATGATATTTTTTTTTTATTTGTTGGAAATGATCCCCTAAACGCATGATTATTTAATTTCTATATATTTTGTGGCTAAAATGGGCCCAACTTTATCTATGATCTTTCCTGCTACTTCAACAGAAGTCCAACCAGCAGTGTTATATAAAGTTCCTTTCCATCCACCTTTTCTATGTCTGTATTTATAATAGTAATCTTTTGCTTTTTGTGGAGTATCTAACATCACTATAAATACATATTGAGGTTTTGAAGTAGGGAATATAGATGCAAAAGTATTTATTTTAGCTTCTGAGTATGCGCCATCTTTAGGTTGGTCTGCTGTTCCAGTTTTTCCACCTATTTCAAAATATTCCACATCGGCAAATTTTGCAGTTCCTTCTTCTGTGCTAACTATTTTTCTAAGAGCATTTACAACCTGTTCTGAGACACCTTTATTTAATAATTTTTTTTTCTTGGTATTTTTTTGATGATTATTTTTAACAAGAGTTGGTTTTATGTCGTATCCACCATTTGATAAGATTGCATAACCTTTTGCGAGTTGGAGGATTGTAGTAGCTACACCATGACCAAAAGATGCTGTTGCTAGTTTACATTTTCCAAAATTATAATTTTTTTGAGGTGCCACCTCTTCTATATCAAACTGAATATCGCTTAGTACACCTATTTTTTCCAAGAATGACTTGAATTTTTCTGGACCAACCTTTTGAGCGATTCTTACTGAACCAATATTTCCAGATCTTACGAAGATTTGTTCTGCAGTTAAATCAGATGGAATTTCATTATCATATTCTCTTATTGGAAAACCATAACAATTGATTGATTTTGGAAGATTTAAAAATTCAGTTTCTGGTTTAATTAATTTTTCATTTAACGCACTTGCAAATGTAAATGCTTTGAATACTGAACCTAACTCATAAGTTCCTTTTGTTACTCTATTTATATAATTTTCATCTGCTAAATTTTGTCTTTCATTGGGATCAAAGTCAGGTAAGGAAACTAGGGATAATATATTTCCATTATGGATATCCATTAAAATTGATGCACTGCCTTTACTTTTAAAAATTTCTTGATATTTAATTAATTCTTCCCGAATTAGAAATTGTAAATCTTTGTCTACTGTCAATCTTATGGATTTTCTAGATTTTGTTAAAATTTCATTTAAAGATTTCTCTAGTCCAGAAATACCAATATTATCATTATCTATTTGACCAATAATGTGGCTAAAAAGATTTTTTTGTGGGTAGATCCTCAAAACTTTTTCCTCAGGTTTCAAGGACTTGTCTCCAAGTTTCATTAATTTTTCATAATTTTCCTCTGAAACTCTTTTTTCAAGATAAAAAAAATTTTTTTGCTTCATTTTTTTTTCAATTTCATCAAAATCTTTGTTTGGAAAAATTAAATTTAAACTGAGTAGTAATTTTTTTTGATTTATGACGTCAGATGTTTTTAAACCAATATCAATTGAATTTACTGTTTTTGCTAAATAATTACCGTTAATATCCACAATATCAGCTCTGTAAAGCTTTTCATTAATAAATGATGTATTTGTTTTTTCTACTTTTGAATAGAGAGTGCCAAGTTTGATTAAATGAATAGAGTAAATTATATAAATTATAAAAAAAATAAAAAAAATAAAGGCTACTCTATTAAACTTAATATTTAGTCCAGTTTTTTTCTTTTGATATACAAATTCATTTTCATTATCCTCTATTGTCAAATTTGATTTAGATTTATTCATTATTCTTTGGTTATTTTTAAATTTTTTATATTTTTTTGATTTTTAGAAATATTATAAATTTTGAAATTTTTTATATTTTTTTGAATTAGCTGATCCTCAAAATATAAAGATTGAAATTCAAGTAATTTTTCAGCAGAGCTCAAATAATCATGCTCTAACAAAATATTCTCATATTCAGTTTGTAATACTCTTAAATTTTCGTTTACTGTAAATAATTCATCCTCAATTTTTTTTGCTGTATTTTTTATTATTGCCGTGAATAAAATTAGTGAAAAAATGACTGATACTAGACCAATCTTTTTCATAATTTTTCTCCAAAATTTTCAATATCTATTAAATTTTTGAATTGATCCTCAATATCAGTTTCGAAATCAATAAAATCAGTTTTTTTTATTGCAAATCTTAATTTTGCAGATCTTGAGGGAGGGTTTTCACTTAACTCCTTGTCACTTGGTATAATTGGTTTTTTTTTAGTTTGATGAAATAGTGTCTCTCTTTGTTCAGTTAAAGGAGTATACCTTGAAATACTTTTATTTTCTGAAAGACTTTTAAAGAAATATTTAACTATTTTATCTTCTAGAGAATGAAATGTAACTACTGCTAAAACCCCGTCTTTTTTAAGAATTTTTGCAGCATTAATCAATCCATAAATCAATTCACTAATCTCTTTGTTAACAAATATTCTTAAAGCTTGAAAAGATTTAGTCGAATTATTGAGCCTAAAATTTTTTCTTCTTTTTGAATTATCAATGATTTTAACCAAGTCTTGGGTATCTATTTTTTTTTTAATTCTCTCTTTAATAATATTTTTAGCTATAAATTTCCCTTCTTTTTCATCACCAAAAAACCTAAAAATTTTTTCTAATTCTTTTTGATCTAGTTTGTTTATTGTTTCTTCAGCTGAAAAAGAATTTAGACCGAGTTTCATATTTAATTTGCCGACAGAGTCAAAAGATAAGCCCTTCTTTGGATCTTTTATTTGAGTGTAAGAATATCCTAAATCAAATATGACACCTTTGATATTTTCGTTTTTTAATTTTAAGTTATTTAATTGACTAAATTTTATATTTTTAAACTTAAATCTATCTTCAAATTTTTTTTCAAATTTAGAAGCAACTTTTTCACTTTCAGAATCTCTATCTAAGGCAATTACTTTAGTTTGGTTAAATTGTAAAATTTCTTTTGAGTAACCACCTTGACCAAAGGTACAGTCAATAAATGTGCCGCCATATTGAGGGGAAATAATGCTAATAATTTCTTTTAGCAACACCGGATAATGCTTTTGCATCTTCGGTATTATGGCGGCGTCCATTTATTTCTTTGAAGACCATTAATTTTTTTGTCTTCTCAGGAATGCCGGTATTTCAAGATCATCTTCTTCTTCTACTTCAGAGGATAATAAATCTTCTGGACTTGAATTTTCTGACTCAGAGCTAAATAAGTCTGGAGAATCTGCATCTACACCAAATTCTTTTAGATCGTTTGAAGTATCCTCTTCAACATTTTCTGATTCATTGGTCTCATGCTGTGTCTCGATAGCTTCTTGTGTAAAGGATTTCTCCATCTCATTTACTGTTGCGTCTTCGACTACACTTTCTGTATCAGTACTAGTGCTTTGTAAAACCTCTTCATTTGTAATATTTGTATGACTTGTTTCACTCTGTTGCTCCTGAACTATTTCATTTTCAAGCTTCAAAGCATTAGCTCCGTGTGTAATTGGACTTGAAGATGTAGTGGTTGAAAAATTGAAAGATGCAGATGATCCAATATTAGAAAAATCTGAATAACCAGGGTTACGATTATGAATTCTGTGAACCATATTTACAACTGATTTTGACTCTGGTTGTTGACCATCGAGTGAGGTAGCAACAATTGAAACCCTAATTTTACCTTCAAGCTCTGAATCTGTTATTGCTCCAATTATAACTTCTGCATCAGTATCGACCTCAGATCTAATTTTATTCACTACTTCGTCAACTTCAAAAAGTTTTAGATCTTTACCACCTGTAATGTTTACTAATAAACCTCTAGCTCCCTTTAAGGTATAATCATCTATTAGAGGATTGTTAATTGCCATTTCTGTAGCTTGCATTGCACGACCCTCGCCTTCAGCTTCCCCTGTTCCCATCATGGCTTTACCCATTGAAGCCATAACCGTCTCAACATCAGCAAAATCTAAATTAATTATGCCAGGTCTTACCATCAAATCTGTAACACTTTGAACTCCATGCATTAAAACATTATTTGAAAGATTAAAAGACTCTTCAAATGTAGTTTGTTCGTTAGCTATTTTAAAAAGGTTTTGATTAGGAATAACAATTATCGTATCAACATGTTTTCTCAATTCTTCTAGACCATGTTGTGCTCTTCTCATTCTAGAGGGTCCTTCATATAAGAATGGAAGTGTTACAACGCCTACAGTTAAAATATTTAATTCTTTAGCAGCCCTGGCGATGACATGAGCAGCACCAGTGCCTGTTCCACCTCCCATACCTGCTGCAATAAAAACCATATTTGCACCTTGTAAAGTATTTATAATTTCATTTAAAGACTCATCAGCTGCAGCTTGACCAATATCAAGTTTTGCGCCTGCACCTAAACCTTTAGTTAAATTTAATCCTATTTGAATTCTTGATTTTGCTTTGCTTAATTTTAAATCTTGAGCATCAGTATTGACTGCAATAAATTCTACTCCTTGTAGATTGTTTTCAATCATTTCATTAATTGCATTTCCGCCTGCTCCTCCAACTCCTAGTACTAATAGTCGTGGTTGTAGTTCTTTAATTTCTGGTGCTTTAAAGTTAATTGTCATCTTAGTTCCCCTCATAGTTGTTTAAATGTTTTTCCCATTTAAGGTTTGCTCGATTTATATTTGCTTTTTTTTTGGCATTTACCTTAAATTTTTCAAAAGCTGTTGGCTCCCAAATTTGGAAAGTTTGACCTTGACCAACAAACAACATGCTATTTTTTATCTTTGCATGTTTTAATAATTTTAATGAAATTGAAATTCTTCCTTCGCTATCAAATTGTAAATTAGTGCTTTCTGATAGAATTGAAGTTGCAAAAAAATCTCTTTTTTCTTCAAATGGATTTAAAGAGTCTATTGCTGATGAAATTTTTTCAATTCGATCCTGCGAACAAGCTTCGATAGATGTGTTGTTAAATGAAGGATAACAAATTACACCGTTATATCCTAAATTAGAAAGATGAGATCTAAAGCTAGCTGGCACTGAAACCCTTCCTTTTTTGTCTAATTTGTTCTCGTAAGTACTTAAAAACATAAATTTTATAATATTTAAATTCCATAATTGGGAATATATGGGAATATATGGGTATTTTAATTACCTGTCAAACCTTGAATCTGGGCTATTATTCAATGGATTTAATGCTTTTTTTTAAATTTATAAAAAAAATTTTAAATCAATTAATTTGTTGTTTAGCAATGTGATGAAAAAAAAGAGAACATTTATGACTCATTAAAAAGTCATAAGAAGGACATAAATAAATTTAAAAAATTAATAAGTTTGCCAGATAAACTATAAGCCGGGTTCTGTCATTTAAACTTATCATTTGTCTAGGCTTAAGATCACTCTTAAGCTCAAGCAACTAACCCTGATGACTAGCCAAGGAAGGCTTTTAGTTTTTCAACAATGTCATCTCTACTTAGTCTTGCTCCCAGTGGGGTTTTCCAGCGTTCATTGTTACCAATAGAACCGGTGTGCTCTTACCACACCTTTTCACCCTTGCCATGTTATGGCGGTTTATTTTCTGTGGCACTATCCCTAGGGTTGCCCCCGCCAGGTATTACCTGGCACTGTTTCCTTGTAGAGCCCGGACTTTCCTCTTTAACAAGTTAAAGCGATAAGTCGTTTATCTGGCAAGTGGAATTTACAACTAAGCTTTAAAATATCAAGAGATTTTATTTCAGGGTTTTTGCTAGGTTATTGCTTATAAAAAGACATTCTTGGTCAATTATACCATTTACAAGTTCTTGTCTAAATCTTCTCTGAAATGCAGTTGTTAATAATTTTGAATATTTATATTTGTTAATCAAAATATTCTTTGAGTATCCTATCTCATATAAATTTTTGATAAATTTGATTTTTTCTAATTTGTCTGCTGTGAAATTTCTTTTTTTAATAAGTTTTTTTTCATTTAAATTATACCAATGACCAATTTTATTTTTTGATAAATATTTCCAAGGAAACTTTTCACCTGGGTCTTTTTTTCTATCAGGAGCAATGTCTGAGTGACCTAATATAAAATTTGATTTAATTTTATATTTTTTTTTTAAATAAATGCTTAATTTTATAATTGATTTAATTTGTTTTTTTGAAAATTTTTTATAAGAATATTCATGTCCAGGATTACTAATTTCTATTCCTATTGAATATTTGTTAATTGATTTATAGTTTTTCCAGGATGATACTCCTGCGTGCCAAGCAACATATAAGTCAGGGACTAAAGTTAATATTTCGCCATTATTTTTTATTAAGTAATGGCTACTAACTTTTGATTTAGAATTAGTTAACCGAGTGATAGCTTGATTTTCTTTTTTCATCCCAGTGTAATGAAAAATAATAAATTTTACTTCTCTCACCCTCCTTTTTTTTACATCAAAATTTGGAGAATAATTCAAGGTTGTATTCATTTGTGATTTTGGCATTAATCTTACCTATTTATAAACACTTTATAGACATTTTTTGAATTTAAATGCTATTTAATAATCTAGTTTTTTATAATATATAGATGTTCATGTACAAAAAATTTATACTAACCTTAATTTCAATTTTCTTATTGTCGTTTAATGCAATTGCAGGCTCTAGTGGTGAATTGGTATTATCAGAAAATGAAAAACCCAAAAAAATAAAAGACTGTTTTGAAAAACTCAACAGAGTTACTTTTTCATTCAACCAAGGTTTAGATAGAGCTATTATAACACCAATAGCAAAAGGTTATAGGAAATTACCAGACCCAATCCAAAAGGGTACGAGTAACGCGGTAAAAAATTTATCTACTTTAATCACAATACCTAACAACGTTTTACAAGGAGACGTAAAAACTGCAATGATTAATACTGGAAGATTAGTTGTAAACACAACAGTTGGACTATTGGGTATTATTGACGTAGCAAATAAAATGGGCTTTCCAAAATATGTTAAGGAAGATTATGGTCAAACTTTAGGGGCTTGGGGTGTAGGACCAGGTTGCTATTTAGTTCTTCCAGTTTTAGGTCCTTCAACGGTAAGGGATACGGCTGGATCTTTTGCAAATATCATGGGAGGAGATCCTTGGTATAATGCTTCTGTACATGGTAATAATGAGTTTTTAAGTGAAGGTGTTTATGTAACATCAAAAGCTTTAAGTGGCATTGAGTTTAGAGCAAATAATATTGAGTCACTAAATAACCTTGAAAAGAATTCAGTAGATTTTTATGCCTCAGTAAAAAGTTTATATCTGCAAGATAGAGAGAATAAAATTGAAAATCAAAATAGAGGAAATATAGAGGTTATATATAAAAATGAGGAAGACTGGGAAGAAATAGACAGCCAATAGAAAATTTCTCTGTGAATGAAAAAAATTCTCTTAATTTTATTACTATTCAGCATAAACTCTTCAAACGTTTACTCTATTGAGCCAGATGTATTTGTTCAATCTACTGTAAACAGAGCGTCACAAATTTTATCAAAAAATATATCGAAAGAAGAAAAAATAAATCAGCTAAAATCTATAGCTAAAGAGACCGTTGACATAAAAGGAGTTGGTTTTTATTCCCTAGGTTCAGCAAGGAAAAATCTAAATGATAGTCAAAAAATCAAATATTTAAAATTATTTGAGAATTATTTTTTAAAAAGCTTTTCTAGTCGATTGGCTGAATATACTAATCCTGAAATAGAAGTTAATAATAAAAAAGTTTTAAATAAGAACTATACAATCGTAAATAGTTTATTGGTAGGAACCTCTGAAAGACCTGAAGTAAAAATTGATTGGAGAGTTTATACAAAAGATCCTGAAAACCCATTAATAAGAGATTTAATTATAGAGGGATTAAGTTTAGCAAGAACTCAAAAGGAAGAGTTTTCATCAATCTTAAATTCTAATGATGGAGATATTAACACCCTATTCAAAACTTTAGAGGAATTTTCAAAAAATTAATTTAGTTGGTGGGCCCGCCAGGACTCGAACCTGGGACCAATACATTATGAGTGTACTGCTCTAACCAACTGAGCTACAGGCCCAAAACTTAAAGTTAGTTATATCATTTTTTTTTAGTTATCAATTAAAGATATTTGTTTATGGTGGGCCGTGTTGGTTACGCTCCAACTACCCCTGCAATGTCAATGCAGTACTCTACTATTGAGCTAACGGCCCAGTATTAACTTTCTAAAAAGCTTTTAAGTTGTTTTGATCTACTAGGGTGCTTTAATTTTCTAAGTGCTTTTGCTTCAATCTGTCGAATTCTCTCTCTTGTTACAGAGAACTGTAATCCAACTTCTTCTAATGTGTGATCGGTATTCATACCTACACCAAATCTCATTCTCAATACCCTTTCCTCTCTTGGTGTTAAGGTGGATAGAATTTTAGTAGTTGCTTCACCAAGGTTTGACTTAATTGCTTGTTCAAGTGGTGCTAGTGCTTTTGTATCTTCAATAAAATCTCCTAGACTGCTATCCTCTTCGTCACCAACTGGTTTTTCTAAAGATACTGGTTCTTTTGAAATTTTCAGAACTTTTCTAACTTTATCAAGTGGCATTCTTAGTTTTTGTGCTAATTCTTCAGGGGTAGCCTCTCTTCCGAATTCACTTAAAATTAATCTTTGGGTTCTTACAATTTTATTAATTGTTTCAATCATGTGAACAGGAATACGTATTGTTCTAGCTTGATCGGCAATTGATCTAGTTATTGCTTGTCTGATCCACCAAGTAGCATATGTTGAAAATTTATAACCTCTTCTATATTCAAATTTATCAACCGCTTTCATCAGGCCAATATTTCCCTCTTGAATTAAATCTAAAAACTGAAGACCACGGTTAGTATATTTTTTTGCAATTGAAATTACTAATCTTAAATTAGCTTCAACCATCTCTTTTTTTGCAATTCTAGACTCTTTTTCACCTTTTTGAACTCTACTTACTAATTTTTTGAAATCTGTTACTGATATTCCGAGTTTATGACTAATTTCAATTAATCTTTCTCTAATATTTTTGAATTCTTCTTTGTTTTTAGAGAAGAATTGTTTCCAAATATTATTGGTATCTAAGAATTTTTTTAAATTTGGGTTAATCTCATTTCCAATATAAAATTTAATAAATTCATTTCTTGGAATTTTGTGATCCATTGCAAGCCTTAAAAGATTACCCTCAAGAGAAACAATTTTTTTATTTTCAACATAATGTTTTTGCACAAGTTCTTCTAAAACTGATGGGGATAATTGAAGTGATTTAATATTTTCTAAAATATCACTAACAATTTTATCGTGACCCTTCTCTTTTGCTGGTGAAAAATTTTGTGAATTTAAAACACAATCTAATTTTTCTTTTTGGTACTTTATTAATTTTGTGTATTCTTTAGTTAATGTATTAACTGTTTTTAAAACTTTAGGCTTAATCTCAGTTTCCATAGCAGCAAGAGTGGGATTAAAGTCATCATCCTCATCAGAAGAACCTTCTTCTTTATCGGTCTCACCAGCATTTTTTTGTTTTGCACTTGGGCCAGTTGATTCATCTTCCATGTAATTAGTATCGATATCAATAATTTCTCTAACTAAAATTTCATCTTTTTGTAGTTTTTCATTCCATTCAAAAAACTGTTGAGCGGTTATTGGACTTTGAGAAAGCGCAATTAACATCACATCTTTTCCAGCCTCAATTCTTTTTGCAATTGCAATTTCACCTTCTCTAGAAAGAAGTTCTACACCACCCATCTCACGTAAATACATCCTGATAGGATCATCGCTTTTCTCAATTGTCTTTCCTTCTTCTTTGCCTGAGTTTTCTTTTTTTCTTAAAACTTTAAAATCTGATTTTTTTTCGACTAAGGAAACATTTTCATTCAAAATATGAATAAAAGCTTGAGACAGGTTCTCATCAGATAAATTTCTTTTTCCAAGAGATTTGCTTAACTCCTCATAGGTTATGAAACCTCTATGAGTTCCACGACCCATTAATCTAGCAAATGATTTTGTAATAATTCTTTCCACGGCAATAAAAGTTTGGAAGTCTTATATAATGTCAAATCTGCAAAAATCCACGACTAAATTAGCAGGATTAATTGAGATTCTGCTTTTTTTTCAGCTCTTTTAGCTCATTAAATGTAGTCTCACTCATATCAACTGAGAACTTCGATTCTAATTCTTGTATTCTAAACTCAAGATCATAATTCATTAAATCTCTTGAAATATCCTCTAACAATTCGATAGTTTTTTGATCGTCTTCAGCTTGATTTTTGAGAATATGTTTTATAGGTGCAAATTTATTTATCTTTTCTAACAGTTGATTGTCTAACTTTAAATCCTCAATTGTAATTTGCTCTCCAGATTTCAGTTTCTCAATTATTAATTCAAATATTTTTTTATTAACTTCAGTAAATAACTTAATATTTTCAATTAAATGTATATTTGCTTGTAACAAATTTAAATTATTCATTACTAAATACAGTAAAGAAAACTCTTTAAGTTCAACCCCTGTCAGTGATTGACTTTCATTGAAATGCTTTTTGGTTGTGTCTAATGATTTTGTCATTTTAACAAAAAATTTTTTCTTATTTTGGTTAGAATGTGGTGTTAATTCAGCAATTTTTTCTAAAAAATACTCAAGTACATATTTTTTTATAAAATCATCTTTAATTGTACTTGCAATACTTCTCAATTTTTTTTCAAAAATTGCTAATGAAGAAGGATTATTTTCTGTTTGTTTTTTATAATGACTTAAAATAAATTGATGAATAGAAAGCTTACTTTGTTTAGTAAAATCAATAAAATTAGCCTTGCCATTTTTGTTCACATAACTGTCAGGGTCTTCTTTATTTGGTAAAAATAAAAATGAAATATTTTTTTCTGGTTTTAATTCTTTAATAGAGTTCTCTGCTGCTCTTAATGCAGCCTTATAACCACTTTCATCACCATCAAAGCATATAATAATGTCATCAAAAAACTGATTAAGAGTTAAAATTTGTTTATCAGTCAAAGAAGTTCCAAGATTGGCAACTGTATTGTCAATCCCATTTTTACTTAAACCAACAACATCCATATAGCCCTCAACTAAATAGATATGATCCATTTTATTAGAAAGTTTTCGAGCTAAATCTAAATTATATAAATTAGACCCTTTTTTAAAAAAATTTGTTTCAGGTGAATTTATATATTTAGCTAAGTAATCTACGTTTTCGATTATTCTCCCTCCTAAAGCTATTGGTTGACCTGAGATATTATTGATTGGAAAGATTAATCGTCCTCTAAATCTTTCAACATATATTTTCTTTTTTTCATCTAAGTAAAATAAACCCGTTTCAACTAAAGTTTGCTCACTATAATTATCTTTTAATTTCTCAAAGAAATTTGGATTTTTTTCTATGTATCCAATTTTAAATTTTTTAACTTCTTCTTTAGTTAAAGATCTATTTTTTAAATAATCTCTTGCAATAGAATAACTCTCATTTTTTAATAATTCACTGTGATAAAAATCTACATACTGACTAAAAATTGATTGGTACTCTTTCCATTTTTTTTCTCTTTCTTCATCCTGTTTTGAAAACATATAGGGCTGCATTCCAGCTAATTGAGCTAAATGCTTTACTGCTTCACCAAATCTAAGATTTTGAATTTTCATAACAAAATCAAAAATGTTTCCGTGCTCTGAAGTTGCAAAACAATGATAAAATTCTTTTTCATCATTTACTGTAAATGAAGGTGTTTTTTCGTTTTTAAATGGAGACAAACCAACAAACTCTTTACCTCTTTTTTTCAAGGAAACTGTTTTTGAGACTACTGTTGAAACTTTCAACCTTGTCTTAATTTCATCAAGGTATTCTTTTGGATATTTCATTATTTATTTAATAGATCTTTGATCATAGGGCCTGCTTTAGCAAAATCAATTTCATCCGAATGGTTTTTCTTTAGCTCACCCATTACTTTGCCCATATCTTTAATTGAATTAGCACCCACTTTAGCAATTAAATCTTCACAAATTTTTTTAGTTTCCTCATCTCCAAGTTGCTTTGGTAGAAATCCAGTTAAAATATTATACTCATTTTGTTCAACTTCTAACAAATCAGTTCGATTATTTTTTTTGTAAATATCAATCGATTCGGCTCGTTGTTTTACCATTTTTTTCAAAAGCTTCTTTATGTCTTCATCGTCTGTATCTTTTTTATTAGGTCCAGATCGGTTGACTATGTCTAGATCCTTAATGGATGACAATATTAACCTATAGGTTGATATTTTATTTTTGTCTTTTGATTTAAGAGCAGTTTTATATTCGTTTTCGATAGTATCTTTTAAGGCCATAATTTTTTTAATCTACTGCAAAGAAATAATTGTTCAAAAGAAAAATTGTTTTTTTACAATTTTATAATACATCTCTGTTGCGATAATAAAGCAATTATTGTATTAACCTTTAACTCATGAGTTGTAATTGATCAAAAAAGCAAAAAAAACAAACTCAAAAAATTCACAGATTAATACAGGCGTTTTGGTTCTTGAAAACAAAAAGGTTTTTAAGGGAATTGGGATTGGCTATCAAGGAGAAGCAACTGGAGAAGTTTGCTTTAATACCTCTTTAACCGGTTACCAAGAAATAATTTCAGATCCATCTTACGCAGGTCAGATTATAAATTTTACTTTTCCTCATATTGGAAATGTTGGAACTAATAAAGAAGATGTCGAGTCTGATAAAATTTGGACAAGAGGAGTAATCTTTAACTCAGAAATAACTTCTCCTTCAAATTATAGAGCATTTTTGCATTTAGATGCCTGGCTCAAAAAAAATAAAATTGTAGGAATTACAGGTCTGGACACTCGAAGTTTAACAAACTTTATTAGAGATAAAGGGGCACCTAAGGGAACAATTGCTTACTCAAAAAATGGTAAGTTTAATGTTAGTAAATTAACAAATTCAACCATTAAATGGAGTGGTTTAAAAAACCTTGATCTTGCGGAAACTGTTACAACCTCAAAAAACTATATTTGGAAAGGATTTCAAACTTGGAAAAAAGAAATAGGATATAAAAAAAATACAAAAAACTTTTTCCATGTCGTTGCAATTGATTATGGAATTAAAAAAAATATTTTAAGATATTTTTCAGACTTCAAATGTAAAGTAACAGTTGTTTCTTGTAAAACCTCTGCAGAAAAAATATTAGATCTTAAACCAAATGGAATTTTTTTATCCAATGGTCCTGGTGATCCAGCAGCTACAGGAAAATACGCGATAGAAATACTTAATGAATTAATCAAAAAAAATTTACCTATATTTGGAATTTGTTTAGGTCATCAAATTTTAGCTTTAGCCTTAGGTGGTAAAACAAAAAAAATGAAGTTGGGCCACAGAGGAGCTAATCATCCTGTTAAAAATTTAGTCCACGATAAAGTTGAAATCACCAGTCAAAATCATGGTTTTGTAGTGGTTGAAGAAACTTTACCTAAAAAAATTGAAGTAACTCATAAGTCTCTATTTGACAACACCATTGAGGGAATAAGACTTAAAAACAAACCAATATTTTCAGTACAATATCATCCAGAGTCTAACCCTGGACCACAAGATAGCGTCTACCTCTTTCAAGAATTTATTAACAACATGAAAAAAAATGCCAAAAAGAAAAGATATTAAAAAAATATTAGTTGTGGGAGCTGGACCCATTATTATTGGTCAAGCATGTGAGTTTGATTACTCGGGTACGCAAGCTTGTAAAGCGTTAAAAGATGAGGGTTATAAAGTAATATTAATTAACTCAAATCCCGCAACCATTATGACTGATCCAGATGTTGCGGACAAAACTTATATTGAGCCCATAACATTAAAGGTTTTAGAAAAAATACTTATCAAAGAAAAACCTGATGCAATTCTTCCAACAATGGGTGGTCAAACTGCACTCAATCTTGCAATGGAGGCTGAAAAAAAAGGAATTTTAAAAAAATATAAAATTGAACTCATAGGTGCAAATTCTAAAGCAATTGCCAATGCAGAGGATAGAAAAAAATTTAGAAAAAATATGATCGATATTGGTTTAGATTTACCTAAATCTGAGATTGTCAACAATATCAACCAAGCCTCAAAAGTTTTAAAAAAAATTGGTTTACCTGCAATCATAAGACCTGCATTTACACTTGGAGGTCTTGGCGGTGGTATTGCTAAAAATAAAAAGGATTACTTAAAAATAATTAAAAGTGGACTACACGAGTCTCCAGTTAACCAAGTATTAGTAGAAGAATGTTTAGAAGGCTGGAAAGAATTTGAGATGGAAGTGGTAAGAGATAAAAAAGATAACTGTATTATTGTATGTTCTATTGAAAATGTTGATCCTATGGGAATTCATACTGGAGACTCAGTAACAGTTGCCCCCGCACTAACCCTTACTGATAAAGAATATCAAGTGATGAGAAATGCTTCCATTGCTTGCCTAAGAAAAATTGGAGTGGAGACAGGTGGATCCAATGTTCAATTTGCAATCAATCCAAAAAATGGACGAATGGTTGTTATAGAAATGAACCCAAGAGTTTCTAGATCATCAGCACTCGCATCAAAAGCAACTGGTTTTCCAATTGCAAAAGTTGCAGCAAAACTAGCTGTTGGTTACACGCTGGATGAATTAAAAAACGAAATTACAAAAGTTACGCCAGCATCCTTTGAGCCTAGCATTGATTATGTGGTAACAAAAATTCCAAGATTTACTTTTGAAAAATTTTCAACCTCTCCAGCAATATTAGGTACCTCAATGAAATCAGTTGGAGAAGCAATGGCAATTGGTAGAAATTTTAAAGAGTCACTTCAAAAAGCATTAGTTTCTCTTGAAACAGGTTTTACAGGATTAGATAGAGTGTTTGATCTAAATAAAAAGCAAATTGAAAAAAAACTTAAAGAAAATATTCCAAATAAACTTCTTGTAGTTGCTGAAGCATTAAGAAAGAAAATAAACTTAAAAAGAATATTTATATTATCTAAAATTGATCCGTGGTTTTTAGATCAAATTAAAGAAATTGTAGATAATGAAACTATGATCAAAAAGAAAGGATTACCAAAGGATTTTGCTGAATTTAATAGAATAAAATCAATTGGTTTTTCTGATAAAAAACTTTCTGAATTAACCAAGACTTCTGAGGATATTGTTAGAAGAAAAAGAACAGCGCTAAAAATTTTTCCTGTATTTAAAAAGGTTGATACTTGTGCTGCTGAATTTAAGTCGTTTACACCTTACATGTATTCTACATATCAACGAAATTTCTCTCTTAATTCAGAGTGTGAAGCAGATCCCTCTTTAAAGAAAAAAATTATAATTTTAGGAGGAGGTCCTAATAGAATAGGACAAGGTATAGAATTTGATTATTGCTGTTGTCAGGCAAGTTTTTCATTAAAGGAAGCTGGTTTTGAAACAATCATGATTAATTGTAACCCTGAAACTGTTTCAACCGATTATGACACCAGTGACAGACTTTATTTTGAGCCCCTAAAAGAAGAGTATGTTTTTAATATTATTAAGAAAGAGCAAGAAAAAGGAAATCTAGTTGGAATTATTGCTCAGTTTGGTGGGCAAACACCAATTAAACTTGCAAAATTTTTACATGACCACAAACTTCCAATTCTAGGAACTCAGTACACTTCAATAGATTTAGCTGAAGACAGAGATCGATTTAGAAATTTGTTAAGTAAACTAAAATTAAAACAAGCAGAAAGTGGGATTGCAAAAACATTTAAACAAGCAATACAAATTTCTGAAAAAATTGGTTTACCTTTAATGGTAAGACCTTCTTATGTGTTAGGTGGAAGAGCAATGGAAATTGTTCATGAAAAAAGCCAACTTAAAAATTTTGTAGAAGAGGCCTTTAAAGCTGCTGAGGAAAATCCAATTTTAATCGATAAATTTATTGATCATGCAATGGAGGTTGATGTTGATGCCATCTCAGATGGAAAACAAGTTCATGTTGCAGGGATCATGCAGCACATAGAAGAAGCTGGTATCCACTCTGGGGACTCTGCATGTAGTTTACCTCCCGTATCTATAAAACCATTTTTGATTAAAGAAATTGAAAACCAAACTAAGAAACTAGCATTAGCTTTAAAAGTTAAAGGTTTTATGAATATTCAATATGCAATTAAAAAAGATGAAATTTATGTAATTGAAGTAAATCCTAGAGCAAGTCGAACAGTACCATTTGTATCTAAAGCAAAAGGATTACCCCTTGCAAAAATTGCATCACGTATAATGGCAGGTGAAAAATTATCAAAATTTAATTTAAGAGATAAATCTAAAGGAATGTATGCAGTTAAAGAAGCTGTGTTCCCTTTTAATAAATTTCCAAACAGCGATCTGCTTTTAGGTCCTGAAATGAAATCAACAGGTGAAGTAATGGGATTTGATAAAAACTTTGGAATGGCTTTTGCAAAAAGCCAAATAGCCTCTGCTAACTCTTTACCTAAAGATGGATTAGCGTTTATCTCTTTAAAAGATAGTCACAAAGATGAAGGAATAGGCCTTGCTAAAGAATTAATTAAATTAAAATTTACGCTTTGTGCAACACGTGGAACGGCGGAATATATTAGAAAACATGGGATGAGATGTAGAATTATTAATAAAGTCAGTAGTGGCTCACCTCATATAGTAGATGTATTAGACTCTAAAAAAATTGGTCTAGTTATTAATACTGGTGGCGGAAATACTGAACACAGATTAAATGATGCAATAGCACTAAGAAGAGGAACGCTTAAAAATAAAGTTCCTTATTGCACCAATATGTCAACAGCACTAGCATGTTTAGAAGCAATCAAGTCACTTAAAACAAAAAAATTAGAAGTTAATTCTCTTCAAGATATATAAAAATTTAAACATCAACGATTAGTGTATCTTTAGATCCACCACCTTGAGAACTATTAACAATAGTACTCCCTTTTCTTAGAGCAACTCTTGTCAATCCTCCTGTGCTTACATAAGTAGTTTTTCCACTTAGCACAAATGGTCTTAAATCAAGATGCCTAGGCTCAATATCATTTTCAGTAATTGTGGGTGCGGTTGAAAGAATTTCAAGCGGTTGAGCAATGTACTCTCTAGGATTTTTCTTAATTTTGGCAATCACATCATCTCTTTCTTTTTTATCTGCTTTTGGACCTATCATTATTCCATAACCACCTGAGGCATTAGCAGGCTTCACAACTAACTTAGAAATGTTTTCAATGACATAGTTTCTTTCATTTTTATTGTGACACAAATAGGTTTCTACCTGATTTAAAATAGGTTGTTCACCAAGATAATAAACAATCATTTTATTAACATAAGAGTAAACTACTTTGTCATCAGCGATCCCTGTGCCTATAGCATTTATAATGCCAACATTCCCTTTACGCCAACTTTTAAATAACCCTGGAACACCTATAACTGACTCTTTATTAAATACCTTGGGATCTAAAAAATTATCATCAAGACGTCTGTATATGCAATCAACTTTTAGAGGACCCTTTACAGTCTTCATGTAAACAACATCATTTTCAACAAACAAATCTTTTCCTTCTACTAAAGCAATACCCATCTGATCTGCCAAGAAAGAATGCTCAAAGTATGCAGAGTTATATATACCAGGTGTTAAAACTACCATATGAGGATTTGCAGTTTTTTTTGGAATACACTCAACCATACAATTGAATAATTTATTTGTGTACTGGTGAATTGATGCAACTTTATACCTCGTAAACAGTTCAGGAAACACATCTCTCATGACCATTCTATTTTCAAGCATATAAGAAACTCCAGACGGAACTCTTAAATTATCCTCTAAAACTAAATAATCACCATTTGTATTTCTTATTAAATCTACTCCTGAAATATTTGACCAAGCTTTGTGTTTAGGAGAAAACCCTTCACATTCTTTTATATAATAGGGAGAGTTAAAAATTATTTCTTTTGGAACAACTTTATCTTTGAATATTTTTTTTTGATTATAAGCATCATCAATAAACAAATTTAAAGCTTTTACACGTTGCTTTAAACCTTTTGAAACTTTATTCCATTGTGTTTTTGGAATAATTCGTGGAATAATATCAAGAGGCCATTTTTTTTCTTCTGCTCTATTATTCGCAGCATATACTCTAAAATTTATTCCTCTCGCGCTTATTGTGCTTTGGCAATTCTTCTCAATTTCTTGAAGCTTTTTTTTTCCATATCTCTCTAAGATTGATGAAATGATGGTAGCATGCTTTCGTAGTTTATTATCCTTGGTAAAATAACCATCATAAGCATGAGTCGAATTATAGTTTTTCCAAAGTTTAGAAACCATAAATTAATAGTGTTTATTACTTAAATAAAATAAGCAAATGCGTATTGGATATATCTGTTATGCTTTTAATTGATTATGAAAAAATGTTATAATTTACTAATTATTTAAATGAGATGACTTACTGCATAGGTATTAAAACGAATGAAGGGCTTGTTTTTGCTTCAGACTCAAGAACTAACGCTGGTTTAGATAATGTAAATATTTATTCTAAAATGATGACTCACGATGTTGGTGATCGAACCATTGTAATTGTAACATCAGGAAATTTAGGAACATCTCAAGCCGTTTTTAAATCAATTGAAAAAGATTTAAAAAGTTCATCAAGTATAATGAATTTAAATACTTGTAGTGATTTTGAACAAATAGCATCTTATGTTGGATCACTAAATATTCAGCACTCAGCACCGCAAGGTATAAATACTGACAACGTTTTGTTAGGTTCTACTTTCATTGTTGGTGGACAAATCAAAGGACAGCATCATGAATTATATTTAGTTTATCCTCAAGGTAATTACATAAGACCAGCAGATAGTAAACCATACCTTGTAATTGGAGAGGTAAAATATGGGAAACCAATTCTTGATAGAGTTATAAAGCCAACTGTTTCAATTGGTGATGCATCACGCTGTGCACTAATTTCAATGGACTCCACATTAAAAAGTGACCTTACTGTTGGACCTCCAATAGATTTTGCAGTTCTTAAAAAAGATGCTGATAAACTTTCTACGCTAGAGTGTTTGAATGTTTCAGATGACAATTACGCAAAGGTTTGTAATCAATGGTCAGAGGGAATTTTTAAAGTTTTTGATTCTTTTCCAAGATTTGATTGGGAAAAATAAAATTACTCAACTTTCCAATCCGTTTCAAAAGTTACATAATTGACTTGCAAACATCGTCTCTCTTTTAGAATTTTCTTTTTTTCCATTCCATGCCAAGTGTTAGGCCCACTCGTAAAAAGATAACCATAATTATTTCTATAAGGTAAAGTTTTAACTTTTTCTAACTTATCGTTATAAAAATCTGTACCTAAATCCTCAGACTCATTGGTATTATTAACGAATATCAATCCAGACATTAATTTTTCTTTAATATCACAATGAGGTTTTAACCAAAATCCCTCTCTATCACAAATAACTTCAACTCGTACATATGAATTTGATAAGTCCCTACCAATCATTTCAGAAATAGTTTTATATGTTTCTTTAGATTGTAATTCTTTAATAAATTTAACTAAATGTGGAAACTGTGTGGCATTTTCTTTAGATACAAAACATCTGAATTTTATTGCTTTACCTCCCGATGCAATACCTTCTCTAAATTCTGCGCTACCACCATCAATTGCCCTTGTTCCATCATATGAAAGATTAAGTTTACTTAAATCTGGAATATCTGCTTTGATTATTTCTTCAATTGAGCCTTCACTTAGTGCATCACTATACTCCCAATGATCAAAAGGAATTTTATGATTTGTTGAATTATTTTTTATTGAATTTAAAAATGACATTAAAATTGAATTTTCTGTTTTATAAGTTTTGCCACTCTATTCGTTTCATCTAGTTTTTCATAGTTCCAATTTTCAACTTCCTCCCCTAGGTTTCTTGTAATATTCAATTCTCTAAATAAGTTTCGAAATCTTTGAAATCTTTTATCATTTTTTTTTGGAAGAATATTTGCAACATAAATAGGTTTTCCAGTTAATGCAGCCTCTGAAATCATTGAACTAGAGTCACACGTGACTACTATATTTTCTGACATTGCAAGTGCAGATAAGTATGCTTTTTTATCTACATCCATTATTATTGTATGATTTTCTCCAAAAAATTCCTTAGCATAATGAATTGTATTAAGTGGCGTTCTCATTGATGGAATAACTACAAGTTGGAAATCATGTTTTTTTATTAATTTATAAAACATTGAAAAAATATGTTTCATGTTTTTTGTAGAATAATCATAATATTTTGTGGGTCCTCCCATAATTAAAGCCCATATTTTTCTATTATCTTTTTTTATAAAAGATTTTAAATATTCTTTATTTTCAAAAATTTCTTGCTCAGTTAAGTAATGAATAGCACCCTTTGTACTGATGACGTTCTCTCCTTCTATAGCATCGTGCTCAGGTGCAACAATAAAATCAAAATGCTTATAATCTACTTTTGGATCTTGAATATGAATATTAAATATTTTTTTATTAGAAATACTTTTTAAGTGAATTGACGGAATAACACTTTTTCTTCCACATGAAATTATTATATCAAAATCTGTTTGATTTATTTTTTTATAAACACTTTGTGAAATTGGAGAGAGTCTTGGAGGAACGATCTTCCAAATATTATTTGTTTCAACCTTGTAGTGTATGAAGTCAATATCAAGAGCTTTTGCTAAGCCCTCTACTTGACTAATCATTCCATGCATGCCCTGAGTTAATAATAAACCTTTTAATTTAGACATTTATCACTATATAGCTTTCATATGAGTCAAAATCCAACTAAACACACAAAAGTGTTAATAATTGGATCCGGTCCAGCTGGATACACGGCTGCAGTTTATGCTGCTAGGGCAATGTTGAGTCCTATTTTAGTTTACGGTGCAGAACCAGGCGGACAACTGACAACTACAACAGATGTTGAAAATTTTCCAGGATTTGCAGATGTAATTCAAGGACCGTGGTTGATGGATCAAATGAAAGAACAAGCGAAAGCAGTTGGAACTGAGATGATAGAGGATCATATTGCATCCGTGAATTTAAAATCACAACCTTTTGAAGCTGTAGGAGATAGTGGTAAAAAATATACGGCAGACAGCATAATTATATCTACAGGCGCTCAAGCAAGATGGTTAAATATTAAATCAGAACAGGAGTTCAGAGGGTATGGTGTCTCTGCATGTGCAACATGTGATGGTTTCTTTTTTAAAGATAAAGAAGTTGCAGTAGTTGGCGGTGGAAATGCTGCTGTCGAAGAAGCAATGTTCCTTACAAAATTTGCATCAAAAGTTAAATTGATACATAGACGTGATAGTTTGCGAGCTGAAAAAATGCTTCAAAAAAAATTAATGGAAAATAAAAAAATAGAAATTATTTGGGACTCCGTTGTTGAAGATGTAATCGGAGACAATGAACCTAAAAATGTAAAGGGAATTAAAATTAAAAATGTTAAAACAAATAATATTGAGGAAATAAAACTTGATGGAGTATTTATCGCGATTGGTCACGACCCTGCAACCCAACTTTTTAAAGATCAATTAGAAATGGATAATGAAGGATACCTAATTACAAAATCTGACTCAACGGAAACAAATGTTCCAGGTGTTTATGCAGCTGGAGATGTAAAAGACAAAACGTTTAGGCAAGCCGTGACTGCTGCAGGAATGGGATGTATGGCAGCTTTAGAAGCTGAAAAATTTTTATCACACTAAAAAATAAACGCGATTAATTTGTAATTACTAATAAGAACAGAAAGCCAATTTATAGAACAGTTAAAGAGGGTTCAAAAAAGCTTCTTTTTGTCTGTCCATGGACCTTTTTTTGTCTTAGGTAAAAACTTTCTGAGATCAATAAGGACTTTTTCGGACAATTTTCTGTAGGTGGTAAGTTTTCCTCCATATATATTCAATAAAGGTAATTTTTTAATAATTTTTAAATCAAAAACATAGTCTCTTGTTACTTTTGAAGCTGTATTAAAATCTTCAATTAGAGGTCTTATCCCTGAATATGTATCTACAATGTCCTTTGTTCTGATTTGTTTTTTCAAGTAATTATTTACTGATTGAATTAAATATCTAATTTCTTTTTTTGATATTCCTTTATTTTCTGGTGATTTAACTTCCACTTCTGTAGTTCCAATTAAAGAAAACTTACCCTTATAAGGTATTACAAATATTATTCTTTTATCAGTATTTTGAAACGTGAATGCAACGTTTTCTTTGTACAATTTTTTTGTAATAATATGACTTCCTTTAACCAATCTTATTTTTTTCTTAGATTTAATTTTTATATTTTTAATTAAGGTTTCATTTATCCATGGTCCAGATGCGTTAATTAAAATTTTTGACTTTAATTTTTCATCATTTTCAAGACTAATAATCCATTCATTACCAATAATTTCAGCTTTTTTAACTTTGTTATATTCTAGTATTTTAGCATTATTTCTTTTTGCATCTTTAGCATTTAGTTTAGTTAATTTTTTATCGTCAATTTGTATGTCAAAATATTGAAAACCAGTTTTGTATTTTTCTTTAAGAATATTTGGAAATTTTTTTGTTAAATCAAATGTTTTTGATTTTGGTATATTACTTTTGCCACCTAAATTGTCATACAAAAATAAACCAATTTTAATTAACCAAGCTGGTCGAATTTTATCTGCATAAGGAATTATAAAAGGAATAGGTTTAGAAATATGTCTAGCAATTTTATAAACAATTTCTCTTTCTTTCAAAGATTCTCTAACTAATTTAAATTCATAATTTTCTAAATAACGAAGACCACCATGTACTAATTTCGTCGACCAAGATGAGGTTGCTCCTCCAATTTCACCTTTGTCAGCTAAACAAACTGATAAACCTCTGCCTGCAGCATCCCTTGCAATACCTGCACCGTTTATACCGCCACCTATTATGAACAAATCGAATACTTTAGACATTTAAATTATGAATCGTTTATAAAATATACAACCTATTTTAGAAATTTTAAATTTTTTTAAATTCAAGTTTTAATAATTTCATTATTTATTAACATTTAGAAAAAAAAATTTAAGTATAGACTAGAATTGTGAAAAAATTTCTTGTTGCTATCGACCAAGGTACAACATCAACTAGAGCAATTCTCTTTGATTTAGATGGTAATATAAAATTCACATCTCAGTTTGAATTTAATCAATATTTTCCAAAAATTGGATGGGTAGAGCATAATCCAAACGAAATTTGGCTTACAACTCTAAAAGCATTGAAAAAAGTAATAAAAAAAGCATCTCTATTAAGAGGAAAAATATTAAGTATAGGAATAGCTAACCAGAGAGAGACAACTATTCTTTGGAATAAGAAAACAGGAAAACCAGTGTACAATGCAATTGTTTGGCAAGACAGAAGAACCCAAGATTATTGTGAAGAGTTAAAGAAGAAAAATTATGAAAAAATTTTTAGAAAAAAAACTGGATTATTTATTGACCCATATTTTTCTGCAACTAAAATTAAATGGATATTAGAAAACGTAAAAAATGTTAAGAAACTTTTAAAATCAAATAATTTATTATTTGGTACTGTTGATACTTTCCTTATTTGGAAACTCACTAATGGGCAACATCATTTAACAGAAGCAACTAATGCTTGTAGGACCATGTTATTTAATATTAATAATAATAAATGGGATAAAGAAATATTGAAAAAACTTAAAATCTCTGAAAATATTTTGCCAGAAATTAAAAATTCAGCTGATAATTTTGGTTCAACAAGTAAGAGAATTGTTGGCAGCGAGATACCAATATCAGCAGTTCTAGGAGACCAACAAGCAGCTGCTGTAGGACAGTCTTGCTTCGAAAGAGGTTCAATAAAAAGCACATATGGAACAGGTGCCTTTGTTATAATGAATACTGGTTCAAAAAAAATTTATTCTAAAAATAAATTATTAACAACAATCTGTTACAGATTGAATGGAAAAAATACTTATGCTCTTGAAGGATCTATTTTTATTGCAGGTGCAGGTGTGCAATGGTTAAGAGATAAATTAAAATTTATTAATAATGCTTTCGATACGGAAAGAATTGCTCAATCAAAGAAAAATAATGAGGGTGTATACGTTGTGCCTGCTTTCAGTGGAATGGGAGCACCTTATTGGAGGCCTGATGCAAGAGGGTTAATAACAGGTCTAACAAGAAATAGTGATTGGAAAACCATAGTTAGAGCGGTATTAGAGTCAGTTGCCTATCAAAGTAATGATTTATTTAATGCAATGAAAAAAGATGGTTTAAAACCAAGTAAACTTAAGATTGATGGAGGAATGGTAGAAAACAATTGGTTTTCGCAATTTTTATCTGACATCATAAATATAAATACAGAAAGACCAAAGGTATTAGAAACAACTGGTTTAGGAGTAGCTTTACTAGCTGGATATCAACTTGGATTATTTAAATCATTATACGAAATCAAGAGGAAATGGAAAAAGGATAAAATTTTTAAGCCTAAAATTAAACAGAAAGTTAGAAACAATTTAATAAATGGTTGGAAATTATCAGTACAGAAAACTCTATTATAAAAAATACAGATTTCTTGTATTTACCTATTACTTCAAATAGAAATAAAAGAATATTTTAAATTTTAAAAATTAAATGTCAGAAAAAGTATTACTTACTGGTATTAGTGGGTTTGTTGCAAAACATGTTGCTATTGAATTATTAAATTCAGGTTACAAAGTTTTAGGTACTGTTAGAAATTCAGATTCAATTGAACAAACAAAAAAAACATTAGAAGAAAATAATGTTGCAATTAATAATTTATCTTTTGTAGAATTAGATTTATTAAAAGATGAAGGTTGGAATGAAGCAGCAAACGGCTGTAAATATATCATTCATGTAGCCTCTCCCTTTCCTCTAAAAGTCTCGAATGACAGGGAATCGCTTACACCAGCTGCAAAAGATGGAACTTTAAGAGTTTTGAATGCAGGAATTAATGCAGGAGTGGAACATTTTGTTAAAACTTCTTCAATAGTATGTATGTTCAGAAAACCAAACAGATCAAATCCTTATACATTTGGTGAGAATGATTGGACTGATTTAGACTGGGATAAAACTACAGATTATTTTGTATCAAAAACTAGAGCTGAAAAAGCTGCGTGGGATCTTATGGAAAGTAAGGGTCTTAAAAATAGTCTTACTTGTATCAATCCCGGCTTTGTATTGGGAGATTTTTTGAATGAAAAAACTTGTACTTCAATGGAGTATGTGAAACAATTGCTTCAGGGAAAATTTCCAGCTGCGCCAAAATTTTCAGTAATGATATCTCACGTAAAAGATATTGCTAAAGCACATGTTCTATCTTTGACTAATGAAAGAGCTGGAGGCAGAAGATTGATTGTTGGATCTGAAGTAAGAAGTATTCTTGAATTATCACAAATAATGGCCAAAAATATTCCAAGTCATGCAAAAAAACTTCCTAAAAGAGAATTGCCGAATTTCATGGTTAAACTTCTGAGTTATGTAGATACAAGTGCAAAGAATATGGTCCCTGATCTAGGTCTCAAAATGCAAACAGACCAAACATACGCAGAAGACATTCTTCAAATGAAATTCATAGCATCTGAAATTGCAGTTGTTGATGCAGCTAAATCAGTAATTAGACTAAATATAGCCTGAAGTTAATTCAACTATTTCATCAGATTCAAAAACAGTTTTTTCTAAATTTCCGTTTGCAATTTTTATCATAGCTTTTGCAACTTTTTCTGAATTGATCGGTCTCATTTTTTTAAGTGGCCCAAGTAATAAAGGTGACAATAATCTAAAAGTCAGAATGCCCATTTTTTCTCCTACTCTATTCTCTTTTCTATCTCCCATTAAAAAAGAAGGTCTTAATATTCCTAAATTAGAGAAGTTTAATTTTTTTAATTCTTCTTCAACTAAACCTTTGAACTTTACGTAATCTCCTGAACTTTTTGGATTGGCATATATTGAAGAGATAAAAATAAATGAATTTACTGAATTGATTTTTGCAATTTCCGCTATTTTTTTTGGTATTTCAAGCTCTACTTTTTGGTATTCATTTTTGTCGGGTGAATTTTGCTTTGTTGTACCAATACAAAAAAAACAATCATCTCCTTTAATATCTTCATTATAATTATCTAAATCATTAAAATCAGTTTTAATAATTTCAATTTTAGGTTCATTAGTAATTATTTCTGAACGTACAAATAACTTTATTTTATTGTAATTGTCATTTTTTATTAATTGATCAAGAAGATGTCCACCAATTAACCCTGTTGAACCAAAAACAAGGGCTGTTTTCATTAACTTAAACTTTTACAAAAAGAAGATATTTTTTCTAATGCTTTCTTGAGATTGTCCATTGAAGTTGCGTAAGAAATTCTAAAAAATCCCTCAAGCCCAAATGCAGAACCCTGAACAACAGCGATACCGCTGTTCTCTAAAAGAGATTGAACAAAATCTGTGTCTGATTTAATTTCTTTTCCATTAGTATCTTTTTTTCCCATTAAACCTTTACAGCTAGGGAAAACATAAAAAGCACCATCAGGATTTAAGCACTCGATGCCATCGATATCATTTAAAGCTTTAACAACAAAGTCTCTTCTTTCTTGAAATGAATCTGCTCTTATTTTAATAAAATCTTGTGTTCCACTTAATGCTTCAACTGATGCGGCTTGACTAATTGATGATGGATTAGTTGTTGATTGTGACTGGATTTTTGCAATGGCTTTAATAATTTCTTTTGGACCTGCCGCATAACCTATTCTCCAACCAGTCATTGAGTAAGCTTTGCTTACACCATTCATTGTAAGAACTCTTTCTTTTAAACCTTCAATTTGAGCAATAGTAAAAAATTTAAATCCTTCATAAGTTACATGTTCATAGATATCATCACTTAAAATATATACGTGAGGATGCTTTTCCAGAACTTTTGCGATTTCTCTAATATCTTTTTCTGAATAACATGCTCCTGTTGGATTAGAAGGAGAATTTAAAATAATCCATTTTGTTTTTGGAGTTATAAATTTTTCTAGATCTGATGGGTTTATTTTAAAACTTTGCTTTTCATCACACTCCATTACAACTGGTTTGCCCCCTGCTAATAAAACAATATCTGGGTAAGAAACCCAATAAGGAGCTGGAACTATAACTTCATCACCTTCATTTAATGTGGCCATCATGGCATTATAAATGACATGCTTTCCCCCTGCTCCAACAGTAATTTGATCAGCTGTATAATCTAAATTATTTTCTTTTTTAAATTTTTCGACTATTGCTTTTTTTAAATCTGGAGTTCCATCAACAGCAGTGTACTTAGTATCTCCATCATTTATTGCTTTTATGGCTGCTTGCTTAATATTTTCTGGTGTATCAAAATCTGGTTCACCTGCTCCTAATCCGATAACATCTTTTCCTGCTGCTTTTAATTCTCTAGCTTTTTGGGTTACAGCAATAGTGGGCGAAGGTTTAATCTTTTTTAAACTGTCTGATATTATGCTCATTGAAATATAAATAAATTCTAATACCTTGTTTAATATATGGAAAATACATATCAAGATTTAATTACAGATATACAAAGCAAAAATCCTCAAATCGGTGGAAAACTTGAAGGTGGAAAAAAATTTAAAATTAAATCTGACTTCAAACCTGCAGGTGACCAACCTGAGGCTATAAAAAAATTAGTCAATGGTGCTAACAAAGACCAATTTAATCAAGTTTTACTTGGTGTTACAGGTTCAGGTAAAACTTTTACAATGGCAAAAGTTATTGAGGCGACTAACAGGCCAGCCCTAATTCTTGCTCCAAATAAAACTCTTGCTGCTCAGCTTTATGGAGAAATGAAAACTTTCTTTCCAGACAATGCAGTGGAATATTTTGTCTCCTATTACGATTATTACACCCCAGAGGCTTATGTGCCAAGATCAGACACCTACATTGAAAAAGAAGCATCAATTAACGAACAAATAGACCGTATGAGGCACTCAGCTACCAGGTCTCTTCTTGAAAGAGATGATGTGCTTATAGTTGCTAGTGTATCTTGTATTTATGGATTGGGATCTGTTGAAGCTTATAGTAAAATGACTTTAACTCTTCAAAAGAATAACGATTATAATCGTGAGGAACTGATTAAGTCCTTGGTCGCTCTTCAATATAAACGAAACGATCAAAACTTTGTTAGAGGCACGTTTAGAGCTCGAGGAGAATATTTAGAGATTTTTCCATCTCATCTTGAGGATAGAGCTTGGAGATTAAGTTTATTTGGAGACAAACTTGAACAAATTGAGGAGTTTGATCCTTTAACAGGAGACCAAATAAGAGATCTAAGCTTAGTTAAAGTATATGCAAACAGTCATTACATCACCCCTAAACCAACAATAGAACAAGCAGTCATCAATATTAAAAAAGAATTAGAAATCACTTTAAAAAAACATAGAGCAGATAATAAGTTGCTAGAAGCTCAAAGATTGGAGGAAAGAACTAAATTTGATCTTGAGATGATTGAAGCAACAGGCTCATGTGCTGGGATTGAAAATTATTCTAGATTTTTATCAGGAAGAAAACCAGGAGAACCACCTCCTACTCTTTTTGAATATTTTCCCGATAATACCCTTATTTTTGTTGATGAGTGCCACGTAACTGTTCCGCAACTTAATGGAATGTATAAAGGAGATAGATCAAGAAAAAGTACATTAGCTGAGTATGGATTTAGACTTCCCTCTTGCATGGATAATCGACCATTAAAATTTGAAGAATGGGATTTGATGAGAACTCAGACTGTATTTGTATCTGCAACTCCTGGTCCTTGGGAATTAGAACAAACTAAAGGTAAATTTATAGATCAAGTAATAAGACCAACTGGTTTGATAGATCCACCTGTAGAAATAAGACCTGCCAAAACTCAAGTGGATGATTTAATGCATGAATGTAGAAAAGTTATTGAGAATGGTCATAGAGTACTTGTTACGACATTAACTAAAAAAATGGCAGAGGATTTAACTGAATATTTACACGAAAATGGAATTAAAGTTAGATACCTTCACTCTGATATAGATACTTTAGAAAGAATAGAAATTATGCGTGACTTGAGAATGGGTGTATTCGACGTTCTTGTCGGAATTAACCTTTTAAGAGAAGGTTTGGATATACCTGAGTGTGCACTTGTTGGTATATTGGATGCTGATAAAGAAGGGTTTCTTAGATCAGAAACTTCCTTAATTCAAACAATTGGAAGAGCCGCAAGAAATGTTGATGGAAAAGTAATTTTGTATGCTGACAAAGAAACTAAAAGTATAAAAAAAGCAATAGCAGAAACTGATAGAAGAAGACAGATTCAATTAGCCTACAATAAAAAACATAAAATTAACGCGAAGTCTGTAAAGAAAGAAATTAGTGATATCTTAGAAAGTGTTTATGAAAAGGATTATGTTAAAATCAGTGATGGATCAAATATTGGTGGTAACTTAAAGAAACACTTAAAAGGTCTAGATAAGAAAATGAAAGAGTCTGCTGCAAACCTTGAATTTGAAGAGGCTGCTAAAATAAGAGATGAAATTAGAAAATTGGAAAGTACTGAACTTGAAATTACTCTTAACCCAAAGATTAGACAGTATGATGTAAAAAATAAGCTTTATCCAAAAGGTAGATCGACAATGGGTATGCCAGGAACTAAGGTCACAAAAAAAAGAGATAAAAAATGGAAGCACGGAAAATAATAATTACGGGTGGAGCTACCAGAATTGGTGCTGCAATTGCAAAACAATTATCTGGTACTAATAAAGAAATACTAATTCACTTTAATAAATCAAAATCAAAAGCTGAAAAACTCAAAAAAGATCTAGAGTTAAATGGTACTAAAGTTTACCTTGTCAAAGGTGATTTGAGCAAAGAAAATGATGTAAGTAAAATTGTTAAATATGCAAAATCAAAATTAAAATATTTTGATTGTTTAATAAACAATGCTTCATTGTTTGAAAATGACAAACTTGAAAGTTTTACAACAGACAGCTGGGATAAACATTTAAAAACTAATTTGAGAACTCCTGCTCTATTATCAAAAGAATTTGCTAAAAATGTTAAGGGAAAAAACAACAACATAATAAACATAATTGATCAGAGAGTTTTTAAATTAACTCCATACTTTTTTTCATATACCATAAGTAAAACTGGTCTTTATACTCTCACAAAAACAAGTGCTATGAGTTTGGCACCCAATATAAGAGTTAACGGAATTGCTCCAGGACCAACAATCAAAAACCAAAGGCAATCTGAAAAACATTTTAGGAAACAATATTTAGCAACCCCTTTAAAAAGACAAGTTAATGTAGAACAAATCTGTAATGCAGTTGACTTTTTTATCAAAAATATATCTATTACGGGTCAAGTTTTAGCAGTTGATAGTGGACAGAATCTAAACTGGCAAACACCTGATATAATGGGCAAAGAATGAAAAAAAATAATCTGAACATCGTTAAAATAGATAAAAATAAAACTTTATTTAATTATGAAAAGAAAATTTTAATCAAAGAATTAATTTTAGATTTAAAACTTGGTTATTACGACTTTGAAAAAGAAAATTCACAAAAAGTTAAATTTAATCTCAAAGTTGATTATGAGGATAAAAAACCAACAAGTGATGAGGATATTAAATCAATAGTTAATTATGGAAGAATAGTTAAACTAATAAAAAAACTTACAAAAAATAAACATTATAATTTTCTAGAGACACTAGCTGAAGATGTCTTTGATGTTCTATTCAAAGATAAAAGAATTGGAAAAATTATGCTCCAAATCGAAAAACTAGAAATTTTAAAAGACTGCACATCTGTTGGTATTCAAGTTACCAAAAAAAGAAGTCATGATAAGCTCTGATCTAGGTAAAGAAGTAATTAAAAAAGAACTCCCTTTAGTTCCTAAGCTCCCTGGTGTCTATAGGATGCTGAACTCTAAAGATGAAATTCTTTATGTAGGAAAAGCAAAGAATTTACCCAATAGATTGAAAAGTTATGTTTCTGAAAAAAATCACATCATTAGAACTGAAAGAATGTTATCTCAAACAAGAAAATTGGAGATAACTACTACTTCTAACGAAAGTGAAGCCTTATTACTTGAAGCAAATTTAATTAAAAAATTTAAACCAAAATTTAACATTCTTCTAAGAGATGATAAATCGTTCCCTTTCATATTTATTGGCAACCAAGATCAATGGCCTCAGATAAAAAGACATAGGGGGAAAAAAACTAAAGAGGGCTTTTATTTTGGTCCGTTTGCGTCAGCTGGATCTGCCAATTGGACAATCAAAATGATTCAAAAAATTTTCCACTTAAGAGTTTGTGATGACACCGTGTTTAAAAAAAGAGAAAGGCCTTGTATATTATATCAAATCAAGCGTTGTTCAGGTCCATGTGTTGGTTATGTCACCAAAAAGGATTATCAACAAACTGTTGATGATGCCATTGAATTTGTCTCTGGAAAATCAAGAAGGATTCAAAAAAATCTTTCTAATCAAATGGAAAAAGCAAGTGAAGAACTTGACTTTGAAAAAGCAGTAATTCTAAGAGATAGGATAAAAGCACTTAATATAATTCAGTCATCTCAAAGAATAAATGAAGCAAACTTGGTTGAAGCAGATGTTATTGCTGGATACAAAGAGTCTGGTAAAGCCTGCATCCAAGTTTTTTTTTATAGATCAAAACAAAATTGGGGCAATCAAGCTTTCTTTCCAAAACATGATCCAGAGGAAAAACTTGGAGAAATTATAAATTCATTCGTTTCTCAATTTTATGAGAATAAAAGTGTTCCCTCATCGATAATTTTATCTGAAGAAATTAAAGAAAAAGTTTTAATTGAAAAAACTCTGTCAAATAAGGAAGGTAAGCAAATTACTATTTCTGTTGCAAAACAAGGTTCTAAATTAAAAGTAATCAATCAAGCCATTAAAAATGCAAAAGATAGTTTAAATAGAAAACTTTATGAAAGTCAAAACAATAGAGAGTTATTTGATGCTGTAGCTAGTAAATTCAATTTAGAAACAAACATTAATTTAATTGAGGTTTATGACAACAGTCACATACAGGGTACTAATAGTGTTGGAGCATTAATTGCCTATGGGGACGAGGGTTTTATCAAAAAAAGGTATAGAAAATTTAATATTAAACACAAAAAAAATGAACAAGATGATTATGGTATGATGCGAGAGGTTTTAAATAGAAGATTCAAAAGAGCGGTTCAAGAAAAGGATAATTATTTAACTTTTCCTGATTTAGTTTTAGTTGATGGTGGAAAAGGTCAATATTCAGTTGCAAGAGAAAGCCTAAATGAACTTGGTCTTCACGACATTCCTATCGTTGCGATTGCAAAAGGCAAACTGAGAAATAGTGGTAACGAAACCTTTTTTCATAATGGCAAAGAGTTTAAGTTTTTAAGAAATGATCCAACATTATTTTTTCTTCAAAGAATAAGAGATGAATCGCACCGATTTGCAATAAGTGCTCATAGAGCAAAAAGAAAAAAAGGAATAAGCAAATCTCTACTTGACCAAATTGATGGGATTGGGTCTATAAGAAAAAGGGCATTATTAAACCATTTTGGATCAGCAAGATCAGTAGAGTCTGCAAGTTTAGATGAAATAAAATCTGTTGAAGGTGTTGAGGAAAAAGTGGCAAAAAAGATATATAACTTCTTTCACGAATAATTATGCTTAAAAAAATTCCTAATATATTAACAATTGGACGAATAATTATTGTTCCTTTTTTTGTTTTGGCGTTTTACTTACCTGGTTTTTACGGAGATTTAACTGCTTTAATATTATTTGTTGTAGCGTCATTTACTGATTTTCTTGACGGGATGTTAGCAAGAATGATGGGTGAAGAGTCAAAGCTGGGGGAATTGTTAGATCCAATAGCTGATAAAATAATTGTTGCGACAGCTTTAATTCTTTTAGTAATGGATGGTACTATAAGAAATTATGAAGTAATTGCTGCAATTATTATTCTTACAAGAGAAATATTGATTTCAGGACTTAGAGAATTTTTAGCAAAGGGAAAAATTAAACTTCCTGTTTCTAATCTTGCTAAATTAAAAACAGTTTTACAGATGGTTTCAATCGCTCTCCTTCTATCAGGAGATACAGGAAATAAGATTATTAACTTCCAAGATTATAATGCCCAAACTATTGGCATTATTCTTTTATGGCTATCTGCAGCATTAACACTTTTTACTGGATATGATTATATGCGCAAAGGAATTGACCACGCTATGTCTGAAGACAATAAAGATTAAGCTGCTTTTTTCTTTCTTACTAAAGTTTGATAACTTTCATTTAAATCAATTATAGTATCACAAACTTTAAACTGATTTTCTGCAATGCATGAAACTGGCGTTACTTCTGCAGCAGTGCCTGTTAAAAAACATCCAACAAAGTTTGATAACTCCTCTGGTTTTATTTTTCTCTCGTGAACTTTAATATTTTTTGATTTTGCAATTCCAATTACTGTCCTTCTTGTAATCCCATCTAAAAAAGAGTCAGGGATTGGAGTGTGAAGTTCACCATTTTTATCTTTGAAAAAAACATTGGCACCAGTTGCTTCTGCTACATTTCCTTCATGATCTAACATTAATGAGTCTGTATAACCTTGTTTTTCTGCTTCATGTTTTGACAGTGTGCAAATCATATAAAGACCAGATGCTTTAGTATCCCAAGGGATTGTATTAGGCGCAGGTCTTCTCCAGTTAGAAATATTTAATTTTATACCCTCGACTTTTAATTTTGGATCAAAATATGAGCCCCACTCCCAGGTTGCAATTGCTACATGAATTTTTGTTTGTTGTGCAGAAATAGCCATCATCTCGCTACCTCTCCATGCAACTGGTCTTACGTATCCATTTTCAACATTTTGTGAAGCAATAATTTTATTTGAAGCAATATTAATTTGTTCTTCTGAATAAGGGATATCAAAACCCATCCTCTTAGCAGAATGAAAGAATCTTGAAGTGTGTTCTTCTAATTTAAAAATTGATCCGTCATAAACTCTTTCTCCCTCAAAAACACAACTCGCATAATGTAAACCATGGCTTAAAACGTGAAGTTTGACGTCTCCCCAATCTACAAGCTCATCGTTGTACCATATTTTTCCAGATCTTTTGTCGTAAGGTATCATGATTGAAAATATTTAATTATATCTGAAAAATATCTTTGTATCTTTAATATGTCAATATAACTTACCCATAATGAAAGAACTTTTATATTTAAAAGATGATCAGCTTAAAGATTTGATAGAAAAACTTTTTGTGAGCTATAGAGAAACTTTCTCTGACTCTAAAAAGATATTAGATAAATACTCTATTGGTTTAGCACACCATAAAGTAATCCATTTATTGTCCATGTATCACGGTATTTCGATATCTGAGCTATTAAAAAGACTAAAAGTCACAAAGCAAAGTCTTAATAGAGTTCTAAAAGATTTAATAAAATTAGACGTTATTACCTTTAAAAAAGATGAGCAAGATACCAGAGTAAAGCATGTATTTTTGAATGATAAAGGTGAAAAGATATTTAATGAGGTTTTTGATCAGCAGAAAAAAAGAATTTACAATGCATTACTAAACTCAAGTTCAGAGGAAGTAATAAATTTTGATAATGTTTTGAGTAAAATTATAAATGGATAAATTTCAAGCTCATATTTTGCTAGTTGATGACGATGAAGGAATTAGATCTTTAGTAAAAAAATATTTAAATGAAAATAATTTTTTAGTTACGACAGCAGATAGTGCTGAAAATGCGTCAGAGAAAGTAAAAATAATCAAATTTGATTTAATTATCCTAGATATAATGATGTCAGGTAAAAGTGGTTTAGATTTTATTAATGACCATAAAAAAGATTTGGACACACCAATTATACTTTTGACAGCCAAGGGTGAGGCGAGTGAAAGAGTTGAGGGACTTGAATTAGGAGCAGACGATTATTTGGCTAAGCCTTTTGAGCCAAAAGAACTGATTTTAAGAATTAAAAATATTTTAACTAAAACTATTAAAACAGATCAAAAAAGAATTATTGAATTTGAAAATGTAAAAATTGATTTAAATAAATTGCTAATTATTAAAAACAAAAAAGAATTTAAAATCAATAATACTGAAAAGATAATTTTAGAAAAAATGATTAATAATCCAGGAAATACATTTTCAAGAGAAAGTATTGGTCAATTGATTAATTTAGATAAAGAAAGGTCAATTGATGTGATTATAACTCGTTTAAGAAAGAAAATAGAAATTGATCCGAAAAATCCAAAATTTTTACAAACCATAAGAGGAGCAGGATATGTTCTCTGGATTGAATAATTTATTAAGAAAAGTTTTACCTAAAAGATTGTTCTACAGAGCACTTTTAATTGTTGCAGTCCCCGTCATTGTTCTTCAACTAATCATCACAATTGTATTTTTTGATAGCTTGTGGATTAAAACTAACAAAGGAATGACAAGAACATTAGTAAACGAAATAAGTGCGTTTATTGAAGCATATGAAAGTGAGGAGGAGGATAAACAAGAAATAAATAACTTATTTTCATTATTTTTAGATTTAAATATTCAACTTGAACTCAACGAAGAATTACAAGATCAAAAAAAAGAAAGATGGTTTAGTCCAATTGACCGAACATTAAGAAGAGAATTAAAATCAAGATTTTCAGTAGAAGACTATTGGTTCGACTCAACAAACTATAAAGAGTTAATTGATTTAAGAATTAAATATAAAGATGGATATTTTAAATTTTTAGTTCCTAAAGATCGTGTTACTAGTTCTTCTGCAAGAATATTTGCACTATGGATAACTGTACCTGCAATAATTATGGTGATCATATCTCTAATATTTTTAAAAAATCAAACAAGGCCTATTACCAATCTTGCACGTGCTGCAGAAAGATTTGGTAAAGGTGAAGAAATTGAGGAATACAAACCCTCTGGAGCTCTTGAAATAAGACAGGCAGGTCATGAATTTGATAAAATGAGAAAAAGAATTGAAAGACATCTTAATCAAAGAACAGAGATGTTGTCGGGTATAAGTCATGATTTAAGAACACCTTTAACAAGGATGAAGCTACAACTTGCATTTATTAAAGACAAAGACTCAGTAGAAAAATTAACTGAGGATATAAATGAAATGGAAAAAATGCTAAATGAATATCTTCAATTTACAAGCTCATCGTATGCTGACAAAGATGAAATGTTTAATCTGTCTGGACTAATTGAAGAAGTAATTAAAAAATATAATAATGAAAATATTTCAAAGAATTTGTTACCTAGGGTTTATATTAATGGTAGAAAAAATTTAATCAACAGATGTCTAAATAATCTAATTGATAACGCCTTAAAGTACGCCACTAAAGTTGAGGTAAATGTTAGTAAAAAAAATACAAATCTATTTATTATGATTGATGATGATGGTCCTGGTATCGCAAAAAGTGAACACGACAATGTATTCAAACCATTCTATAAAATAGACAAAGGAAGATCTGACTCTAAATCCAGCGTTGGACTTGGTTTATCAATTGCATCGGATATTATTAAATCCCATGGGGGAAATATTAAACTTGAAAAGTCTAAAATGGATGGCTTGAGAGTTAAGATTTTTTTACCTGTTTAGTTTTTGTTTTTTTTTTACCTTCTAGCTTTTTAATTTTGATTTCTAAGTTCTCAACTCGTTTTGAAAGAATATCAAATTCATCCTTGCTTGTTAATTTCATTTTAAAAACAAATTCGTCTCTTTTAGATTTAAAAATATTTAGAATTTCAGCCGACAAATCTTTTGAGGAAACCAACCCTTGCTCAATCAATTTTGCAAACTTATCAATTATAAATTTAGAATTTTTCATATTTAAGATATACATTATAAGTATAAATTAAAATGTTCATCAATAATTTTGACCCAGTTGCAATTGAAATTTTTTCCTTAGAAATCAGATGGTATTCGTTAGCTTATATTGTTGGTATTTTGTTTGGATGGTTTGTTGCAAAAAAAATATTTATTAAAAATGAGGATATCAGTAAAAAATTTGACGATTACATCACTTATTTAATCATTGGAATTATTTTAGGTGGAAGAATTGGTTACATATTATTCTATAATCTAGAATATTATTTAAATAATTTGTTGGATATTTTTAAGATTTGGGAAGGCGGCATGTCTTTTCATGGCGGATTAATCGGAATTATAATTGCGAGTATAATTTTTGGAAAGAAAAATAATCAAAATCCTTTTTTATATATGGATGTTGTAGCATTAGTTGCTCCAATTGGAATTTTTTTTGGAAGACTATCAAACTTTATAAATTCAGAGTTATATGGAAAAGTAACTAATGTGCCATGGTCAGTAACTTTTGTTCAAGTAGATAACTTGCCAAGACATCCTACCCAAATATACGAAGCTCTACTAGAGGGAATAATTTTAATACTAATTTTAATTAATTTTAAAAATAAAAATTTTTTGCTTAAGCCGGGTTTAATATCAAGCCTATTTTTAATTTTTTACTCAATATTTAGATTTTCTATTGAATTTTTAAGAGTTCCAGACGAGCAGTTAGGTTATTTATTATTTAATTTAACTATGGGGCAAATTTTAAGTGTAATCCTAACATTGGCTGGGTTGGTCCTATTTTATTTTAAAAATGAAGATAAACAAATCAACTAACTTATCTTTAGACCAATTTATTAATTGGGCACTTTACGACAAAGACTCAGGTTATTACATGAAGCAAAATCCCTTTGGCAGGGAGGGTGATTTTATTACAGCTCCAAATATCACAAGACTTTTTTCAGAGATTATAACTATTTGGTTAGTTACTTTTCTTAAAAGTTTGGGCTCCCCAAACAAATTTAATTTAATTGAGCTAGGTGCTGGAAATGGTGAAATGATGAAGGTGGTTTATCAAACATTAAAGAACTTTCCAGAACACTTTAGCTCTTGTAATTTTATGATATACGAAAAAAGTAAATATCTCATTGATCAACAGAAAATCAACCTTGGGTCTGAGAAAATTACTTGGATCCAAGATTTAAAACAAAATTATTCAGAACCTACTATTTTTTTAGCAAATGAATTTTTTGATGCTTTGCCAATTAAACAGTTTTTTAAAAGACAAGATGACTGGTATGAAAAATTTGTAGATCTTTCAAATCCTGAAGAGGCAAAATTTAATGAAGTCAAAACAAATATTAAATTGATTGAGGAAAAATTAAATTTAGAGATTTCAAAAGGACAAGATATAATTGAATATTCTCCTGATGCTTTAGAATATTTAAATATTATAGGCAATATAATTGAAAAAAGTGAAGGTGGAATACTTGTTATAGACTATGGTTATTTAAATTCTAAAATGCAAGATACCCTTCAAGCAGTTAATAATCATAAATATTCAAATATTTTAGAAAATATTGGTGATTCTGACATTACGTACAACATCAACTTTAATTTATTTCAAAAATTTATAGATCAATTTAAAAATTTGGACACAGTAGTTACAACTCAAAAAAAATTCTTAACTAGTATGGGAATTCTTCAAAGAGCTGAAATTATAAGTAAGGATATAGCTTTTTCTAAAAAAACAGACTTATTTTACAGAATAAGAAGACTAATAGATGAAAAACAGATGGGCGAATTGTTTAAAGTTATGCTTGTAAAATCTAAAAATAATAAATTTCAAACAGGATTTCAAAGTGATTAAATCTAAAAAACTTTCAAATATTAAGAATTTGAAACACGGCTTCTTTAATAGCAAGGGTGGTATATCTAAAAATATTTATAAAAGTTTAAACTGTGGACCAGGATCAAGAGATAAACCAGGTAATGTAAGAAAAAATTTAGAATTAGTAAGAAAAAAAATCAATCATTCGGCTGGGGATATTTTTTTACTTAATCAAATTCACAGCAATAAATTCATTTATATTGACGAAAAATATCATTTTAAAACAAAGCCAAAAGCAGATGCGGTGATTACTAATCAGAAAAACTTACCAATTGCTGTTTTAACAGCAGACTGTGTGCCAATTTTGATTTGTGATCAGCAAAAAAAAATAATTGGAGCAATCCATGCAGGCTGGAAAGGAGCATATAAGGGAATAGTCGATAAAGTGATCAAATTTATGATTAAGAAAGGATCTAAGCCACAAAATATTACTGCCGTAATAGGCCCTTCTATCTCAATTGATAATTATGAAGTTCAAAATGAATTTAAAAATAAATTTTTAAAAAAAGATAGACGAAACAAAATTTTTTTTAGAATAAAGCGTAAAAAGTTATATTTTGATTTATCAAACTACGTAAAATCTACACTTTTAAAGAATAATATAAAAAAAATAGAAAATATTAAAATCGATACATTTGATGTTAAAAATAAATTCTTTAGTGCTAGAAGATCTTTAAGCTTAAAACATGATGATTATGGTAGAAATATTTCAATAATTATGCTTAATTAGGTTTTTTCTAATGAAATTATTATCTGGAACTAGCAATAAGCCTCTCAGCAAGGACATTGCAAGATTTTTAAAATCTAAACTAGTTAATTCAAGTATCAAGAATTTTGCAGATGGTGAAATATATGTTGAATTAAATGAAAATATAAGAGGAAATAGTATTTTCATAATTCAGTCTATCTCATCTCCTGCTAATGATAATCTAATGGAACTTTTGTTGTGTATAGATGCTCTAAAAAGATCCTCTGCTAAAAATATAACAGCAGTTATTCCATATTTTGGTTATGCAAGACAAGATAGAAAAGTTGTTCCAAGAACATCTATCTCAGCAAAACTTGTATCAAATTTAATAACAAAAGCTGGCGCAGACAGAGTTGTGACAGTTGATTTGCATGCAGGTCAAATTCAAGGGTTTTTTGATATACCGGTAGATAACTTATTTTCTACACCCATTTTTGCAAGACATGTAAAAAAAAACATCAAAAGTAAAAATATTGTATGTATTGCACCTGATGTTGGAGGTACTGAAAGAGCAAGAGCACTTGGAAAGATTTTGAATGTTGGTCTTGCAATCGTCGATAAAAGAAGACCAAAACCTGGTCAATCCCAAGTGATGAATGTAATCGGAGAAGTAAAAGATAAAACTTGTGTAATAGTGGACGACATCATTGACTCTGGTGGAACTATAGTCAATGCGGCTAAAGCATTAAAGGATCGGGGTGCAAAAGAAGTTTACGTTTATATCACCCACGGTGTTTTAACAGGTGAGGCTGTAAAAAAAATTAAAAATTCGGTAATTAAAAAATTAGTAATCACAGATACAATTGACAATAAAGACAAAACGAAGAGTGCAAAAAACATAGAAGTTCTATCTATTTCAGCCTTGATGGGAGAAGCTATTAAAAGAATATCAAACTCAACCTCCGTTTCCGATCTATTTAAATAATTACCTTGAGTTATTAAAGATCTTGAGCTAAAAACCCTTGTTTTTATGAATTCATTAGACGCCAATATAAGAGACACAAAAACTAAAGGTGAGCTTAATTCCCTTAGAGATAATGGAAATGTGCCTGCTATAATTTATGGTGGAGAGGCTCAAAATGAGAAAGTAGCAATCTCAAAAAAATTATTAAAATCGTTAATTGAAAAAGAAAATTTTCTATCAAACATAATTTCTTTAAACGTTGATGGAAAAACACAAAATGTTCTTCCTAAAGAAATAAAATACGACATTATAACTGATGAACCTATTCATGTAGATTTTTTAAGAGTAGTGCCAGGTGTTAAAATTAAAATTGAGGTTCCAGTAAAATTTATTAATCACGAAAGTTCACCAGGACTTAAAAGAGGTGGGGTATTAAATATAGTAAGAAGAAAAGTTGAATTAAAATGTCCAAGTGAAAAAATTCCTGAAAACCTTGTAATAGATTTAGATGGAATTGATATTGGAGAGAGTTTTAAAATTTCATCTATAACTTTAGATGAAGAGGTAGTGCCCACAATTCAAGGAAGAGACTTTGTAATTGCAACTTTAGCAGCTCCAACAGTAATGAAAGAACCTGAAAAACCTGCAGAGGCTGAGGCAGCTGAAGGTGAAGAAGGAGCAGCAGGAGCTGAGGCAGCCCCAGCAGATGGTGATAAACCTGCTGCTGAAGGTGCTAAAAAAGAAGGTGAAGATAAAAAACCTGCTGAAGAAAAAAAATAATTTATCAAAATTGAAATTTACTTCCCATTAGAATTCATTATATGCTTTTATTTGTAGGTTTAGGTAACCCAACTCCAGATAGTGAAAATAATAGACATAATGTTGGTTTTAAAATAATCGACTCAATAAATAAAAAATTTAGCTTATCAAAACAGAAACCAAAATTTAAAGGATTACTCACCACTGGTAATGTTGCAGATCAAAAAATTTATGCCATTAAGCCCCTAACTTTTATGAATAATTCTGGAATATGTATTCGAGAACTCATAGAATATTTTAAAATTGATGCTGAGGACGTAATCGTTTTCCATGATGATTTGGACGTAGAATTTGGAAAAATCAAAGCAAAATTTGGGGGATCCAGTGCAGGCCATAATGGTATTGCCTCAATAGATAAATTTATTGGCAAAGATTATTCCAGAGTGAGAGTGGGAATTGGAAAACCAAAAGATAATATAGAAATAAGTGACTATGTTTTGCAAAATTTTGATGATGATGAAATGACAGGATTGGAAAAGATTACCAATGACATTACAGACTCTATTTCAATATTGGTTGATAAAAAATTAGATTTATTTTCAAGCACAGTAAATAATAAATAATGAGTTTTAAGTGTGGAATTGTTGGTTTGCCCAATGTTGGTAAATCTACTTTGTTTAATGCACTTACAAATTCTAGTAAGGCTCAGGCTGCAAACTTCCCTTTTTGTACAATAGACCCTAATGTAGGAGTCGTTCCAGTTCCAGACGAGCGACTTGAAAAATTATCCAAAGTTTCTAACTCAAAAAAAACAATTAATACGACAATTTCATTTGTTGATATTGCCGGACTTGTGAAAGGTGCCTCAAAAGGTGAGGGTTTAGGGAATAAATTTCTTTCACATATAAGAGAGGTAGATGCTGTAATTCATATGACTAGATGCTTCGACTCTGATGATATTCAGAATGTTAATCCAACAGTAGATCCCATTAGAGATTTAGAGATAATTGAAACAGAAATGATGCTTGCAGATTTAGAGTCTATTCAAAAAAGATTAGAAAAAAACAATAAGAAAAATATAGAGGAAGAGCAGCTCAAAATTTTAGAGATTGCTTTAGATTGTATCAATAATGATAAAGATATAACGGTTCTTAAGTCCCAGTTTGAAACTAAACAACTAAACCAAAGTGGATTATTATCCATAAAACCTAAGATATTTGTATGTAATGTTGATGAACAGAGTGTGAAAGAGGGAAATATTTATACAAATGCCTTCATTGAGAAATATGGTGAAGAAAACACTTTAATAGTTTCAGCTGATATTGAAAATCAAATTAATGAATTAGAAAATGAAGAAAAAAAAAATTATATGGATATGATTGGATTAAAAGATACTGGATTGAGTATGTTGATTCAGAAAGGATACAAAATTCTAGAACTCGATACTTATTTTACTTCTGGTCCTGAAGAAACAAGAGCTTGGACAATCCAAAAGAACTGTACGGCTCCAAAAGCTGCTGGTGAAATTCACACAGATTTTGAAAAAGGATTTATAAGAGCTGAAACAATTTCCTATGAAGATTTTGTTGCTAATGATGGTTGGGTGAATTCTAAAAATAACGGAAAAATGAGATTAGAAGGTAAAGATTATATTGTAAAAGATGGTGATGTCTTAAACTTCAGATTCAACACGTGACCAAATCCTCTTCATACTGAAATAAACCAGTATTGTTAAAATTATCAAATACACGATAGCCTTGAATCCCATTTGGTGTCTAGCTTCTAAACTAGGTTCAGCAGCCCACATCAAAAATGTTGTTACATCTTTTGACATTTGCTCAACAGAAGCGTTTGTACCATCAGAATATTCAATAATTCCATCTGACAAAGGTGCCGACATTTTAATTTTGTTACCGTACATATATTTATTGTAATGAACTCCATCGTCTAAAGTCATTCCACTTGGAGCCTCCTCATAACCTTGTAATAAAGAATATATATAGTCTACTCCCCCTCCTCTAGCTTTAACTAATACTGACATATCTGGGGGATATGCTCCTCCATTAGCAGCTTCAGCAGCTTTAACATTTTCATATGGCATGACAAATTTATCAGATAGTTTTCCTGGCCGAGTAAACATTTCTCCATCTGAGTTTGGTCCATCTGTTACCTCAAATGAAGCAGCAATTGCTTTTGCTTGAGCCACAGAAAACTCGGGTCCACCTTTTTCTGATAAATTTCTATAGCTTAAGTACTTCATTGAGTGGCACGCTGCACAAACTTCCGTATAAACTTGATATCCTCTTTGAAGTGAGGCCCTATCAAATTTTCCAAATAATCCTTTAAAACTCCAGTCAGTTTTTAAGTACTCAACTTTTTCTGCAGAGATTGCTGAATAACTATTTAGGGATAACAGTATTATTATTGAAAAAAGTTTAAAAATTTTTTTCACTATTCTAGTTTACTTTCCTTTTTTTTAGCCATAGCCATATTGGGTGACCCTCCAAGCACAGGTTCCGTAATACTTAATGGTAAAGGAATGGTTCGTTCTTTTAATCCTAGCACTGGTAAAATAACTAAAAAATGAAGGAAATAATAAGCAGTTGCAACTCTTGCAATTAATAAATATAGCCCTTCAGCAGGCATTGCACCCATGTAACCTAAGATTAAAACATCAGCTACTAGTATCCAGTAAAATTGTTTATAGAGCGGTCTAAATACTGCTGATCTTATTTTTGAAGTATCTAGCCAAGGTAAAACTGCTAAAATTAAAATTGCTGATAGCATAGCAACTACTCCAAGTAACTTATCCGGAACTGATCTTAAAATTGCATAAAATGGTAAGAGATACCATTCAGGTACAATATGTGCTGGGGTTACTAATGGATTGGCCTCTATATAATTATCTGCATGTCCTAAAATATTAGGCGCATAGAATACGAAAAAAGCAAACACAATCATAAACATCAATAATGCAAATCCGTCTTTAATTACTATGTAAGGATGAAAAGGAACTGTATCCTTTGACGGTTTTTTAATATCTATACCAACAGGATTATTGTTACCAGGAACATGTAATGCCCAAATGTGTAAAACCACTAATCCCAGTATTAAAAAAGGTATCAAATAATGAAGCGTAAAAAATCTAGTTAAGGTAGGATTGTCTACAGAATATCCTCCCCACAACCAAGTCACTATACCTTCGCCAACTAATGGGATTGCACTAAATAAGTTTGTTATCACAGTTGCACCCCAGAAACTCATTTGACCCCAAGGCAAAACATAACCCATGAAAGCTGCAGCCATCATCAATAAATAAATAATTATTCCAATTATCCATATGATCTCTCTAGGAGATTTGTATGACCCATAAAACAATGACCTAAAAATATGAATATAAACTGCTAGGAAAAACATAGAAGCACCGTTTGCGTGAATATATCGAATTAACCAACCATAGTTAACGTCTCTCATTATGTGCTCCACACTTTCGAATGCCATATCAGCATGAGCGATATAGTGCATTGCTAAAGTTAATCCTGTAACAATTTGAGTTATCAAGCAAAAAGTTAATATTCCACCAAAAGTCCACCAATAATTCAAATTTTTTGGAGTCGGATAATCAGTTAGATGATTTGCTAAAGTTAATAATGGCAATCTATCATTAAACCATTTTCCAGCTTTTGATTTAGGTGTGTATTCGTGATCACTCATATAGTTTATCCAATTTTAATTGTGTTAGTGTTAACAAATTCATATTTTGGAATTTCCATGTTCCATGGTGCTGGACCTTTTCTAATTCTTCCAGATGTATCATAGTGTGAACCATGACAAGGACAAAACCATCCATTATAATCCCCTTTATCATTTAAAGGAACACATCCAAGGTGAGTGCATACACCAAGCATTACTAACCATTCAGGATTTTTTGCTCTATCTTCATCTTTTTCTGGGTGTATTAAATCCTCCATTTTGACAGATCTTGCTTCAGCTATTTCTTCCTGAGTTCGTCTTCTTATAAAAACTGGTTTTCCTCTCCAAAGCACAGTTATTGTATTGCCTGGTGTTAGAGAGCTAATATCGACTTCTGTACTTGCCAATGCTTTTACTGACGCATCAGGATTCATTTGGTCTACAAGCGGCCAAACTACTGCAGCTGCTCCAACTGCTCCAACAGCATATGAAGCTGTAAATAAGAAATCTCTTCTTTTTGGTTTTTTGTCTGACACGATTAGTAACTGTTTATATTGTCTGTTTTCGATTTAAATTACTTAATATACGAATTCATATAATATAAAATATTATTTTTACTACTGATAGAATGACACATAATTCAACCATTTCGGGCCTTAGAATTGCTTTATATGAGCCAGATATTCCTCAAAATACAGCAGCAATAATAAGAACTTGCGCTTGTTTGGGCGCGAAATTGGAAATTATAGAGCCCTGTGGTTTCCTTTTGTCTGATAAAAGGTTCAAAAGAGTTGTCATGGACTACATGGATCTTAATCAAATCGATTTTTATCAAAGCTCTGAAAAATTTTTTGAGAAAAAACAGAATCAGAGAATTGTTTTAATGACAACCAAGGGATCCATATCTTATACTAAGTTTAAGTTTAAATCAGATGACACAATATTATTTGGGCGAGAAAGCGCAGGTGTTCCTGAAAAGGTTCATAAACTAATCAAAGATAGATTAAAGATTCCAATGAATAATAAGGCTAGATCACTTAATATTGCTTCCTCTGTTGCTATTGTCTTAGCAGAGAGTTTAAGGCAGATTAAATTGATTTAAAATGGACATAGATATTAAAAAAGATCTTTCAAGTAATTGGTTCAAACTTTTACAGAATGCAATTTGTGATGACATCATCAAGCTTGAGAAGAATAAATTAAAATTCAAGTCTACCTCTTGGAAAAGAAATACCAAAAAAGATGAAGGGGGTGGAGAATACAGAATTCTTAAAAATGGAAAAATTTTTGAAAAAGTAGGCGTCAATTTTTCAAGAGTATATGGAAAATTTCCTAAGAAATTCCAAAAAAATATTCCAGGTGCTGAGAAAAATCCAAGTTTCTGGGCTTCAGGGATATCTGTAGTTATGCATATGCAAAACCCTCATATCCCTGCTATGCATTTTAATACAAGATATATTTGTACACAAAAAAATTGGTTTGGTGGAGGAATGGATGTTACGCCAGCTATAAAAGATATAAATGAAAAAAATAATTTTCATAAAACGTTAAAGCTTATGTGTGACCAACATAATAAAAATTATTATTCCAAATATAAAAAATGGTGTGATGAATATTTTTATTTACCCCATAGACATGAAGCAAGAGGGATTGGTGGTATTTTCTTTGATTATAAAAATGAAAACTTTGAAAATGATTTTAAATTTGTAAGGGATGTTGGAGTAACATTTCAGATGTTATTTAATGATATTATAAGAAAAAAAGTTTCAAAAAAATGGACTTTAAAAGATAAAGAGAAACAGTATTTTAAAAGAGGTCGTTACGCAGAATTCAACTTATTATATGATCGAGGGACGAAATTTGGTCTTCAAACAGGTGGGAATGTTGAGGGGATACTAATGTCGTTACCTCCAATTGTAAAATGGAAATAAGAAATGGATAAAGAACCAATTACACTGAATGGTCTTAATAAATTAAAAGAGGAATTAGTTTATTTAAAAGAAAAAAAAAGACCTCAAATAGTAGCTGCAATTGCTGAGGCTCGGTCTCATGGAGATTTAAAAGAAAATGCTGAATATCATGCTGCAAAAGAAGAGCAATCTCACAGTGAGGGGAGAATAACAGAAATCAACGACATAATTGCTAGAGCAAATGTAATTGATGTAACTAAATTAAATAATGAGGGAAAAGTTATTTTTGGTTCTACAGTTTATTTAGAAGATTTAGATACAGGGGAAAAAATAAATTACAAAATTGTTGGTAAAGATGAAGCTGATTTAAAACAAAAATTAATTTTTTTTCAATCTCCAATCGGCAAAGGGTTAATTGGGAAAAATAAAAGTGATTTAGTTGAAATTACCACTCCATCAGGAGTGAAAAATTTTGAGATTAAAGACGTAAAATATATTTAACCTTTAGCAATTTTTTGAACTTGTTTATCTGAGATTTGAAAACCGTTTTGAACCCAAATTTCTTCTATCATCCTCAATTTGTTTCCTAAAACTTTGCCTTCAGGGATATTGTACTTTGACATAAGAATATTTGCCCCAACAGGCAAGGTTGGCGTAGTTTTGCTATTATAAAAATCAAGTAATTTTACCAGTTTTTTTTCTAATTTTTTTGAAATAAATAACTTAAAACTAATAATATCAGTCACAGCTTGCCTTCCATTAAAATAAAAAATTTTATTCAAATTTTTTTCATTAAAATAATTTATATTTACTTTTTGCTTATAAAAACTATCAACAAATTTTATTCTTTTTTGATTTTTATTAGAAATTTTAAATTTATATAAAAAATAATCTGCGTTATCAGTTCCATCAATAATTAATAATGAAATCAATAAAATGAAATCAATTTTAGATAAATTTTTCTGTGCATATGCATTTAACTTTTTAAAACTTTGAAGATTTTTTAATTGAGGGAAAATTATTTCTATTAACTCAAGGCTTTCTTTATCCTTAAATAATTTAATAAACCCATCTGATTTTGTTAATTTTTTTAATTCTTCTATTAATCTTTCAGAAGAAAGTTTTGAAATTCCTCCAATATTTTTTTTGATAGTTCTAAAAATTTCTAGCTCATGTTTGTTATTAGAATAATTTAAAAAGAAACGTAGGTATCTTAATATCCTTAAGTAATCCTCTTGAATTCTTTCCTCTGGATTTCCTATAAATTTTACAGTTCCGCTTTCTAGATCTTTTTTACCATAATGAGGATCAAACAAATTTCCATCTTTATCAGAATAAATTGCATTAATAGAAAAATCTCTTCTATTTGAGTCTTCCTTCCAATCTAATGAATATTGAACTTTAGCATGTCTACCATCTGTTGAAACATCTTTTCTCAGAGAAGTAATTTCGTATTTTTGATCACCTATAATTGCTGTGATTGTTCCATGATCTATTCCTGTTTCATAAAAGTTAATATTATTTTTTTTGAGTGCATCACAAACTTCTGAAGGTATTAAATTTGTAGCAAGGTCAATGTCATCTACATGCTCTTTTTTTATAATCTTTCGAATACATCCACCAACATATCTAACTTCGCTAGTTTCGTTAAAATTATTTATAGCTTGAAATATTTTGTAGGCTGAGGTTTCTTGGGTAATTTTTTTTATGTTTTGACTTATATAATCAAGATTTTTTGATCTGAGAAATATTTTATCTAATAATTTGTCCATAAATGGCTGGGGCGCTAGGATTCGAACCTAGGATGCCGGTACCAAAAACCAGTGCCTTACCGCTTGGCTACGCCCCAATATTAATTTCGTATAGCACAAAAAAACAAAATTTATATAGTTTTTGATACATTGCACCAATAATTTTTAAATTTTCTTTGAAACTGAACTTTTGCTAACTTGCAGTCTTTTGAGTATTGATAATAAGCAATTACTGAAGATCCAGATCCAGTCATTCTAACAAATAGAGGGGTATTAAGGTTTTGTAAAAATAATTTAATGTTTTTTAGTCGCGGATATTTTAAAAAAGCTATCTTTTCAAGAGCATTATTTTGGCAAACTAAATAATTCGGACTGAACATTTGTTTTTTTGGATTATTGAACCTTGGTTTGGTAAACTTTTTAACATCAGAATATATTTTTTTTGTTGAACACCCAAAATTTGGTTTAACTAACAACACATAATATTTAGGTAAATTACTGAATTTTTTAATTTTGTTATTTGAAGTTAAAATAGCATTAGAAAATTTTATTCCTAATATCACATCTGATCCAATTAAACTGCAAAGTTTTTTAATCTGAATTTGATTTAGGTTAACAATTTTTCTTTTAATAAAAAAATTTAATACAGTAGCAGCGTTCATAGACCCACCACCAAGTCCAGCTTCTTTTGGTATATTTTTTTTTATTTTAATTTCAAATTTTTGATTTTTTAATAAATTAGACTGATCAAGAATTTCTAGTAACTTCTGAACTGTATTTTTTTTTTTAATATTTTTAGAAAATTTTCCATTAAATAAAACTTGATGATTTTTTGAATTTATTTTTTTGATAAAGATCAAATCATGTAACTTAACAAATGAGACAATACTCTCAATTTTATGCAATAATTTTTTTTTTCCTGTTACATGAAGTGCTAAATTGATTTTTGCGTAGGACTTGAGATGACCATTCCTCATTTAGGAATTTTTTAAGCCTTCAATTACTTTAATATTAATTTTTTTTTTCATGCCATCTTCTGTATCATCAAATTTCAAAACATTATTCCAAAAGTATCTTGCCTGAATTTTACGATTTAATTTCCATAATATATCTCCGTAATGATCATTAACTATAGGATCCTCAGGCATTAATTCTACAGCTCTTTTAAGATATTTTTCTGCCTCATTGTAATCATCTATAAGATAATAAGCCCATCCTATAGAGTCGATAATGTAAGGATCATTACTTTTTGACTCGTATGCCCTTTTTAACATTTCCATAGCTTGATCAATTTTATAATCACGCTCTAACCACGAATAAGCCAAATAATTTAAAACATAAGCATCATCAGGATTTATGTTTAAAGAATTAAGTAAATCTTCGTCTGCTTTTTTATAATCTCCTAACCTCTCATAGCTTCCCCCTCTTCTGTAAAATAAATCTGCTCTAAGCTCAGATTGATCATCTAATGAAAATATAATTTGTGAATAATACTCAATTGCTTTTTCATAATTTTTTGAATTTTTATAAAAATTTGCAATATCAAATTGCATTTTTAAGTTTGGATTATCTATTTGATTATACTTTGCAGTAATAAACTTTATTGCATTGTCATAATCTTGTTCCTCAACAATTATTTGAGCTTCTTTTTTTAATCTAAACCAATAATAAAACTCATCTTTTTTATTAAATTTTGTAATGATTTTTCTAACTTTATTAAATTCTTCATTTAAATAATAGTTTTCTGCAACTAAAGATAAATTAAACTCAAACTTTGGATTTAAATAATTTGATAAATTTAAATAAAAATTAGATTTCTCAAAATTATCTTGGGATGAATATAGATTTGATGCTAAAAATAAAAATTCAGAAACAATATCTTTATGATTTTGACATGAAAAAATTTTATTAAACTCCTTAAATTTTTTATTCTCTACCCAACTTTTACTTTGGGATAATAAAATAGTTGAATTTATATAGTCAAATTGACTGACAACATTTTCTGCCTCGTTTATTTTGTTTTTATCAATTAAATAATTAAGATAAAAAAAGATGTATCTAGAATAATCTCCTTGCTGGTTATTAATTAAATTTAAAAAAAAAGCTCCAGTCTTTTCATCCTTCAAATAACATCTTTGAAAAGTTTCTGCTATTAAAGACAAATTTCCAAAATTTTTTTTATTATTTAAAATTTTTTTATTTTTAAAAGTGTAGATGTATTGTTTTAAAGTCTCAAAAATTACCAAGTTTATTCTATTTTGATCTTGAAATTTTAAACTTTGAGTTAAATATTCTTCAGCTTCATCAAAATTATTTTTTTTTAAGCTATCAATAATTAAAATTAAATAAGCGTCGTAAAAATCTGCATTGTCTTTATTGCCATTATTTTTGATCACATTAATGGCTTGTGGAACTTTGTTATCTAAAACTAAAGAATTTACATACCTTTTTAAATATGAGTCATGTTTGTTTAATAGAACTTTTGAGAGATTAAAAAATTTTAATGCTTTAGAATTATTTTGATTTTCATACGCAATAATTCCTGAAAAATAATTTGATAAATCCCTAGAATTAAAGTCATTAAAAGTAGTACTTTTAGAATATATGGGCGTCTGATAGAGTAATCCAAAAATAAATACTAGCTTTATTAATTTTTTTAACATTTAGACATTGTATGACTAAAAAAGTAATAAATCAAAATGACAAATTTAGGGAAGAATTGATTAATACAATTGAACCAAACTTTGTTTTTAATAATAAACCTATAAACAGATTTGCCGACAATGATGTCGAATTTGATGGTAATTTATCAAAAAACAAGACTGAATTATTGCTAAACCTAAAAAAGCAAATCAATTCAATTGAGAATTGTAAATTGAGAGAAAATTCGAGGAATTTAATTCTTGGGGATGGAAACATTAACAGTCCTATAATGTTAATTGGTGAAGCCCCGAGTTTAGAAGAAGACAGTAATGCTAGCACCTTTATGGGCGAAGTTGGAGAGCTGCTTGATAAAATGCTGCTTGCGATCAATATTAAACGAAAAAGTATATATTGTAGTTATTCAATAAATTTCAGACCTCCAGAAGACAGAAAACCAACATCAGTAGAGATCAAAAGATACTCTGTATTTTTAAAGGAACATATATCAATAATAGATCCCAAAATTGTCATTTTAATGGGGAGCACAGCAATGGAAGCTGTTGCAGGAATTAACGGTAAAATTTCGAGTGAAAGAGGAAAATGGAAAGAGGTCATACTAAATGGTCGAACCTATCCTTTGATGATAACCTTCAATCCATCATACTTAATAAGATTTCCAGATAATAAGAAATACTCATGGGAGGATTTAAAAAAAATAAGATTGAAGATAAAAGACTTAAATTTAAAAGTTTAATGAAAATAATCGCAGGTGTAGACGAAGTTGGCAGAGGCAGTTTAATTGGACCAGTCTATGCGGCAGCTGTTATTTTAAATAGATCAGTTAATTATAAGATACTCAAAGACTCTAAGACACTAACTAAGGAAAAAAGGGAAATTTTATTTAATTACATCAAAAAAAATTCTATTTGGGCTACTGGTAGAGCATCTGTTAAAGAAATAGATAAAATAAATATTCTTCAAGCGAGCTTGCTTGCCATGAAAAGAGCAATAAAAAAACTCAAAAAAAAACCTTCGCAAATTTTAATTGATGGAAATAAAATACCAGATTTAAAAAATTACAACTTAAGGGCAATAGTAAAAGGTGACCAAAAAATACCCTCCATTTCAGCAGCATCCATTATCGCTAAAGTAACAAGAGATAATTTTATAAAAACTTTAGCAAAGAAGAACAAAGGATATCATTGGGATCAAAATTTTGGTTATGGAACTAACCAACATTTAAAGGCAATAAAAAAGCTTGGTGTTAACAAACATCATAGAAAAACGTTCTCACCAATATCAAAACTTAAGAAACACAATATCTAGTTATCTTAAATTTTAGCCACACAAATCGAGTCTAAATATTTCAATCTCAGGTTGACCATAGAATCCATTTGGAGTCTAATTATTTTTTAAAAATGAAAACTGATTTCAAAAATAAAATTATTAATGGAGATAGCCTAGAAGAATTAAAAAAAATTCCACGTGAAACTTTTGATTTGATTTTTGCAGACCCTCCATACAATCTTCAATTAAAAAGTGAATTAGTCAGACCAAACAGAACTAAAGTAGACGCTGTAAATGACAAATGGGATCATTTCGAAAATTTTAAAAAATACGATGAGTTTACATATGAGTGGTTATCAGAATGTAAAAGAATTTTAAAAAAAGATGGAGCGATATGGGTTATTGGAAGTTATCACAATATTTTTAGAGTAGGAACTGCAATTCAAAATTTAGGATTTTGGATTTTAAATGATGTTATTTGGAATAAAAATAATCCTATGCCTAATTTTAGAGGAACACGATTTACCAACGCTCATGAAACTTTGATTTGGGCATCTAAAAGTGAAAAATCAAAATATACATTTAATTATCAATCACTAAAATGTTTGAATGATGATTTACAAATGAGATCAAACTGGGATCTTCCAATTTGCAGTGGTGCAGAAAGATTGAGGAAAAACGGCAAAAAAGTACATTCAACTCAAAAACCAGAGGCTTTACTACATAGAATTTTATTAGCGTCTACGAATAAAGATGACATGATTTTAGATCCTTTTTTAGGTTCAGGAACAACAGCAACAGTTGCAAAAAAACTTGGTAGAAATTATTTTGGTATAGAAAAAGAAAAAAATTATTTCAAAGCTGCAGAAAAAAGAATTAAAAATGCAAAACCTATTGAAGATGATTTACTTGATACTCTCAAAAATAATAGATCAAAACCTAGAATACCATTTGGATCATTAGTGGAGCTTGGAATAATTAAGCCAGGTACTAACATTTTTGATAATAAGAAAAAAATTAATGCCAAAATTTTAGCAGATGGAAGTATTAAGCATAACCAATCTGAGGGCTCTATTCATAAAGTTGCAGCTACTATTTTAGGTGCTGAAAGTTGTAATGGATGGACATATTGGCATTGTGATATTAATGGCAGAATATATCCAATAGACTACTTGAGACAAAGATTAATCTCAAAAAATTAATTATTGTAAATTTTTCCTAAATAATTTTCTAAGAATTTTTTGTTCTTAGTTAATATTTTTAATCCCATATTCCTAAAGAACACAATAATTGGATTTGATACATGAAAAGCAAACTGATTTAGTTTTGATCTATTATTAATCATTTTTACTCTTGAAACTCTGTTAATATAATAATCAGTTTTGCTACGTATGATGCTTTCAAATAGTTCTGATGCACCTTCAATAGATTGTGAGGCTCCTTGCGCAAAAGAAGGTGGAAAGGCAAAAAAGGCGTCTCCAACAAGATGAATATTTTCAACTGATTTATGAAAATCTTTACTTACAAAAACTGGGAAGCACTTGATATTATTTATGTTACTTAAAATTGAAGAAGAAATTTTATTTTGTAATTTATTTTTAATTCCCTCAATAAAAGCTTTTTCCTCAAAAAGACTATAGTTTTTAAGCTCATTTGCAGTTAATTGATGCTTTAAAACACCAATAAAATTGAATTCTCCTGAACTGTTATCAATTGGATAAATAACATAATGAAAATCTGGACCCACAAATAAAGAAATGTTCTTTTCATTTAAATTATTTAGGTTAGCACGAGGGATTTTACCTCTTATTGCAATACAATTATTATAAGTTGGTTGAATTTGATTATTAGAAATTAAGGATTTTCCTTTAGAAAAAATACCATCAGAAATAATTAGATCGTCACAAATAAAATTTTGATTGTTATTAAAAGTTAAATTTATTTGATCATTTTTTTTTTCAATTTTCTCAATGCTATGTTCATATTTTAAAGCCTGGTCATCTAATCTATTTTTTAAAAATTCAACTAATATAGATCTTTTCATTGTGGTGTATTTACAATCTTCAGAATTGTATTCAGAAATATTTAAATCAGATATTTTTTTTTGATTTTTAATCTCATAAAAATCAATTTTTTCAGGATTAAACTTTTCCCTCTTTTCTATTTCATTAAATCCGATTTTATTTAAAAGCTTGATACTATTAGTTGAAAGTTGAATTCCATACCCCTCTTCTAACTCTATTGAGTGGTTTTTTTCAAATATTGTAACTTGATAATTTGGATTTTCCTTTAATAAATTAGCAATAAATAAACCTGAAATTCCTGCTCCTATAATTCCAATTTTTTTCATTTATTACTTTCTAGGTATCTAACAATTTTTTTTGTAAAAGTAGGTAATGTGTAGTTTTTTAACTTCTTAGGATCGATCCAATGGGAAGTTGGCAATGAAACTAATTTATTTTTATGTTCAATTTTTATATTCATATTCATATTTGACATCTTGAAATTTACTATATCTGTTGAACTTAAAGGTTTTGATAATTCCTGCATGGGAAAAATACTGAAATTTTTCAAAAAATTAAATTTAGTATTTTTAATCAAAAGATATTTACTTTTATCTTTATAGACTTTTAATAAATAATATTTATTGTTATTCTTTTTTTTGATTTTAGTAAGTAGGAAATCTTTTTTTTTTAAAGCAATACACTTATTTGAAATTGGACATTGTTCACACTGTGGATTATTTGGTTTGCAGATTAAAGCTCCTAGTTCCATTAAGGCTTGAGCATAATCGCTTGCCCTATTTGAATAACCAAAGATTTTTTTTTTCTTGATTAGGTTTTCTTTATTAATTTCATTTTCTTTTTTTAAGTATAAGTATCGTTTAAGAACTCTTTCAATATTTCCATCTAAAGGAATAATGCTTTTATTGAAAGCTATAGCTGATATTGCACTCGCAGTGTAATCACCAATACCTGGAAGAGATTTTAAGTCTAAATACTTTCTTGGAAGTTTTTTATCAAAATGTTTAACTACTATTTGTGCAGTTTTTTTCAAATTTCTAACTCTAGAATAGTAGCCAAGCCCCTCCCAAAGTTTAATTAGTTTATGATTATCAAAATTTGCTAAAGCCTCTAAGTCAGGAATATTTTTTATAAATCTATTAAAGAAAGGGATAACTGTTGCAACCTGAGTTTGTTGCAACATAAACTCGCTAACTAACGTGTAATATTGCTTTTTTTTTTGGGATAAATTTTTTCTCCAAGGTAAAACCCGCTTATTAATGTCATACCAATTGAGAATTTTATTTGTTATTATTTGATCTTTCATATGCAATTTAAAAATAATACTAAGCAGAGAAATGTCTCCATTCAAGGCTTAAGATCTTTTAAAGACACTTTGCCAAAGATTGTAAAAAGAATTATAAATAAAAAAGGTCACATTTATTCAGAAACCCTTAGTAATTGGAAATATCTTGTAGGTGATGAGTTGTTCAAGTGCTGTTATCCAAAAACATTTAAAAGTTCAAATAAATTTGGTGTTAGTATATTGGTAATAATGGTTAAAAGAGGTCACGAAGTTGATATGGAATATTCTAAAAAGAAAATTTTAGATAAAATGAATACTTACTTTGGTTACTCGGTTGTTGAAAAACTCAAATTTATTAGTTTTGATGATGAACAAAAAGTTTCTCCCAAGATTGAAATTCACGAGAAAAATGTGACAATTAACAGATATAAAGATAAAATTAGTAGTGTTAAAAACGAGAAAATAAAAAAGTCTTTATTAGAGTTAACTAAATTGTTTAGAGAAAAATGAAAAAAATCTTATTAATTTCAATATTTATACTTATCAGTGCTTTGAATGCACAGGCTAATGAAATAAAAAGAATTTTTGTAGGCAATGAGAGTGCAAAAATATCTATCATTGCTTTTGAATCTTTGACCTGTAGTTACTGCGCGAAGTTTCATCAAGATGTCTATCCTTTATTAAAAAAAGAATATCTAGATACAGGTTTGGCAAAAATTGAATTTAGACACTTCCCGCTAGATATTGCTGCTTTTAATGCCTCAAAAGTTGCTCAATGTACAAATGATGGAAACTTGGAGATACTAGAAAGTTTATATGCCAACCAACAAAAATGGGTAAAAGGAAGTTCAATCGAGGAAGCAAATATCAATCTTCAAAAATTTTTATCAAAAGAGGGTTTCAATATTGATTTTGAAAGCTGTATAAACAACAAACAAATTGAAGATTTTGTATTAAATGACCGAATCGATGGAGCTAAAAATTTCAAAGTTAATGCTACCCCTACGATAATAATTAATAACAAAAAGTTTGAAAAAACCCTTAATTATAAAAATTTAAAAAAAGCTATTGAAAAACTGATATAAGTTTATGCATGGAGTTTAAAAAAATCCAATTAAATGGATTTAAATCTTTTGCAGAAAAAGCTGATTTTTTTATCGAAGATGGCTTAACTGGTATTGTTGGACCTAATGGTTGTGGAAAATCTAATATTGTTGAATCTTTAAGATGGGCCATGGGTGAAACATCTGCAAAGAGTATGCGTGGATCTGGAATGGAAGATGTAATTTTTTCAGGTACCTCAAATAAAGCCTCAAAGAATATTGCTGAAGTTACAATAGAAGTTGAAAATAAAGATAAAGAAGGTCCTGTTCAATATCGAGATCATGATCAAATTCAAATTAAAAGAAAAATAGAAAAAGATAAAGGTTCAAAATTTTATATTAATGGCAAAGAAGTTCGAGCAAGGGATGCTCAAATGTTTTTTGCCGATCTATCTACCGGTGCTCATTCTCCATCAATGATTAGTCAAGGAAGAATTGGAGCTTTAGTCACTGCCAAACCTACTGATCGAAGAGCAATTTTGGAGGAAGCTGCAGGTATTTCTGGATTACATGTAAGAAGACACGAAGCTGAATTAAGACTTGGTGCTGCAGAAAATAATCTTAAAAGAGCTGATGAGCTAAGAAGACAACAAGAAAAACAATTAGCAAATCTTCAAAAACAGGCCGAAGAAGCCACAAAATACAAACTTATATCTGAGGAAATAAAAAAAATAGAAGCTGGTTTATATTATTTAAAATTAATTGAGATTGACAAAGAAATCAGGATAGAAAATGAGATAAACAATGAGGCTGAAGGCGAAGTTGAAGGCTTCAACACTAAAATATCGGAGTTAGAAAATCTCATAAAGCTTTCAACGGATAAAGTTTCACCACTTAGAGAAAAAAATATCGAAAATTTATCGAGAATTCAAAGACTTAATCTTGAACTTCAAAGCTTAGATGAAGAGAATACAAGAACTCAAGATGAAATCGAAACTATTAAAAAATCAATTCAAACTCTTGATGAAGATATAACTAGAGAAAAAGGAATAATTATTGACGCCAATTCTAATGAAAAACGACTAAAAGAGGAAAAATCAGATTTAATTGAAACAGATTCTAAATATTTTGAAACAGAAAAACTTTCTAATGAAGAACTAGAGATAGCAAAAGACAAATTAAAAGATGAACAAAAAGCTGTTGATGATGTTGTAAAGAGCTGTGCTGACCAAGCAATTAACATTAGCTTGGGCCCAATCAAAAATGTCCGAAATTCAATCCTGAGAGTTAAAGAATTAATTGATAGTAATGAAATCAATCAGGCAGTTACTTTGCTAGATAGATGTAACATGGAGCTTAATAATTTTTTGAGTGATTTAAAAGATGACAAGCCTAGAAATGAATTATTAAGTGTAAATGAAAAATCTCAAAATATAAAATTGTTGCAAGAAAAATATGCGGATGCTTATAGTAAAAATCAATCTATCAAAAATGAGTCTATAAAAAGAAATGAGAGAATTAAAACTATTGAGACTGAAATTGAAAGTTGGAAAAATTTATTATCAAATTCAGAAAAAATGGTTTCAGAACTTACTGAAAGAAAAAGTAAATTATCATCACAATTGAATGATTTAGAAAATCAACCAAGGGTACAAGCAGAGCGTAAAGGTCAAATTTCAGAAAATTTAAGAATCTCCGACAAGGAAAAAATTGATAACGAGATAATAATTGATGAAACTGACAAAAAAATTGAAACCCTAAGAAATGAATTAAATGAGATTCAAGAACAATCAATACAGATCAGAGAAAGAAAAGCTAGTTCTGGGGCAACTATTGACGGTCTTCAAAAAAGAAAAAGTGATTTATTAGACCGTATTAGTTCAGAGCTAAACCTTAATGAAGAGAATGTTTTAGAGAATTCAAATTTAAACGGTGTTGATGAGCTTCCTAACGCAGTTGATCAAGAAGATGCTTTGGATAAAAAGAAACAAGAAAGAGAAAGATTTGGTTCTGTAAACTTAAAAGCAGACGAAGAAACTAGTAAATACGAGGAAGAGATTAAAAAGATGGAACAAGATCGTGCAGATTTAGTAACAGCTATTATGAGATTAAAAGACAGTATTAATGAGTTAAATCAAAAAGGACGTGAAAGATTAATAGAGGCTTTTGATAAAGTTAATCGAAAGTTTAATGAAGTCTATACCAAACTTTTTAATGGTGGAAATGCAAAACTAGAATTGGTGGACTCTGATGATCCGTTGGAAGCAGGATTAGAAATGCTGGTTAGCCCTCCTGGAAAAAGATTACAGTCTATTACTTTATTATCTGGAGGAGAACAGGCCCTTACAGCTCTATCATTGATCTTTGCGGTATTTTTAACTAATCCATCTCCAATTTGTGTGCTGGATGAAGTTGACGCTCCATTAGATGACGCGAACGTGACAAGATTTTGCAGTCTGCTGGAGGAATTAACTAAAATAACGAATACTAGATTTATTATTGTAACTCATCATGCTTTAACCATGTCCAAAATGAATAGATTATACGGGGTAACTATGCCTCAAAAGGGTATAAGTCAGTTAGTTGCGGTTGATTTACAAAAAGCAGAGAGTATGGTTGCCTAAACTCAACAATGCCAAAAGATCCACTCAAAACTCGCCTAGAGATTGCAAAAAACAAGCTTTCTAAGAAAAATCTTTTTGATAAAAAAAGCAACTCCTCACCTATTGGAACAGCTTTTAAATTAAGCACTGAACTGGTTGCTGCAGTTGCTGTAGGGACAATTATTGGGTTTATTTTTGACAAGACCTTTGGTACTAAACCCTGGTTTATATTAATATTTTTTTTTGTGGGAGTAGTTGCCGGAATAACTAACGTAATTAGATCTGCAAAAAATATGCAAAAATAAATACTTATGGCAGCAAACCCTATGTCTCAATTCGATGTTTATCGAATTGGACCTGAAATAAAAGTTGGAGCGTTTGATATATCATTTACAAACGCCAGTTTATTCATGATTATTAGTACAGTTTCGATTTTACTAGTGTTTAACTTGGGCTCAAAAAGAAATTCAGTATTACCAAATAAAATGCAATTACTTGCGGAACTTAGTTATACGTTTGTTGCAAAAATGATAAGCGATACAGCAGGATCTAAAGCAAAACCTTACTTTGCCTTTATATTTTCGTTATTCATGTTTGTTTTATTTTGCAACATGTTTGGTATGATCCCTTATACATTTACTGTAACTAGTCATATCATCGTTACATTTATTTTAGCAGCATTTATTTTTATTGGAGTGACTGTCATTGGCTTTATTAAGCACGGATTTGGTTACCTAAAATTATTTGTCCCTAGTGGGGTACCAGCTGTACTACTTCCCCTAATAGTAGTAATAGAAATTATATCTTACTTAAGTAGACCAATTAGTTTATCAGTTCGATTATTTGCGAACATGATGGCTGGTCACACAATGATGAAAGTTTTCGGGGGCTTTGTGATAAGTCTCGGATTAGTTGGTGGATGGCTTCCACTGAGTTTTTCGGTTGCATTGACAGGTTTAGAGATCTTAGTTGCTTTTCTTCAAGCTTATGTTTTTGCAATCTTAACCTGCATCTATTTAAATGATGCATTAAATTTACACCATTAATTAACCAAGGAGGAAATAATGGAATTAGAAGCAGCAAAAATGATCGGAGCTGGTTTAGCAGCAATTGCTTTAGCAGGTGCCGGCGTAGGTATCGGAATAATTTTTGGAAATTATTTGTCTGGGGCGATGAGAAATCCATCTGCAGCACAAAAACAGTTTCCTAATTTGCTTTTAGGTTTCGCTCTTGCGGAAGCGACAGGATTATTTGGATTAGTAGTTGCATTGATCATTTTATTTGCGTTTTAAATTAATGATTAAAAAAATATTTTTTCAGTCGATATTTTTTAGCTTCTTATTTTTTAAAAAAGCTTTTGCAGCTGAAAGCCGAGGTATGCCTCAATTAAATCCTGAGTTTTGGATTTCTCAAATTTTTTGGTTAGTGCTTACTTTTGGAATTATGTATGTTGTTTTATCAAAATTCATACTACCAAAAATTAGTAATAATTTAGAGTCTAGGAAATCTCAAATTTTAGAAAACATTGAGGCCGCAGAAAAACAAAGAGAAGATAGCGAGGCTAAGCTTAAAGAATATGACGAAATTATATTAAAAAGCAAAATGGAAGCTAAAACTATATTCAATCAAACAAGAGAAAAGACCTTTAAAGATATAGGGGCGAAAAAAGAAGTTTTAGATCAGCAAATTGATGATGAGATCAATAAAGCTGAAAAAGAAATAGAAGTTCTAAGAGTTAGCGCCCCTGATAAAATAAACAAAATAGCAATTGAGACCTCATCAGAACTTTTAGAAAAACTTATTGGTTCAGGAGTAAACAGAAGCAGTATATCTGCAATTGTTGATGATCTATCAAGAAGAAATGGGGATAAATACTATGGTAATTGATGCAACATTTTGGGTAGCAGTATCATTTGTAATATTTTTTGGTGCTTTAATTTATTTGAAAATTCCTCAAAAAATTTCTCAAATTTTAGATAAAATGATTTCTGATATTAAAAATGAAATCGATGAAAGTGAAAAATTAAGAACTGAAGCAAAAAATTTGTTAGATAATGCGCAAAAAAAGTTAGATACAGCTCAAACTGTTAGCAATGAAATTTTAGATGAAGCAAAAAAAGACTCGGATAAATTAGTGATAGAATTGAACGATAAGTTCCACAAATCTTCTGAGATCAAAAAAAACCTTGCTGAAAATAAAATAAGTCAAATGAAAGAAGCAGCTATTAAAGAGATTAAAGATGCTTCAATTAGAATAGCAGTCGACTCTGTTAAAAAAATTATATCCACATCAGTAGATAAATCAAAACTCGATGCTGTATTTCAAAAAAATTTAGATGAGACTAAAGAGCAGCTAAAAAAAATTAGCTCATAATAAACTTACAATTTCCCAAAAAAACTATAAATTATTGATATGAATTCTATAGTGATTGGATCTGGATTTGGCGGCATTGCTGCAGCTTTGCGCCTGAAGGCAAAAGGACATGAGGTTAAATTAATTGAAAAACATCCTGACCTAGGGGGGAGAGCCAGGGTATTTAAAAAAAATGGTTTTACATTTGATGGTGGGCCAACAGTTATTACAGCGCCATACTTGATTAATGAGTTATTTGAATTGTTTAAAAAAGATCCTAAAGATTACATTGAATTATCTCCACTTAAAATTTGGTATCAATTTATTTTTGAAGATAAAACTAAATTTAATTATTCTGGTGATGAGGCCAGTATGATTAAACAAATAAAAAATATAAATAAAGATGATGTTAAAGGGTATCAAAAACTAGTAGCCTTTACCAAAAAGATATTTGATAAAGGTTTTACAGAATTGGCAGATGTCCCTTTCGATAAACCTTTTGTAATGATGCAGCAACTTCCTGCACTGTTGAAACTTAAAAGTTATAAATCAGTTTACTCATTAGTATCCACATTCATAAAAAATGAGAAATTAAGAAGAATGCTCAGTATGCATCCACTCTTGGTCGGAGGTAATCCATTTACCACAACCTCAATTTATGGGTTAATACTCTACTTGGAGAAAAAATGGGGAATACATTATTCTATGGGGGGTACAGGAAATATTATCAAAGGACTTGAGAAACTCATGCAAGAGGAAGGAATTGATATAATCAAAAATAGTGAGGTAACAGAGATCGTTTCAAAAAGTAATAAAATTACCGGGGTCAAATTAAATGACAAAGATATAATTGAGGCTGAAAACGTTATTTGTAACGCAGATCCACCTGCTTTTTACGAAAAAATGCAAAAAATGAATGGCCAAGGTTCTTTTATTTTTAATTGGAAAAAGAAAAGAATGGAATATTCAATGGGTCTTTTCGTGTACTATTTTGGAACAAAAAAGGTTTATGAAGATGTTGAGCATCATACAATTAAGTTTGGAAATAAATACAAAGAACATCTAGAAGATATTTTTAATAATAAGAAATTAAATAACGATATTAGCTATTACCTCCACAGACCCTCTGCAACTGATAAATCAATGGCACCGGAGGGAAATGACTGTTTTTATGTTCTAGTACCAGTTCCAAATAATCAATCTAAAATCGATTGGCAAACTGAAGGTGAAAACATGAAAAATTTAGTAATTGATAAAATGGAAAAAGATTTAATGCCAAATCTTAGAGAAAATATTGTGGCTGACTTTTATTTAACGCCAGATTATTTCGAAAAAGAGTTAAACACAAAATTTGGATCTGGATTTTCAATTCAGCCTAAATTCACTCAATCTGCATATTTTAGATTTCACAATAAATCTGAAATTTATGACGGACTTTATTTTGTTGGAGCTGGAACACACCCAGGAGCTGGGGTACCCGGGGTTTTATCCTCAGCAAAAGTCTTGGATAAACTTCTCTAATGTCTGCTAAAAATTATCTAGCAAAATATGCAAAATCTTTTAACTGGGCTGGTTTTTTTTTACCAAAAAATACTTACAAAAAATGTTCAGCTCTTTACGATTTTTGTAGAGTAGTTGATAATATTGCAGATGATGAAAATACTATTACAGTTAAAAAAGAGAAATTTGAAAAATTTAAAGATAATTTTGAAAATAAAAATTTCAACGATCCAATAATTAAAAATATTTGGGATTTAATTTCTGAATATAATATTTCAATTAGAATTATTCATGATTTATTTGATGGTATCAATTCAGATATCAAAGAACAAGTAAAGTTAACTACAGAGAAAGAATTATTAATTTATTCTTATCGAGTAGCAGGTACCGTAGGACTAATGATGGCCAAAATACTAAAGGTAAATAAAAAAAATTCTTTAAAATCTGCAATTGATCTTGGTATCGCTATGCAATTAACAAATATTTCAAGAGATGTAATTGAAGATTTTAATAATAACAGGATATACATTGATCAGAATTTCAAAAATATAAAATCTACAATTCAATTATCAGAAAAATTTTATGAAAATTCTTTTAACTCAATTAAAGACATACCCTTAAGTTTTAGATTTTCTATTTTAGTTGCAAGAAGAGTTTATAGAAAAATTGGTTATAAAATTTTAAATAAAAAAAACTTTGAAAATTATAAAAAATCAGGAAAAATTTATGTCAATAATGTAGAAAAAATAGTTGAGACATTACTTGCAATAATTGATTTACTTAAACTTGTATTAACCAATAAAAATGATGATAATATTGATCATGACCATTATTTAATTAATGAAGAAATTAAATTAGATGAGAGAATTTGACTATGTAATTATTGGAGGTGGTTGCGCTGGGTTATCTTTGGCATATGAATTAGAAATTCATGAAAAATTAAAAAATAAAACATTAGCAATTATTGAACCTAGAAACGATTATATTAGAGATAAAACCTGGTCTTTTTGGAAAGTTGCAGCTCATAATTTTGAAGATTGTGTAAAGCACAGCTGGAGTAATTTTTCTATTAATATACCTAATCAAACTAAATACATAGAATGTGATAACTTTCCTTATCAATCTATTGATAGTGGCCTATTTTACCAAAAGATAATCAACACCTTAGAAAAAAATACCAATATTCATTTTTTTAAGAATATAAATGAAATCAATACTGAAAATTCATTTGTGTTCAACAGTGTCAGTGACGTTTCTGATAGTAAAAATGACTTATGGCAACATTTTTCAGGTATTGAGATTGAAACAAGTAAAGATGTTTTTGATGATAAAATATTTAACTTAATGGATTTTGATTGTGATCAAAGAGATAGTGTACACTTTTTTTATACCTTACCCTTTTCAAAAAAAAAGGCACTTGTAGAGACAACTTGGGTCTCCAATCTAAATCATCCATCAAACCAAGATTATTCAACACAGCTAGAAGATTATATTAAAAATAAATTAAAAATAAAAAATTATGAGATTAAATTTAAAGAGACTGGAGCAATCCCACTATTCCATCCCAAAAATATAAAAAAAATAAATCAAATGGAAATTGGTACTGCAGGAGGTATGACTAGATTAAGTACCGGATATACCTTTATGAATATTCAAGACCAAAGCAAATATATTAGAGAAAATTTTGAAAATATCGAAAAAGTAGACAATTTTACTATAAATTCAAAATATAAGTTCTTAGATAATATATTTTTAAAAGTATTAAAAAAAAATTCAGGCAAAATGCCAGAGATATTTTTTAAAATGTTTAATTGTTCTCCAAGCACAGTTATCAATTTTTTATCAAATAAAAGTAATATCTATGAGGACTTCTCTATTATTTTAAAGATGCCAAAACTGGTTTTTTTGAGAGAATTGTTCTGAAATGAACTCACAAATAAAAAAAATAAATCTAAATCACTCTTTTATATTTTTTTTATTTTGTAATGTATTTTCAGTAATAGTCTTTAAATTTACTAATTTAGATATATCAACCTTATTTTGTTTTCTACTTATATTAACCATAGGTGTTTCTCACGGCGCCCTAGATCATTTAAAAGGTAAAAAACTTCTTGCAATTTTAAATATTAAAAAATTTTATATTTTTTATTTAATTTATATATTATTGGCTCTCTCAGTGATATTGGTATGGACAATTGTGCCAGCTATTACTTTAATTGTTTTTTTGGCTGTTGCTTCGTTTCATTTTGGTAAAGAAGATACCCAATTTTTAATTAACAAAAACTCAAACTTAATTTCAATACTTTATTTTTTTAGAGGCATATTGATTATTATTACACCTTTGTACTTCAATTTTGATGAGACAGTGACAATATTTAAAATGTTACTAATCGATAGTGAGCAATTTTACTCAAGTTTAGGTTTTATTGAAAAGTATAAAATAATTGAAATAGCCATTGGTTTAAGCGCCCTATCAAGTATTATTTTATTTTTAAGTGAATTTAACTTTAAAAAGTTTGCAATTTTTTTGGATTTTTTCTCAATTATAATTTTGAATTATTACTTGTCCCCTCTAGTTGCATTTACAATTTACTTTTGTTTTTTACATTCCATTAGGCATACTATTTCACTTGCTATAGAAATGGATAGTTCCAGTCTAAAAAATGGTTTAAAATTATTTGTTAAAAAAGCTTTTCCATTAACAGTTTTGACTGCCATTTTCTCTGTGCTGGGTCTTTATTTCCTTTATAATGTCTATGAATTAAATAGTGCAATATTAAAAATAATTTTTATAGGTTTGGCGTCTTTAACCTTTCCACATATATTGCTGGAATATTTTTTAGAAAAAAATGAAAAATAAAGAATTAAAAATCTTGTTGTCTGCACCACGTGGATTTTGTGCAGGTGTTGAAAGGGCAATTGAAATTGTTGAAAAATCAATTCAAAAATTTGGTGCTCCAGTTTATGTTCGACATGAAATTGTTCATAACAAACATGTTGTTGATGATCTAAAAAATAAAGGGGCTATATTTGTTGAAGAGCTTGAGGAAATAAAAGACAAAACTAGACCCGTTATTTTTTCTGCTCATGGTGTACCAAAAAAAATACCAGAAGATGCTAAAAACTATAAAATGACTTATGTTGATGCAACATGTCCTTTGGTTTCAAAAGTTCACAGAGAAGCGGAAAATCTTAATAAAGCAGGATATCAAATTATTTTAATTGGACACAAAAACCATCCAGAAGTAATTGGAACTATGGGACAACTCCCAGATGGTGCGGTTAGACTAGTACAGAATGAAGATGAGGCTCAAAATTACCATGCTGAAAAAAATGATAAAATTGCTTATATAACTCAGACAACATTATCGGTAGATGACACCAAGGAAATAATAAAAATCCTAAAAAATAAATATCCATCAATGAAAGAACCAATGAAGGAAGATATTTGTTATGCCACCACCAATAGGCAGGCTGCGGTTAAGAATATAGCAAAACAATGTGATATGTTTTTTGTAATTGGAAGTAGAAATTCTTCAAACTCAGTAAGACTGGTAGAAGTTGCAAAAAAATCTGGATGTGAAAATGCACACTTAATTCATTCGGAAAGTGAAATTCCATATAATGAAATAGAAAAATTTAATACTATAGGTATTTCATCAGGTGCGTCAGCTCCAGAAGTTTTAGTTGTAAATTTTATAAATGCTTTGAAAAATAAATTCGCTATTAAAATTAATGAAGTTGAAATAATAAAAGAAAACGTAGTTTTTAAAGTTCCTAATAGATTAAATTAAATGGCCGTTTATACAAAAATTGATAAAAGTGACATTAAACTAATAAATACTAAGTTTAAAATTGAAAAAATTATTAGCTTTCAAGGGATTAAGCAAGGAATTGAAAATACCAATTATTTATTAAAATCAAAAAATAAAAAATTTATTTTAACAATTTTTGAAAAAAGAGTTTCAAACAAAGAAGTCCCTTTTTTTATGAAACTAATGGACAAATTAAATAGTTCTAAAATAAATTGTCCTAAACCTTTAAGAACCAAAAATGATAGTTATCTAATAAAATTAAAAAAAAAGACAGCTTGTATCGTATCTTTTTTAGAGGGAAAAGACAAAAAAAAACTCAATATCAAAGATTGTTACACTATTGGCAAAACCACTGCGCAAATGCATTTGGTTACTAAAAAACTAAAACTTTATCGAAAAAATTCAATGGGTATTAAAAATCTTAACCCTTTATTAAAAAGTATTAAGTTTAAAGATAATAAATTCTCAAAAATAAATCTTTTTTTGAAAAATAATTTAAAGAATATTAATAAGTATTGGCCAAAAAAATTACCAAATGGAATTATTCATGGAGATTTATTTATTGATAATATTTTTTTTAAAAAAAATAAACTCTCTGGAATTATAGATTTTTACTTTGCTGGAAACGATTATTTTATGTATGAAATTGCAATTTGTATTAATGCTCTATGTTTTGACCTAAAGGGTAAAAAATTATCAATGAATAAACAAAAAATTAAAAGTTTAATTAAAGGCTATGAGAGTATTAAGAAAATTTCTTCTAGAGAAAAAAATGCTATTAATGTCCTATGTCGAGGGGCAGCTTTGCGTTACTTATTAACTAGACTTTATGATTATTCTAACACTCCTAAAACAGCTTTAATAAAGATAAAAAATCCTAACGAGTATTATCAAAAACTACTTACTCATAATAGTTTAGTTTCTTATAAAGATTATTTACCCAGATGATAAAAATTTATACAGATGGTTCCTGCCTATCGAATCCAGGAAATGGTGGATGGGCTGCAATAATCAATATGAATGGAGAAATTAAAAAAATTAGTGGAAATGAAAAAAATACGACAAATAACAGAATGGAACTTATGGCTCCAATTAATGCCTTGAAAAATATAAACTCAAAAGATCCAATAGAGATATTTACAGATTCAAAATATGTAAAAAGTGGAATTACTGAGTGGATTAATACTTGGGTATTAAATAACTGGAAAACATCAAAAAAAGAGAATGTTAAAAACAAAGATTTATGGCTTGAATTATATAAATTAAACCAAACCTTAAACATTAAATGGAATTGGGTTAAAGCACATGCCGGAGATCCTCTAAATGAAGAAGTGGATATGATGGCTAAAAAAGCAGCTAATTTAAATTGAATCTAAAAAATTCTCTGCAGCTGACATCTCACAGGTCGCTGTATCTTCTTCAGCTTTTATCTTAGTTGCGATATTATTTTCAACCAGCATAGTATATCTTGCTGATCGCGTCCCTTGACCTCTGTCATATCTATCAATATCTGCACCAATTGATTTAGTAAACTCACAGTATGGATCTGCTGCCATAAAAATCTTGTCCTCTACCTTTTGACTATCACCCCAAGCTTTCATTACATTTGGATCATTTACTGAAACACAAATAATTTTGGTAATCCCCTTTTTTTTGGCAGCTTCAAAATTGTTAACATAACCTGGTAAATGTTTAGCAGAACAAACTTTTGTAAAAGCTCCAGGAACTCCTATAACTATAGTTTTATTGTTATGAAATAACTCCGAAGTGGATATTTTTTTTGGCGCACCATTTTCGTCTAAATGGTAAAATTCTGAATTTGGAATTTTATCTCCCTCTTTAATTTTCATTTAATTTTTCCTAAAATATATTGTTTAATTTCTTCGAGATTATTATCAATTATACCATAATTTTCTTTCTCATCCAAAATAAACTTTAATTCATCTGGTAAATCAGATTTCAAATTTATAGCTTTTAAAATTGCATCTGGAAATTTACATGGGTGTGCAGTTGCAAGAACAATATTGTTTCCTTTTAAATCATGCTTGTCAAAAGCTCCATATCCTATAGCTGTATGTGGATCTAAAACCATATTAAATTTTTCATAGATATTTTTTATCACATCTAGTGTTTCCTGCTCACTCATTCTTGCCGATAAAAAATCTTGATTAATTTTTTTTAATTTCTCATCGTCGATTGTATATTTACCATTCAGTTTGATATTTTTCATATCATCTAAAGTTTGTGAACTATCATGATTATTTAAATCATAAATTAATCTCTCAAAATTACTTGCAATTTGAATATCCATACTTGGAGAAATTGTTTCAGAGACATGTTCGGCTTCATATTTGCCTTTAGATATAGCTCTATGTAAAATATCGTTTTGATTTGTGGCTACTATTAATTTATTAAATGGAAGACCCAACTTCTTCGCCAAATAACCTGCATATACATCTCCAAAATTTCCAGTTGGTACTGAAAAATTTATTGGCTGATTGTCATCCTCGGCTAAAAAATAACAATAAAAATAATATACACTTTGCGCAATAATTCGGGCCCAATTGATTGAATTAACACCAGACATATTTATCTGATTAGAAAATTCTTTATCTGAAAACATGGATTTAACTAAATTTTGGCAATCATCGAAGTTACCTTTTACAGCAATATTAAATACATTCTCATCTTTTCCTGTTGTCATTAATTTTCTCTGAACAGGTGAAATACGGTTATGAGGATGAAGAACAAATATATTTAAGTTTTTTTTTCCTTTAATTGCATCAATGGCAGCTGCACCAGTATCTCCTGATGTGGCAACTATAATATTAATCTTTTCATTTTCTTTATTTAAATAATATTCATAAAAGTTACCCAAGAGTTGCATTGCAACATCTTTAAAAGCTAAGGTTGGACCATGAAATAATTCAAGCACAGAGCGGTTACCCACTTTAATAAGATCAATAACATTATCTTTTCTGAAAACTGAGTAGGATTTTTCTATTATTTTACTTAACTCTTCCTCCGAAGTAAAATTACCAATAAATGGATGAATAATTTTTTTTGCTAAATCTGAATAGCTAAGTTTTTTAAAATCGCTAATTTCAGACTCTGAATATTTGTGTAAAGTCTCTGGTATAAAAAGACCACCATCATCAGCAAGGCCTTTAATAAAAACATCTTTGAATTCAAATTTTTTTGATTTGTCTCTTGTGCTTATATACTTCATCTAATAATTTTTTTTTCTAAAATATAGATATATTAAAAGAATTGAAATCGCCATTGAAAACCAAGTAATTGCATACTTTTTATGATTGTTTGAAATTTTTGCAGTGATCACTCTTGGTTTTGGAATTTTATAGTTTCCATTTAAATAAATAATATAATTAGAAAATTTTCTTCCAGTCTGATTAAAAATGTCGTCTCTATCAAGGGTGAACCAATAATTTTTTTTAATTTCATTTTGAGGCTTAAATATACTTGACTTGGTTTGTAACATTAAAGTTCCAAGTATTTCATTTTGATTGATTTGATTGATTTCTGGTTGATCTTTTTTATCAAAAGGTATCCAGCCTCTGTTAATTAAAAAGTTTTCATTTTCAATCAATATTGGGTTCACTACTTCAAACCCAGGTTTTCCTTTTTCATTCAAATGATATAAATAAATTTGATTATCAAAATCAATTTGACCAGACGTTTTTATTCTTAAATAGTTTTTTTTATTGGTTTGAGTTAATTCTATAGGATCATTTTTTAGAGAATTTTCAATTTGATTTATTAAATCTAACTTCCAATTTAGTCTATAAATTTGCCAAAAACCTAATGCGAGAAGAACTAGAATTATAAACCAAACAAATACTGAAAATAAAAATTTATTCTTCAAGAGTTGAAAATTAACTTCCCCAAATATAAATTGCAGCAAATAAGAATAACCAAACTACATCAACAAAATGCCAGTACCAAGCTGCTGCTTCAAATCCAAAATGATGGTCTTTAGTAAAGTGACCTAATTTTCCACGCCATAAACAAACAGCTAAAAATATTGTTCCAACTATTACGTGAAATCCGTGGAAACCCGTAGCCATGTAAAAAACTGCTCCATAAATGTGACCTGAATAATCAAAAGTAGCATGGTGATATTCGTATGCTTGTAGCAATGTAAAAAAGAAACCAAGAACAACTGTCGCTGTTAATCCTTGAATAAATCCTTTTCTATCACCCTCTAACAATGAATGATGGGACCAAGTAACTGTAGTTCCGGATAACAATAGTACTAAAGTGTTAATAAGAGGAATATCCCATGGATCGAAAGTTTCAATATCTTTTGGAGGCCAAACATTTCCAACAAACTCGTTTGGAAATAAACTTGCATCAAAATATGCCCAGAACCAAGCTACAAAGAACATCACTTCTGATGCAATAAATAATGTCATTCCATATCGGTGATGAATTTGCACAACAGGGGTATGATGACCTTGATGTTCTGCTTCAATCACAACATCTCTGAACCACATATAGGCTCCATAAACAACTAGCGCTAACCCAAGATACATTCCCCACGAAACATCGTTGTGCATGTAAAAAATAGTTCCTATTGCTAATACTAAGCATGAGAAAGATACATAGATAGGCCAAGGACTTGGGTCTACTAGGTGATAATCGTGTTTTTTTTCAGCTGACATTTTTCGTGATTATGATTGTTTATAGTAATCTGTCGAGAAAAAAGTATACGACATAGTTACGTCCTGTAAATTTTTTACGGTTGGATCATTTACAAGTTCTGGATCTAAATAAAAAGTCATAACATAAGTTGCTTTTTCTCCAGCTTTCAGCTCCTGCTTTTCAAAACAAAAACAACCTAATTTACTATAGTATTTTCCAAAACTTGCAGGTGAAACATTAAAACTAGCAACACCATAAGTAGTATCATCTCCGTAATTTTCTACTTCAAACTCTATTTTGTTAACTTGACCAACTTTAACATCTATTACATTAGATTTAGCCTTAAAGTCCCACGTAAGATTATTTACATTGGTATCAAATCTAACACTTACAACTTTATCTAAAACCATTTTTGGTGGTTCTTTAGAAATTTGTGTTGTTCCACCAAAACCTGTTACTCTGCAAAATAAATCGTAAAGTGGTACTGCAGCAAAAGATAAACCGAGCATAAAACAAAATATTCCTGCAAGTAGTATTGGTGTTAATGTTTTTTTTCTAATCATATCTGTCTGTCAAAAACTCCAACGTTATATAGAGTAAATAGAAACAAGAAAACCATAAAACCTAAAATTGCTATAGCTGTTAAAATATTCTTTTTTTTTGTTTTTTTATCAGGTGTCATCATAAAATTTTATCAATCAAAAAAAGAACAAATATTAAAAATAAATATAAAATTGAATATCCAAAAATAGTTTTTGCTTTTTTCGAATCAAATTTGTTTTTCTTAAATTTGTAAAGTTCAAAACATAGATAGTTATAGTAAAGTGTTAAAATTAAAGAAGGTACTAAAAAAACTAAACTAACAAAGCCGATAGCGTAAGGCAAGATAATGACTGGTAACATCAGCATTGAATAAATAAATATATTTAATTTTGTACTTTCTATTCCGTTAGTTAAAGGAAGCATTGGAATTTTTGCTCTTTTGTAATCATCAGATTTGTATAAGCTTAAAGCCCAGAAATGGGATGGGGTCCAAAAAAAAATTATTAGGAAAAATGTTATCGGCTCTAATGAAAGTGAATTAGTGGCAATGGTCCAACCAATTACTGGTGGCAAAGCCCCAGCAGCACCTCCAATTACTATATTTTGTGGAGTTTTTCTCTTCAGCCAAATTGTATAGACGAAAACATAGAACAAGATTGTAGACAACAATAATCCAGCAGATATTCTGTTTGCAAAATAGTCTAATGCTATTACAGAAAATATTGATAACGTAATACCAAATACTAATGCCTGATTTTTATTTACTTTTCCAGTTGGTATTGGCCTCAAACAAGTCCTGGACATAAGTGCATCTAAATCAGATTCGTACCACATATTAAGTGCACCTGCTGCTCCTGCACCTATTGAAACTAAAATAATGCCAATGATTGCGTCCTTAGTTGGAATAATATTTGGTGCCATCAATAAGCCTACAGCACAAGTAAAAATAACTAATGACATCACTCTTGGCTTCATTAGTTTAAATAATTCAGATAAATTAAATACGTCTTCCTGACTTAAATTTCTGTTTTTTAATTTAGACTTGATCATTAATTTTATGTTTAAAAAATCTAAATTAATACTTAACTTGTAGATTTTTCAATACTTTCATCGTCTTCAAATTTCGGTAACTCCTCAAAGGTATGGAAATTTGGTGGTGATGGCACAGTCCATTCTAAAGTTGTGGCCCCCTCACCCCAAGGGTTTTGGGCTGCTGCTTTTTTCTTTGAAAATGCATAAATAAGGTTTGCGAAAAATACAACTAAACCTAAAACTGAAATATATGATCCTATTGATGAAATGTAATTCCATCCTGCAAAAGCATCTGGATAATCAGCATATCTTCTTGGCATACCAGCAAGACCTAAAAAATGCTGAGGGAAAAATATTAAATTAACACCAATAAAAGTTAACCAGAAATGTAGTTGTCCCATCCACTCTGAATATTCATATCCAGACATCTTTCCAAACCAATAATAAAACCCTGCAAAGATTGCAAAAACTGCTCCTAAAGATAAAACATAGTGAAAGTGCGCAACAACATAATAAGTGTCATGCATTGCCGTATCTACACCTGCGTTAGCTAGCACAACGCCTGTAACACCACCTACTGTAAATAAAAATATAAAACCTAATGCCCAAACCATTGGAGTTTTAAATGATATAGAGCCTCCCCACATCGTTGCTATCCACGAAAATATTTTAATCCCAGTTGGAACCGCAATAATCATTGTGGCGGCTAAAAAATATGCTTTTGTATCTGTGCTTAAACCAACTGTATACATATGATGAGCCCATACAACAAAACCTACAATTCCGATTGCAACCATAGCATAAGCCATTCCCAAATACCCAAATACAGGTTTTTTAGAAAATGTTGAAACAATATGACTGATCATTCCAAAGCCAGGTAAAATTAAAATATAAACTTCAGGGTGTCCAAAAAACCAAAATAAATGTTGGAATAAAACTGGGTCTCCTCCAGTTTGAGCATCAAAAAAAGCTGTTCCAAAATTTCTATCAGTTAAAAGCATTGTAATTGCTCCTGCTAAAACTGGTAAAGATAACAATAATAAAAATGCTGTAACTAGAATTGACCAAGCAAATAAAGGCATTTTATGTAAAGTCATGCCTGGAGTTCGCATATTTAAAATCGTTGTAATAAAGTTTACCGCTCCTAAAATTGATGAAGCACCTGCTAAGTGTAAACTTAAAATAGCAAAATCCATTGCAGGACCAGGTTGTCCAGCTGAAGATGATAAAGGAGGATAAATAGTCCATCCACCTCCGACTCCTGTTTGACCTGGAGGCCCTTCCATGAAGATAGACATAATTAACAAAATAAATGATGTGGGTAGTAACCAAAATGAAATATTATTCATTCTTGGAAACGCCATATCTGGGGCTCCAATCATAATTGGAACAAACCAATTACCAAAACCGCCGATCATTGCTGGCATAACCATAAAGAAAATCATGATCAATCCATGACCAGTTACTAAAACATTATATAAATGATAATTACCACCTAAGATACCATCTCCCGGATGCATCAACTCCATTCTCATTAAAACTGAAAAAGCTGTCCCGATTACACCTGCAATAATTGCAAAAATTAAATACATTGTTCCAATATCTTTGTGATTGGTTGAATAAGCCCAACGCTTCCAACCAGTTGGCGTGTGATCGTCGTGTGATGCAGTCTGTGTATACATAATTATTTACTCGCTAGTCTTTTAAATTGATCCTCTTCAATTACTTCTTTTGCAAATTTTACTTTAGCATCCATAAGCCACTCATTATATTCTTCTTCAGAAACAACTTTGACTGTTATTGGCATGAACGCATGTTTAATTCCACAAAGTTCAGAACATTGACCATAATAAGTTCCAACTTTTTCAGCTTTAAACCAAGTTTCATTAATTTTACCTGGCACAGCATCTCTTTTAACTCCGAATGATGGTAATGCCCACGCGTGCAATACATCGTTTGCAGTAATTAATACTTTAACTACTTTATCTACTGGTACTACAAGCTCATTATCTACGGCTAATAATCTTGGTTGATTTTCTTTTAGATCTTTATCTTCAATCATGTAAGAATCAAAAATTATATTTTCATCTGGATATTCATAACCCCAGTACCACTGATACCCAACTGCCTTCACTGTAACCTCTGCTTTTGGAATGGTGTCTTGTTTGTATAAAATTTTAAATGAAGGCACTGCCATCACAATTAAAATTAAGCACGGAATTAATGTCCATAAAACTTCAACAGCAACATTGTGTGTTCTCTTGGAAGGAACTGGATTTGCTGATGCTCTAAATCTTATACATGCATAAATCATTAAAAATAAAACAAATACGCTTATTGCAATTATAATTGGTAAAAGAAGATTATCATGAAAATTAACAATATCTCTCATAGACTCGGATGCTGCGTTTTGAAAACCTAATTGCCAATCTTTCGGCTGATCAGCTGACACAGTTGAGGTTACAAAAAGAGATGAGATTATTAGTAAAAATTTTTTCATTTTTAAACACTATATAGATTGTCTTTAAAAAAATTACACTTTAGTTTTCGCGACAAAATATCAATTAATAGCGTAATTTATGATCGATATGGCAGAAATAACGGCAGTTTCAGATCTAAGGATATTTTCATTAATTTTTATGGCCTGAACACTTTTGTAAGAGAGAATCTCTTCTCTTTCAAGCTCAGTAAAGTCTCCTTCTGGACCTACCACGATGCAAGTTGGTTTACTACTGAATTTTTTTAGATCTAACTTATTGTTACTTGAATTAAGATCTGTTAAAATCAAATTCACATCATTCTTATTTAAAAAACTATTAAGATTTTGTGGTTGATCCATCTTTGGAATTTGAATTCTATTCGATTGTTCAGCTGCTTCTATTATAACTTTTTCTAATCTTTCTTTGTTTATTTTTCTAACCATTGTTCGGTCAAATATAATAGGTAAGAATTTTGTAATTCCTAATTCAGTTGCTTTTTGAATCATAAAATTAAAGTAATTAGATTTAATAGGAGAAAAAGCTAACCAAAGTTCTTTAGAGTTTTCTACTTTTCTTAATTGTTTGGTAATTTTAAATTCAACTAAGTTTTTTGAAATAGCTAAAATTTTTGCCTGCCATTCTCCACTATTATTAAATAAAGAAAAAACTTCGTTCTCTTTAATTCTCATAACTTTTGAAACATAATGAGATTGTGACTTATCCAGCTTGTCTGACAAATTAATAGATAAACTTTTTGGAAAAAATAATCTAATGTTACTCATATTAATAAATTAGTTTATGAAAAATATTAAAGCAATAATTTTTGATGCATACGGTACTCTGTTTGATGTCAATTCGGCTGCAGAAAAATGTAAAGATAAAATTGGTGATAAATGGGAAGGCTTTGCAAACTTTTGGCGAACAACACAGCTAGAATATACTTGGCTTAGAAGTTTAATGAAAAGGCACAAAGATTTTTGGCAAATTACGGAAGATAGTTTGGATAAATCTATGAAAACTTACAAAATAGATCCTAAGATGAAAAATGAACTATTGAATCTTTATAAATCTCTTTCTCCGTATGAAGAAGTGTATGAAGTTTTAATAAAACTTAAAGAAAAAAATTTTAAACTGGCTATTCTCTCAAACGGAACTCCCTCTCTTTTAAACGAATTAGTTAAAAGTAATAATTTAGAAAATGTGTTTGATGATCTTTTTTCAATAGAACAAGTTGGAATTTATAAACCAGACTCTAAAGTTTATGATATGCCTATAAATAAATATCAAATTGAAAAAAATGAAGTTTATTTTCTGAGTTCAAACACATGGGATGTATCAGGTGGAGGGAATTATGGATATAATTCTATTTGGGTAAATAGAAATAACAATATTTTTGATAAACTTGACTATTCACCTAAACATCAAATTAAACAACTTGGAGAGTTACTTGATATACTCTAATAAATTCTTATATCGTTGAAATGAAAAACATTGAAATCAGTAAAATTATTGACCCTACTCCTGCATCTGATGGTGCGGGAGTTAAATTAAAAAGAAGTATTGGTGTAGAACCAAATTATTTTGATCCATTTTTGATGTTAGATGAGTTTGGATCAGAGAATAGTGAGGATTACATTGCAGGTTTTCCACCCCATCCACACCGAGGAATTGAAACAGTAACCTACATGTTGGCTGGAGATTTTGAGCATAAAGATAGCACCGGGGGTGAAGGAAGAATGACTGCAGGAGATGTTCAGTGGATGAAAACCGGAAGTGGAATAATTCATTCCGAGATGCCCGCGATGAAAGAAGGTAAACTTCATGGATTTCAATTATGGATTAATATGCCTGCAAAATTAAAAATGAGTAAGCCTGAATATATTTACATAGATGCAGAGAAAATGAGTGTTCATAAAGATAAAGAGAAACAGGTTAAAGTTATAGCTGGAAATTTTGAAAATGCTGAAGGCCCTATTAAAGGTCATAATGTTGAGCCAATCTATTTTGATATTGAGTTGACCAAAGATAAATTGTTTAGCTATAAATTACCTTCAACTCATAACACTTTCATTTATTTAATAAATGGTGAAATTGAAATTGGAAAAAATAAACATGATAATGTTAAAGATAGTACTTTAATACTCTTAACTCGAGGTGAAGATTTAACAGTGCATGCTAAATCAAATGCTAAGTTCTTGGTGATTTCTGGAAAGCCTATTAATGAGGAAATAGCAAGAGGTGGTCCTTTTGTAATGAATACTAAAGCAGAAATCTTGCAAGCAGTTCAGGATTATCATAATGGTACATTTGTAAAATAAATTATGAAAGCTGTAAAAATAGAAAAATTTGGAAGTCCTGATGTATTGAAAGTTGAAGATGTTGAAATTGGGAAACCTCAATCTAATGAAGTTTTAATTAAAAACTTATCTATTGGAATAAATTATATAGATACTTATCACCGAACTGGGCTCTATCCTATTCCACTTCCAAGCGGAATTGGGCTTGAAGCCTGCGGTGTAATCGAAGAAGTAGGTCCTGAGGTTAAATTATTTAAAGTAGGAGATAGAGTCTCCCATGCATCTATGCCTATTGGTGCATATTCAGAAAAACATATTATGCCAGAGAATAAACTTGTGCCAGTTCCAGATGGAGTTTCAGACGAGGTTGCGTCATGTGTTACTTTAAAAGGTATTACAGCAGAGTATTTATTGCACAGAGCATATCTTTTAAAGAAAGGAGACAAAGTTCTTTACCATGCAGCAGCTGGAGCGCTAGGACAAATACTGTGTCCTTGGGCCAATTCTATTGGTGCAGAAATTATTGGTACTGTTGGGTCTAAAGAAAAAGAGGAAATTGCAAAGAAAAACGGTTGTCACCATGTAATTAATTATACCGATAAAGACTTTGTGAAAGAAGTTGAAAAAATTGTCGGAAAAAACGGAATTGATGTCGTTTATGATGGTGTAGGTTTAAAAACTTTTGAAGGTTCAATTGAAGTGCTGAAAATCAGAGGAATGATGGTAGCTTTTGGAAATGCATCTGGTTATGTAGACACACTTGATGTAAAAAAACATATTAACGCTAAAGGTTTATTTTTTACACGTCCTTCCATTGCTCATTACACTATTGAAAGAGAGGAATTATTAGAGTCAGCAAAAAAAGTTTTTAATGCTGTTTTATCTGGCAAGTTCAAAATTGAAATTTCAAAAAAATATTCACTTGATGAAGTTAAACAAGCTCACGAAGATTTAGAAGGTAGATTGCTTACTGGGCCAGCTGTTATAAAACCTTAAACAAATACTTACTCATAGATATCCATATCTGACATGTGAAGTTTCAAAGCATTTGTTGAGACTTGAATTTCAACTATAAAAAAGATTATAGATATAATCATTGATAAACAACATGATCCAAAAATAATTCTGGCGATGAAGATTTCACTTAAATAAAGTCCGAAAACAGTTAACATGTTAAATAAAAAACCAAAGGCAGCAAATACCATTGAGAATTTCAAAAGGCTTATTCTTTTATTAAGATTGATAAATTGTGCTTTCCATTCGGGTGGAGTGTGTTTTTCAAAAACATGAGCATCATGAATTTTTCTAATTAAAGCACTCAATGTGTGAAACCTATTACTGTAAACACCCATTAACAAAGGTATTGCAGGAAACATTAATGCTGTAACGGTATAATCTATATTCATACGAATCAATTTGATTATGAAACTAGGCTTTGTTATTTACAAGTAAATTATGAACCAATTAAAACAATTTATCGAACTTACAAGATTAAAAAAACCTATTGGTTTTATGCTTCTATTTTGGCCATGCGCTTGGGGACTAACATTAGCCTATGATTTTTCTATAAGCTTAAATAACTATTTTTTTTATTTATTTCTATTTTTCTTAGGTTCAGTGTTTATGAGATCAGCAGGGTGTATAGTGAACGATATCTTGGATAAAGAATTTGACTCAAAAGTTTTTCGTACAAAAAATCGTCCAGTCGCCTCAGGAAAAGTGTCTATCAAACTTGCTGTACTTTATGCCCTCACGCTTTGTTTTTTAGCCTTTTTAGTTTTGATTAATTTCAATTTGTTTACAATAATTCTTGCTTTTGGCTCCATGCCTCTTGCTTTTAGTTATCCTTTGATGAAAAGGTTTACTTATTGGCCACAATTATTCTTAGGTATCACTTTTAATTATGGGTTAATACTTGGGTGGACAGCTGTTAAAGGTGAGATTAGCTTAGCACCCATACTATTCTACGTTGGAGCCATATTTTGGACACTGGGCTATGACACAATTTATGGATATCAAGATATCAAAGATGATGAAATAATAGGATTAAAATCAACATCAATAAAATTCAAAGGTAAAGCTAAAAAATTTTTAATTGTATGTTATTTATTTTTATTATCTTTCCTGCTGATTGGAGGTTACGAAATGGAATTTCATTTAAGCTACTATTTGCTTTCTATAATTCCATTTACTCACTTATTTATTTATCAAATGAAAATATTTAATTTAAATGAACCTGTCAGTTGTTTGAAAGCCTTCAAAAGCAATAATTTTTTTGGTCTCATAATTTTTATAAATATCTTAATAGTTAAAACTTTATAATGGAAAATTCTATAATCTATAAAAGACTGTATAAAGATTATTCAAAAAAATACCTAGATAAAATTATTTTATCTGCTTTTTTTTCTATATTAGTTGCTGGAAGCACATCTGGAATCGCTTGGCTTTTAGATCCTGCAATAAAAAAACTTTTTATTGAAAAAGATCAATCACTAATAATTTTTATTCCATTGATGATTATTGTAGCATTTACCACTAAAGGCTTATCTTTATACTATGCGAAAGCAATAATGATAGGAGTTGGAGAGGCAATAAAAAAAAAGCTTCAGTTTGACATGGTAAATACGTTGGTAGGAGCGGACACTCAACTTATTGATAAGAAACACTCTGGTAAATTTATTTCTAACCTTACTTATGATGTTACTCACATTACCAATCTACTTAGTAATGCTATATTAACATTATTTAAAGATTCTTTAACATTGATTGGTCTTTTGTTTGTAATGTTTTTACAAAATTGGAAATTAGCTCTTATTTCAATCATTATGATTCCATTAGCAAGTTTTGCTGCAAGAACATTGGGTAAAAGATTAGGTAAAGTTACTACAGAAGCGCAACAGAAATCAGGTTTTCTAACAACTTATTTAGTTGAATTGTTTAAAAATCATAAATTAATAAAAATTTTTCAAAAAGAAGAGTATGAGAAGAAAAGAGCTGAAAATTATTTATCACAATTAAAAGAAAAAAATCAAAAAATTCAAACAGTTTTTGTAAGATTGTCTCCTATAATGGAAACTTTGACAGGAATAATGATTGCAGTTTTAATTTTTTACTCTGGTATATTAATGTCGAAAGGTGAATTGGATATTAATAATTTCTTTTCTTTTCTTGCTGCAATGATGTTAGCTTACCAGCCAGTAAGATCTTTATCGACTCTTAATATGGTTTTGAATCAAGGTCTTTCAGCAGGGTCAAGAATTTTACCAATTATAGACCAAAAAAATAATATTACTGACTCATCAAATGCAAATGTTATTCAAGTGAAAAATTCAAATATTAAATTCCAAAATGTAATTTTTTCTTATGAAAAAGATGAGGGACAAACACTTGACTCAATAAATCTAGAATTTGAGGGTGGAAAAATGACATCCTTAGTAGGTCATAGTGGGTCTGGAAAATCAACTATCATGAATTTAATACCAAGATTTTATGACATACAGTCTGGAGAAATATTTATTGATAATCAATCAATAAATAAATTAACTATAAAATCACTCAGAGAGCAGATTTCTATGGTGAGTCAAGAAACAACTTTGTTTGATGATACAATCAAAAATAATATTAGATATGCTAGAGAAAATGCTACAGATGATGAAATCTACCATGTTGCAAATTTATCTTTTTGTGCCGAATTCATCAACAATTTACCAAATAAATATGAAACATTAATAGGAGAAAATGGTGTAAGATTATCAGGGGGTGAAAAGCAAAGGCTCTCTATTGCAAGAGCAATGCTTAAAAAAAGTTCAATAATACTACTTGACGAAGCAACTTCATCTTTAGACTCGGAGACTGAAACTAAAATTCAAGAGGCTTTAAATATTCTTACTAAAAATAAAACTACCATAGTTATAGCACATCGATTATCAACAATTTTGAACTCTAATAATATTTATTTAATTGACTCAGGAAGAGCAATCGAAAATGGTAAGCATGAGGAATTAATGAATAAATCTGAATTATATAGAAGTTTTTATGAAAAACAAATTCAGAAATAATTATGTTATTTTTATACCATATAATAATTTTCACCATTACAATATTTTCTCCAATAATAATTTTTTACAGAATTTTAAAAAATAAAGAAGATAAAAAAAGATTTATAGAAAAATTTAGTATTACTTCAAAAAAAAGAGCTAAAGGAAAACTTGTTTGGTTTCATGGTGCAAGTGTCGGTGAAATATTAAGTATTGTGCCACTTATTAAAAATTATGAAAAAAATAACTCTATTGCACAAATACTTATAACATCTAGCACGCTAAGTTCATCAAAAGTCTTTCAAAAATTTAAATTTAAAAAAACTATTCATCAATTCTATCCTATAGATAATTTATTTTTTACAAATAAATTTTTAAGATTTTGGAAACCTTGCGTGGCTGTCTTTGTAGACTCTGAGGTTTGGCCATGCATGTATAACAATATCAATAATAAAAAAATTCCATTAATTTTACTAAATGCGAGACTAACAAGAAAAACTTTCAAAAAATGGATGATGTTAAGATCTTTTGCAAGATCAATTTTTAACAAGATAACAATTACCTACCCTCAAAATCTTGAAACAACCCAATATTTAAAAATACTTCGAGCAAATAAGATCAATAATTTGGGAAATTTAAAATTTGCTGAAAATTTTGAGGAAAATTTAGACAGGATTAATATTAATTTAAAGAAAGAATTAAAAAAAAAAAAAATTTGGGTTGCATCTAGTACGCATAAAAGTGAGGAAGTGTTTTGTGCAAAAGCACACATTGAACTAAGAAAAAAGATAAAAAATTTAATCACTATAATCATTCCAAGACATATTCACAGATCAGAAGAAATAATTTTAGATATAAAAAATCTTGGCCTTAAGGTTTCACAACACAGCGCTAAACCAAGAAGTTTAAAAGATACTGATATTTACATTGTTGATACGTTTGGTGAGACCAAAAAATTCCACAAAATTGGCTGTTCGGTTTTTTTGGGTGGATCCATAATTGACAGGGGAGGACAAAATCCATTGGAAGCAGCAAGATTTGGAGCAAAAATATTACATGGGCCGCATACAGATAACTTTAAAGATGTATATAAATTATTAAAATTATTAAATGTTTCAAAAAAAATCTTAACTCCAAAAAAATTAGCGTCCTCAATAACCTTTAGAAAGAATAAAATAATAGGCAATAAAATCAAAGATATTGGACAAAATATTTTAAAAAAAACTATAAAAGAACTAGACTATTTTATTATTGATGAATTTTAAAAAACCTAAGTTTTGGGATTATAAAAAACCAAACTTAAAAGCATATTTGCTTTATCCAATAGCTTTTTTTATTGAAACCACAAAAAAATTATTTTCAAAATCAAATAAAAAAAAATTTAAAATTAAGACTATATGTGTTGGCAATATTTACCTAGGAGGCACTGGTAAGACATCTCTGAGCATTAAATTAAATAAACTTTTAAATAATAGAAATATAAAATCGTGCTTTATAAAGAAATATTATAGAAAACAAATTGACGAACAAAAACTTCTTGAGAATAACGGTAGACTTTTTTTATCTTCCAAAAGGATTGATGCTATAGAGCAAGCTGAAAGTCAAAATTATGATATTGCAATATTGGACGATGGTCTTCAGGATAAGACGATTGATTGCGATATTAGTTTTGTTTGTTTTAATAATATAAATTGGATCGGTAATGGAATGACACTTCCTGCTGGCCCATTAAGGGAAAATATTAATAAAATTAAAAATTATGATCATATTTTCTTAAATGGGAATTTAGAGAATGTTGATTATTTAACCAAAGAAATACATAAAATCAGTTCCACTGTTAATATTCATCTGGGCAAATACGAACCAATTAATTTAGATGAATTTAAGAAAAATAGAAAATATTTAGTGTTTTCTGGCATTGGTAACCATCAAACATTTGTTTCAATGATTAAAAAAAATGGTTTAGAAGTTTTAAAAGATATAGAGTTTACTGATCACTATGCATACAAAAAAGAAGATATAGATAAAATTTTAAATGAAGCAGATAACTTAAACTGTGAAATAATAACAACAGAAAAAGATTTTCTAAGGTTAAATAATTATAATGTAAGTGAAATTAAAATAATGAAAACAGAACTGAAAATAATAGATGAAGATAAATTAATTAAATCAATAATCTAAAATGAAAGATTTAAAATATTTTATACAATTTTCTCTAACAATTTTTTGCTTTTTAATATTTAAAATTTTAGGACCTAATCTATCTTCAAAACTTAGTGGAAAAATCTTTGAATTTATTGGGCCATTTTTTAGATCAAAACAAATAATTCACTCAAATATTAAAAGAGGCATTCCAGATATAAGTTCTAATAATTTAAAAAATATAACAAGGTTGATGTGGAATAATTATGGAAGATTATTTGCAGAGTATATGTTTATTAGAGATTTTAGACATGGAAAGCTTGTTAGTCAAATTCAGGTTGAAGGACAAGAGATACTAGATGATATCAAAAGATCTGAAAAGAAAGTTATATTTATTTCAGGTCATTTTAGTAATTTTGAACTTATGGCAATGTATTTGGAGAAAACTGGTATTAAACTATCTGCAATATACAGACCTTTAAATAATATTTTTTTAAATGGGATTATGGAAGGGATAAGAAAAAAATTCATTTGTAAGCATCAAATTAAAAAAGGTATAGGAGGTCTTAAAAAACTAATTTCTCTTAAAAAAAATAATTATTCAACTGCTTTAATGATAGACCAGAGAGTTTCTGAAGGGGTTTTGTGTAATTTATTTAATCAAGATGCATTAACCACAACTATACCAGCTCAATTAGTAAAGAAATATAATATTCCTGTTGTGCCTGTTTATATTGAAAGGATAAAAGATTTAAATTTTAAAATATCAATAAATAAACCTATAAATTTTTCAAAAGAGGACTCAGTCAAAAATATTACTTTAAAATTAAATCAAATTCTTGAGACAATGATATTAAAAAAACCTGAACAATGGATATGGTCACACAATCGTTGGAAATAATTATTTTTTACTGTTGTCTTCTCTTTTAATGAAAGCTTCTTGATATGAATAATATGGTTCTTGTAACTCTACATTCCAATAAGTTAAATTCTCTAAATCTATTTTCTTTCCAGATACAGCACACACCACATAATCTCCTGAATCGATAATTTCAAAGTTATTTGGTAAATATTTTATTTTTGCTAATTTTTTTGTCATTTTTAGTTTATATAGTTTTATATGAAAGTTGGAATAATAGGAAGTGGTGGTAGAGAACATGCTATTTGTGAAACCGTGAAAAAATCAAACAATATCGATAAAATATTCTGTTTTCCTGGAAATGCTGGAACTAAAGATATTGCAGAAAATATAAATATCGATTTAAATAATTTTGAAGTCCTTAAAAATTATATTTTAGAAAATAAAATTGATTTAATAGTTGTTGGTCCAGAAAAACCTTTGGTTGATGGATTGGTTGATTATCTTGAAAAATATAAAATTAAAGTATTTGGACCAAATAAAATTGCAGCTCAATTAGAGGGATCTAAGATTTTTACAAAACAAATTTGCGAAAAATATAAAATTCCAACAGCTAGTTTTGGAATTTTCGAAAACAAGAAAGATGCAAAAAAATTTTTAAAATCAACAAATTATCCAACAGTAATCAAAGCAGACAATCTAGCTTCAGGCAAAGGTGTTTATATTTGTACTAATGAAAATGAAGCCATAATTGCTATTGATGAAATATTTAATGGAAAATTTGGTGAAGCAAAAAACTTACTTATAGAAGAATTTTTAAACGGTGAAGAAATGAGTTTTTTTACTATTCATGATGGAATAACTTTTAAAACATTTGATACAGCTCAAGATCATAAAAGAGTTTTGGAAGGAGATAAAGGTAAAAATACTGGGGGTATGGGAGCCTATTCGCCCTCAAGGCTAATCAACGAAGATTTAAAAAATAAGATCATTAATAAAATTATTAAACCAACTCTTGAGGGTTTAGCTGGATTTGGCTCTAAATATAAAGGATTTTTATATACAGGCTTAATGATTGTAAAAAACGAACCTTATTTGATTGAATATAATGTGCGAATGGGCGACCCTGAATGTCAAACAATACTTCCAAAACTAAAAACTGACATTAGTGAAATCTTTTTAGCATGTTGTAAACAAGAATTAAAAAATGTTAACATTGAATGGACAGAAAAAAAAAGTCTATGCATTGTTGTCTGTTCAAAAGGTTATCCAGAAGAATTTAAAAAAAATATTGAAATAAAAAATCTAAGTAAGATAAAATTAGATCAAGATGAGTACTTATTTCATGCTGGAACAATAGATAAAGAAAGCAGAGTCTTTGCTGTAGGAGGACGTGTCTTAAATTTTATATCACTTTCAGAAAATCTTACCTCAGCAAGAGATAACGTTATAAATAAGATAAATAAATTAAACTGGGATGAGGGTTTTTATAGAAAAGATATTGGGTACAAGGTTATTGACGAATGAGAGTAATATCAGGTTCATTAAAAGGAAAAAAAATTTTAGAACCTAAAGATAATAAAACAAGACCTTTAAAAGATTTAGCAAAAGAGTCTATTTTTAATATTATTGAGCATTCAAACAAATTCGATGCCCGGCTAATTGACTCAAACATACTTGATTTATTTTCTGGGGTTGGTTCTTTTGGTATAGAATGTTTATCTCGAGGTTCCAAAAAAGTAGTATTTATTGAAAATTACTCTGGTGTATTACAAATATTAAAAAAAAATCTAACAAGTTTAAAATTAACAAATAACTATGAGATATTAGAGAGTGATGTTTATAGCGATAATATTTTATCAAATTTAAATAGCAAATTTGATATCATATTCTTAGATCCTCCATTTAGGGATAAGGAACTTAATAAACTTTTATTAAAATTGAAAAATTTCGAAGTACTTAATAAAAATGGAATTATTATCATACATAGGCATAAAGATGAAAATGACAATTTTTCAGAAAATTTTAGAGTAGTTGAGGAAAAAAAATATGGAATATCAAAAATTTTTTTTGTAACCAATTTAAATTAATAGCTTTTTTGTTTCCTTTTTTATTAATTCGACTGCAGGCTGATCATAAGGATTTACGTTAAGTAATTTGCCAATCAATATTGTTTCTAAGATAAAAAAACAAAATAATTCTCCTAAAGTTTTTTCATTTCTTTTTTTTATTTCAAAGCTTCTAAATGGTATTTTTTTTTTGTTAAAAACATTTTCTGTAGCAATTTTTTGAGCATACATGATATTTGACAAATTTTTTCCTCTTAAAAATTTTTGTGAAGATAATATTTGTGAACTTTTTAAACTTTCAGATTTTAATTCGTTTGTATAAAAAAAGGTATAAAAATTATTTTTAAATCCATCTAAATATAGCTGCATAACACTATGGTTGTCCTTAGGCATGTTAGAAACTATTGGCAGTAAACCTTTACCTTTCTTACCTAAACTTTCTGCAACGAGCTGCTGATACCATTTAAATAAGTTTTCTGATTTCTGATCATAATTTAAGATTATCGAATTATATTTTTTATTTTTAATATAATTAAGCGTTGAACTAACTCCTAATACTAAACTGTTGATAAACTGTTTATTTTTAATAAGTGAATTTAACTGTCTAAACTTGTTCGCATCTAATCCCATTAACTCTGCTGGTAACATTCCAACTTCAGATAAAACTGAATACCTTCCGCCTATATAATTATTATGATGGACTATTTCAGCTTTTAATTTGTTAGCAAGTTTAAGAAGATAGTTATCATTATTTTCAGTGATGAAAATATTCGCGTCTTTTCGTCTAATAAAAATATTGGAATTTACTACTGTTTCAATTGTATTTCCTGATTTTGATACAACCAAATTTACACTCTTATTATTTTTAATGTTTAATTTTTTTTGTCTCAAATTGTCAATAAAGACGAAATCTTTTTTCACTATATCTTTGAAGAATTCATATATAGTTTGTGTTCCGAGTGTAGAGCCACCCATACCGATTACTTTAAAATTAGAATATTTTTTGTACTTATTTATTATTTTTTTTGAAAAGCTATCTTTATAATTTTTTTTTAGAGAGTCTAAAATATAATTTTTTTCCTTAAATAATAATAAAAGTTTTTTTTTAACTTGAGAGCTATTTATCGTTTTATTTTTTTTAAAATTTTCAAAATGAATACCTGAAGTAAGCATTAATTATTTTTAATTTTCTCTAAGAGTGACTCCTCAATTCCTGTGCTTTTAGAGCTATTGGCGTTTGAGGTATTAGTATTATTTTCTTCATTTTTTACTAAATTTTTAATTGAGTTTTCATCACTTAATGCCTGATTACTTTCTGCGTTTGGAACGGGTAACTCATTATAGTCAGGAGGCATAATTAGAGGAGATTTTTTTTCAACCAAGAATTCATCATTGTTATTTTTCTTTTGATTTGAAAATCCATCTTTTAGCGTTCCACAAGAACTAAGAATATAAAGAAAACTTAATATAATTATTTTTTTAAATATTTTCATGATTTTTTTTATTACTTAAAAATAATTCATATATTATCATAAAAATCACCCCCAAAGAAATAAATACATCAGCTAGATTGAATATAAACCAATGAAAATTTCCAATATGAAAATCTATAAAGTCAGGAACAGCTTTATAAATAATTCTATCAAAAACATTACCTAAAGCCCCTCCAAAAATCATCAATAATGAATATTTCTTAAATCCACCGCTTTTAGAAATTATTTTCAAAATTACCAATATAATTAGCAAAATAAAAAGTGTTAAAAAATTATATAAATTATTTTGATCAAATGAGAAAAGACCAAAAGCTATGCCTTCATTCCAAATCAAATAAACGTTCAAAAATTTTGATGAAAATATTTCTGACCCGCTATTTATTTTATCTAAATAAATTACATAAAGCTTAGTTAATCTGTCTAAAATAAAAATTGAGATAATAATTATTAAATTAATATAAAAAGTTTTACTATTACTGAGTATGTTCATTAAGTGTTTTTTGGGCAATGAGTTCTGTCACAAGCATTTTCACTTATTTTCCAACACAGGGTACACTTTGTTCCCTTTGCTTTTGTAGTTTGTGCACTTGTTTCGAGTTTTTCATTAAAAGATATTTGTGCTTTCGATGTTATACATAGTTCTGAAAAATCTATGTTGTTAGTAATTTCTTCTAATTTTTTGTCGAGATAAATATTTAAGTCTGCCTCTAAACTTGATCCAATTTCTTTATTGGCTCGTTTTTCTTCAATACTAATATTACAAATATTTCTAATTTTAATTAGCTCTAACCATTTTTGATACAATTTTTCATTCTCAAAATTATTTGGGAAATTTAAAAATTTTTCTAAATGAATGCTTTTGCTATCTTTAAATATTAATCTATATATTTCTTCAGTTGTAAAAGATAAAATTGGTGCAAACCATTTTAATAATGAATTCAAAATTATGTTTAACAATAGTATAGTAGATTTTCTATTTTTTGAGTCTATAGAGTCGCAATATAATGAATCTTTTCTTATATCAAAATAAAATGCAGATAGATCTACAGTACAAAAATTAAGCAGCTCTTTATATAAATTATGAAAATCATAATTTTTAAAATATTTTTTAAAGTGTACATCCAAAGAATACAACTTATGCAACATAAATTGTTCCAGTTCAGGTAATTCGTTTAAATCTACTTTTTTAAAATCAATTTCTTCAAAATTATCTTTAATATTCCCAAGCAAGTACCTGAATGTGTTTCTTATTTTTCTGTATGATTCTGCATGTTGATCAAGAATCGAATAATCTATTCTTAAATCCTCTGAATAGTTTGAAGATGCTACCCAAATTCTTAGTATATCTGCTCCATATTTTTTTAGAATATCTTCTGGGGCAATTACATTTCCTAAAGATTTTGACATTTTCAATCCTTTACCGTCCACGACAAATCCATGGGACAATATATTTTCAAACGGTGCTCTTCCCCTAGTTCCACAAGACTCTAATAATGATGAATGAAACCAGCCTCTATGTTGATCGGAACCTTCTAAATACATTGATGCTGGCCACTTTAAATCCTCTCTTTTTTCAAGAACAAATGAATGTGTTGATCCGCTATCAAACCAAACTTCAACAATATCACTCAACTTGTCATAATCTTCGGCTTTGTATTTATTTCCTAAAAATCTTTGTGGGTCATCTGAAAACCAACAATCTGAACCCTCTTTTTCATAAATAGTTGCAATAGTTTCATTTACTTCATCGTCCACTAAAATTTCCTTAGTCTTTTTATTAATAAAAATTGGAAGAGGAACACCCCATACTCTTTGTCTGGAAACACACCAATCAGGTCGAGTTTCTATCATTGATTTTAATCTTTCTTTACCTTTACTTGGATAAAAAGTCGTATCATTAATTGCTTTTAAAGCTTTATCTCTCAACTTATGACTTTCCATAGATATAAACCATTGTGGAGTGGCTCTATGAACTAATGGAGCTTTTGATCTCCAAGAATGTGGATAGGAGTGCATCAGCTCCCCATTTGATAATAATTTTTTTTGCTCTTTAAGTCTTTCAATTACTATTGGGTTTGCTTTAAAAATATGAATACCTTCGAATAAACTTACATGTTTTGTATATTTGCCATCTCCATCAACTGTTTCAATTGCTTTAATCCCATTATTTAAACATAAATTAAAATCATCAGGTCCATGACTTGGAGCACAATGAACAATACCAGTTCCCTGCTCAGTTGTTACGAACCTTGCCTCTAACATCGGGATATCGTAGTCGTAACCTAAATCTAAAAAAGGATGATTACAGATAGTGTCTTTTAATTCTCTACCTTTAAAAGTCTTTATTTTTTTATATTTTTTTATTTTACATTCATTAATTACTGACTGCAGTAAGGCTTCAGCGACTATAATTTTTCTATTTTTAAAATCACTATCATCATTTAATTCTAACTGAGCATAATCAAGAGTTTCATTATAAGCAAGTGCCCTATTGGCTGGAATTGTCCAGGGAGTTGTGGTCCAAATAATTATATCGCTACCTACAAGATCTTTTAAGTTAGATTTTTTAATAGGAAAAGATGTATAAATAGTATCTGATTTATGATCTTGATATTCAACTTCTGCATCTGCTAAAGCAGTTTTTTCAACAGTAGACCATAATACTGGTTTAAAACCTCTGTACAAACTTCCCTCTTTTAGAAACTTGCCGAGCTCTCTTACAATTTGAGCCTCAGCGTCGAAGCTCATAGTTGAGTAATAATTTTCCCAATCACCTACTACACCCAAACGTTTAAATTGACTTTTATGTACCTCAATCCATTTTTCTGCAAACAATCTACATTCTTTACGAAATTCTACTATTGGAACATCATTCTTATTTTTTTTATTCTTTTTATATTGCTCCTCAATTTTCCACTCTATTGGCAGCCCATGACAATCCCATCCAGGAACATATATTGAATCTTTTCCATCCATTTGATGAAATTTTACAATAATATCTTTTAAAATTTTATTAAGAGCTGTTCCCATATGAATATTACCATTTGCATATGGAGGACCATCGTGGAGGACAAATTTCTCTTTTCCTTTGCTTGAATTTCTTAATTCCATGTAAAGGTTGATCTTTTGCCAATATTCTAAAATTTCTGGCTCTCTTACAGGTAAGTTAGCTTTCATTGAAAAAGCAGTTTTAGGAAGGTTTATTTGGGAATTACTCATATAGTTTTTTTAGCAATATTTAAATCTTTTTTAATTTGAGACTTTAATTGATTAACATTTTTAAATTTTTTTTCTTCTCTAATAAACTTTATAAACTCCACTGATAAGAGTTTATTATAAAGATTTCCAGAATAATTGAATAAATGAACCTCAAGTAAGATTTTTTTTTGATTAAATGTTGGTCTATATCCAAGATTTGCAATTCCTTTAAGATATTTGGAATTATTAGGAACCAATACTCTTACCGCATATACTCCTAGCTTTGCCAAAACATAATCTTTAATATCTATATTGCATGTAGGAAAACCAATCTTTTTGCCAACTTGTCTTCCTTTTTGAACTACTCCATTTATTGTCCATTTTCTTTTTAAAAGTTTATTTGCTTTTTCTAAATATCCTTTTTCCAAAAGACCTCTAATAAGTGTTGATGAAATTATTTTTTGCTGCTTGATTAGTGGC
>CACNGH010000003.1:0-89959 GCA_902619815.1 uncultured Pelagibacteraceae bacterium
TTCTTAGGAATTGTTATTTTTGCAATGTTTTTAATGTACATGTTTCCAGCAATAGCTTTATGGTTACCAGAAACTTTATTTGCGCAATAAAATAAAATGACAGACATCCTTTCGTTAAAAGTTGAAGAACTTGTTTCGAAAATAAAAGACTCTCAATTAACATCAGTTGAAATTTGTAAGAAATACATAGAGAGAGTAAATGAATTTGAAAAAGACGTTAAGGCCTGGGCACATCTTAATAAAAAACTTTTACTAGAAAAAGCTGCTGAAGCAGATGAGCATAGAAGATCTGGAAAACCAACAGGACCACTTCATGGAATACCAGTGGCTGTAAAAGATATTATAGGCACTCTTGATATGCCTACTGAGTGTGGGACTATAATTAGAAAAGGAAAATCTTATTCACAGAATGCTGAAATAGTTGATCTATTACTTTCTGCAGGGGCAATAGTAATGGGCAAAACAGCAACATCAGAGTTAGCTTATCTTGGGCCATCTAAAACTTCAAATCCTCATGATTATTCGAGAACACCAGGAGGATCATCTAGTGGATCTGCAGCCTCAGTAGCCTCTTTTATGGCTCCATTATCTATTGGTTCTCAAACTGGTGGATCTGTTATTAGACCCGCTTCATATTGTGGTGTAGTTGGATATAAACCTACTTATGGATTAATTTCCAGAAATGGTGTTCTTAAAACATCTGAAAAATTGGATCACATAGGTGTATTTGGAAGATCAGTTGAAGATGTAGCACTTCTTGCGAAAGTTTTAATTAAGAAAGATAACTACGATAGTGCAACCGTACACTATTCAACGGAAAACATGTTGGATGAAGTAAAAAAAGGGCCTTTATTTGAACCAAAATTTATTTTTTATAAAACTGAACATTGGAAAATTATTGAAAAAAAATCGAGGGAAGCATTTGAATATTTTATAAAATCGTTCAAAAATAATATTGAAGTGTTTGATACGCCTTCTTATTTCAAAGATATTAACAAGTATCATCAGATAATTCATGAGACGGATTTAGCAAACAATTTTGCTCTTTATTACAAAAAGTATAAAAAAAAATTATCTAAATATATGCAAGATGCGATTGCAAAAGGTAATAAACATTCTGCAAAAGAATATGCTGAAGCAATTGATTTTATGAAAAGAAGTTATGAGTCATATCAGGAAGTTTTTGAAGATTATCATGGAGTGTTATCGCCATCAAGTCCAGGGGTTGCCCCCAAAGGATTAAAAAGTACTGGAACTGCTGAATTTAACAAAGTCTGGTCGTATTTGGGAACACCATGCATATCACTTCCTTTACTTCAAGGAGAAGGCAATTTACCGTTAGGAGTTCAGTTAATAGGTGCAAGATTTGATGATCATAGATTTTTAGGTATTGCTAATTGGCTTGAAAAGGAATGTAATAAATAAAATGAATAAATTTACAACATTTCTGGGAACATTGCTGGCAGCAGCATTTCTAATAGGTCTTGCAACTACATTAACAAGATCAACAATGATTGGTTTTTTTGACGTACTACCTGTTTATATCTTAATGGCCATAGCAATTTTTATGATGGTCTACGAAGCCTTTTTCGACAAGAAATAATTTTTTAAATAGAAATTTGCCTAAACAAAAAAACAATTTTTTAGCTTTCTCTTTACTGTTTATTCAACCTATTTTTATGGCTTCAAATTTAATAGTTGCGAGAGGAGGTGTTGATTTTGTTCCACCAATTTCTTTAGCATTTTGGAGGTGGACTTTTGTTTTTATAATTCTTTTACCCTTTACATATTTTTCTTTAAAAAAAAATTATCCAATTATCAAAAAAGAATTTAAAAAATTATTTTTTCTTGGTGCTATGGGATGCGGTGTATGTGGAGCGTTCCCATTTTTAGCTGGACAGACAACAACAGTTACTAATATGGGAATTATTTATACTTCTTCCCCAATTTTTATAATTTTGATTTCAGCAATTTTCTTTCATGAAAAAATAAACTTATTTAAAATAACTGGACTGTTTGCATGCTTAATAGGTGTGTTTACGATTATTATTAAAGGAGATTTAGATTTACTAGTTAATTTAAATTTTACTATTGGTGATCTGTGGATGCTTGGTGCAGCTATAGGTTGGGCATTATATTCAATTTATCTATTTTATTGGAAATCTGAATTATCACTTCTTCAAAGGTTTACTTTAGTATCTTTTTTTGGAGTACTAAGTTTATTACCTTTCTATATTGCTGAGGAAATATTTGTAGCAAGAACCGTTTTTAATCAAGAATTTTATTTATGGGCATTATTTGCAGCTATCTTTCCTGGGATAATCGCATTTACTCTTTACACACAGGCTCAAAAAAATCTTGGTGCGTCTTTAACCGGTTTCACACTTTATGTTTTTACAATTTATGGAGCAATTTACGGTTATTTTATATTTGATGAAAAATTAGAATCGTATCATTATTTAGGTACAGCTTTGGTATTCTTAGGAGTTTACTTAGCTAGAAAAAATTATGAGAATAAGCCGTAGGAGTATATTTATGGAAATAATAATTGGAATTTTAGTTGTTTACTTTTCGATTTTGATTTTACTTTTCATATTTCAGAGAAATCTAATGTATCACCCAAATGAAAATAATTATTATGGCGAAAAATTAGAAGTTGAGATTGAGAAAGTAAAAATTAGAACAAGCGACAACATAAATCTTTTAGGCTGGTTTCATAAAAAGAATCTAGAAAATAACAAAACAATTCTCTTTTTTCATGGTAATGCAGGAAATCTTGAGAACAGAATAAATAAATTAAATCATTTTAATGATTTAAATGTAAATTTTTTAATTATTGCTTGGAGAGGTTTTAGTGGAAATGATGGTAATCCCACTGAAAATAACCTTTATATTGATGGAAAAAGTGCATTGGAGTGGCTAAAAAATAATGGTGTAGATGAAAATAATATTATTATTTTTGGGGAGTCGCTTGGAACCGGAATAGCAACGGAGATTGCTCAAAATGGAAACTTTGCAGGATTAATTTTAGAGACGCCTTTTACCTCCATGGTAGAGGCTGCAAAAAATTTTTATCCATATATTCCTGTAGGTCTACTTTTAAAAGACAAATATGAAAACCAGAAAAAAATCAAAAATATTAATATCCCAATTTTGGTAATGCATGGTGAAGCAGACAAAATAGTTCCTTTCTGGATGGGAAAAAAAATATTTGATTTGGCAAATAATCCAAAATATTCATATTTTACAAAGGATGACGACCATATGATGGAGTATGACTCTAACTTAGTTTCTATGTTAAATGATTTTTTAAAACGATTAAATTAAGCCACATTCTTAACAAATATAATCCAAACTTTTATTTTAATGACTTAAGGATGAAAAAATTATATTTATTTATTTTTATACTACTTTCATTTGTAAACTTTAGCTTTGCAAAGGAAAACTTATCTTCGGTAGATAATTTATTTCACATAGATCAAATGAATTCACATGATGAAAACTTTGCCTTATATTTTAAAACACGTGAAAAAGCTATTTTGGCACGAGGGGAAAATAATAACTACATAAACGATTATCCTAAAGACCTCTATATATATGATTATGAAACAAAAAGTTCATCACCTTTAATATCTTACGAATGGTTTCCAAGAAGAGCTAAATATTTTTTGCAGGAATATGATTTTCCAGTCTTTCCTGATGATTTTGCATACTATTTATTAAAAGATAATAAAACACTTGTTATGATTAGTGCCGTTAAAAGCTTAAGAGCTAATTTCAAATTTGATATTACAGAAAAAAAATTAGAGGTTTATCCGGTTAATGGAAAGTTCGACTTTATTATATCTTCAATTGCAAAAGACTGTGATCATTATGATTTTAAAGACAATTATAAATGTAGCTTTTATAAACCTTTGATTTCAAGCACTTTAATTAATTAATCTGTGTAAAGGCATCAGCAAACTTTTCTGCCTCAAAAACTTGCAGATCATCTTCTTTTTCACCTAAACCAAGAGCAACTATTGGCAGTTTATATTTTTTAGCAACCGCTAAAAGAATTCCTCCTTTAGCTGTTCCGTCTAATTTTGTCATTATAAGTGCAGTAATAGGGATAATTTTATTAAACTCCTCAACTTGATTGAGTACATTTTGTCCAGAAGTAGCATCTAAAACTAAAATTACATCATGAGGAGCCTCAGAGTCGATTTTTTAGTTACGTTTGCAATTTTTTTATATTCCTCCATTAAATTTTTTTTGTTTTGCAATCTTCCAGCTGTATCTATCAAAACTTGATCAAATTGGTTATTTATTGCATCTTCGATAGCTTTATAAGCAACAGATGCTGGATCGGATCCTTGTGATGATTTTGTAAGAGAAACATCAACTTTTTTGGCCCAATTTTCCAGTTGTTCAATTGCTGCTGCTCTAAACGTATCTGATGCAGCAAGCATAACTTTATTTCCGTTACCTTTTAATATTTTACTTATTTTTCCTATTGTAGTTGTTTTACCAACTCCGTTAACACCGGACACTAGAGTAGCATATAGTTTTTCTTTTTTTTTAAAAAAATCGAAACTTTCTAAAGGTTTCATTAACTCAATTATATAATCTTTTAAAATTTTATTTATTTCCTCTGCAGTGTCTTTGTTTGGATCAATTTTAGTTTTTGAGATAATTTCTCTAATTTCTGACGCTGCGGTTGTCCCAACATCTGATTGAATCAAATAATCTTCAATTTTATCTAATGTTTTGTCGTCTATTTCTTTTTTTATTACAATATTCTTTAGCCCTGAAGTAAATGCGGATGCACTTTTTTTAAAACCAGTTTTAAATTTATCAAAAATTCCCATTAAATTTTTATATTAATTTCTTTAATATCTGAGACAGGTCCTTTCATGTGAATACTATTATTTTCATCAATAAAAATTAATAATTTACCTGTAGAAAACTCTATATCCACCTTATTACTTGTAAGTCCATTTTTCATTGCAGCAAATGCAGTAGCACATGCTGCTGTACCGCAAGCCTTAGTAAGACCAGCTCCTCTCTCCCAAACTTTAACTTTTATTAATTCCTTATTAACGACTGTTGCTAAAGTGACATTGCATCTTTCTGGAAACAAAGGATGGTGCTCAATTTCTGGTCCAATTTTTTTTATTTCAAAATTTTCGTTATTATCAACAAAAAAAATTACGTGGGGATTTCCAACGTTTACAGCCGCTCCTCCCGTATAATTATTATTATCTAAATCCGATATTTTGATATTAAGGTTATTGGTGTCTAGTTTTTTAGAGAGGGGAATTTCGTTCCACTCTGTTTTACCTTTTCCAATTTCTGTAGAAACTAGCCTGTTTCCCAATATCTCTGATTTTAAATCTCCAGATTGTGTGGTTAAAGTAATTAACGATTTATTATTTTCTTTTGATAATAAATCTGCAACACATCTTGTTCCGTTTCCACATGCTCCAGAAGTTCCACCATCAGAATTATAAAATTCTAAAGATGCATCAGAACTATCATTTTTAGTAATTAATATTAATTGATCACAACCTATAAATTCTCTATCGCAAATTTTAATAATTTGCTCTTTGCTTAAATTAGTAATTTTTTGCCTATTATCTATAATAACAAAATCATTACCTAAACCATCCATTTTAAACGCTTTGACATCCATATATAGATATTTAACTTATTTATTGACTTTTTGAACCTCTATTATAGTTTGTTGGCGTTTCCGCAATAACATTAATTTTGCGGTGTCTTTGGAAACAAAGAGATCGACACTAGTCAGCGAGGCTTCGCCCACTAGTGAGATTACTGCTGTGCAAAATATGTTTGAAAATTTGACAAATAAATTTGAAGAATTTTTTTCTTCTTTAAAAAAATCACCTTCAATTGATGAAGCTCAAGTTGATGAAGGTTTAAGAGGAATTAGGCAAGCTCTTTTAGAGGCTGATGTATCTTTAGAGGTTGCTAAAGATTTTATTGAAAAAGTTAAGCCAAAAGCTTTGGGTCAAGAGATTATTAGATCGACTTCACCAGGGGATATGGTTGTCAAAATTGTATACGATGAACTTGTAAGTTTGTTGGGAGAGTCTAACAGCGATATAAATCTTAACGCAGTACCACCTGTCCCAATGATGTTGGTAGGGCTTCAGGGTTCAGGTAAAACAACAACAACCGCAAAACTTGCTAAGTACTTGGAGAATAACAAGAAGAAAAAAGTAATGATGGTAAGCTTAGACATTTATAGACCAGCGGCACAAGAGCAACTTAGATCTTTAGGGGAACAAAATAACATTTTAACCTTACCAATTGTTGAAGGGCAGCAACCAGCAGATATTTGTAGAAGAGCAATTGGTGCTGCTAATTTAAATGGTGCTGAAATAATCCTTTTTGATACTGCTGGAAGAACTCAAATTGACTTACAGATGATGAGTGAGATTAAACAAATCGAAGGTGTAATTAATCCAACAGAAACATTCCTAGTAGCAGATTCTTTGACAGGTCAAGTTGCAGCATCAGTTGCAAAGGAATTTAAAAATACAGTTAATTTATCAGGAATTATTTTAACTAGAGCCGATGGTGATGCTAGAGGAGGTGCTGCGGTCAGTATGAAATATGTTTCAAATGTTCCTATTAAATTTTTAGGAATAGGGGAAAAAATTGACAATCTTGAAGTATTTCACCCTGATAGAATAGCTAACAGAATTCTTGGAATGGGAGACATAGTTTCTCTTGTTGAAAAAGCTGCTCAAGATCTTGGCGAAGAAAATATTAAAAAAGCTGAAGAAAATTTGAAAAAAGGTCAGTTTTCAATGCAAGATTATTTGGCTCAACTAAGACAAATGAAAAAAATGGGTGGCATTGAAGGAATAATGTCATTTATGCCGGGAGTTTCAAAAATTAAATCTCAAATGGACTCTGCTGGAATTGATGAAAGTATTATTACTACAAATGAAGCTATTATTTTGTCTATGACAAAAAAAGAGAGAGAGAACCCAAAAATAATTGATGGTTCTAGAAAAAAAAGAATTGCTAATGGCTCTGGTACCAATCCAGCCACTATCAATAAATTGTTAAAACAATTTAAAATGATGTCTGAAATGATGAAAAAGATGTCCAAAGGAAATATGAAGGGTATGTCTGATAAAGGAATACCACCAGAGCTATTTAACCAATTAAAATAATCAAAGGAGAAGATATGTTAAAACTAAGATTATCAAGAGGAGGAACAAAAAAACGTCCAGTATATAAAGTCGTTGTAGCTGATAGTCGTTTTGCGAGAGACGGAAGATTTATTGAGAAGGTTGGATTTTTTAATCCTCTTTTACCCAAAGATAAAAAAGAAAGAGTAGGTCTTGAGGCCGAAAGAATTAAATATTGGCTTGGTCAAGGAGCTAAACCAACGACTAGAGTTGCGAGAATATTGGGAGAAAATGAATTAATGCCAATGCCTATAAACAGTAATAACCCTAATAAAGCTATTCCGAAAAAAGAAAGGAATAAAAAAGAGGGAGATAAAACTGAAGCTCCTAAAGCAGACGCAGCACCAGCAGCAGAAGCTCCAAAGGAAGAAGCTCCTAAAGCAGACGCAGCACCAGCAGTAGAAGCTCCAAAGGAAGAAAAAAAATAGTTTAAAAATTATTTATGTGGCAAGCTCAAGTGTTTACACTTTATCCAGAAGTTTTTCCTGGTCCTCTATCAAAAGGATTATATGGAAAAGCTATGTCTAAAAAGTTATGGGATTTAAAGGTTGTTAACATAAGAGATGCAGCTGAAGATAAACATAAAACTGTAGATGACACACCTTATGGTGGTGGATCAGGAATGTTACTAAAGGCAGATGTCCTTGCTAAATCATTAGATCAAAACAGAATTGAAGGTGAAAAAATTTTATATTTGTCTCCGAAAGGAAAAAAATTTGATCAAGGCTATGCGAAAAAATTGGCAACTGCAAAATCCTTATCACTTATTTGTGGTCATTTTGAAGGCGTTGACGAGAGAGTATTATCTACAAGAAATATAGAAGAAGTAAGTATAGGAGACTATGTTTTGTCTGGAGGCGAAACAGCTGCATATGTTGTTATTGATAGTGTACTTAGGCTATTACCAGGGGTATTAGGAAATGATAATTCTAAGATCGAAGAAACTTTTGAAAATGGTCTATTAGAGTATCCGCAATATACAAAACCTCAAATTTGGGAGGAAAAATCAGTACCAGATGTACTATTATCAGGTGATCATAGTAAAATTAAAGACTGGCGTTTATCTCAATCTGAGGCTATAACACGCGACCGAAGACCAGATTTGTGGGAAAAATATAAGAAGAACTAATTTGATTATTGCTAACATGAAAACTATTGAAGAAATAAACCAACATAACGTCAAAAAAATTCTTTCTGAGAAAAAAATTCCAGATTTTTATCCAGGTGATGTTGTTAAGGTTGGTGTAAGAATTACTGAAGGTAAAAAAGACAGAATCCAATATTTTGAAGGTGTCTGTATTGCTAAAAAAAGTAGAGATTTAAACTCCTCTTTTACAGTAAGAAAGATTTCTTTCGGAGAAGGAGTTGAAAGAACTTTTCCCTTATATGGAACATTAATAGATTCAATTAAAGTTATAAGATCAGGTAAAGTCAGAAGAGCGAAACTATATTATTTAAGAGATAGAACTGGTAAATCAGCAAGAATAGCAGAAAAAATAAGAAAAAAAATTGGTATTGATGTTGATGTTAAGCCAGAAATAGTAACAGAAGAAAACGTTGCTCCCGCAGTAGAGGCACCAAAAGAAGAGGCCCCTAAAATAGAAGCAGTACAAGAAGAAACTGTTAAAGCTGAGGAGGCACCAAAAGAAGAGGCTTCTAAGGAAGATCAAAAACTAGAAAGCCCTTCAGAAAAAAAATAATTTTTTTTTCAATGTCCACAACACTTTACGATAAAATATGGAATGATCACTTGGTTGATCAACAGGATGATGGAACAGCGCTTCTTTTTGTTGATAGACATTTAATTCACGAAGTGACAAGTCCACAAGCATTTGAAGGATTAAGAAATTCAAATAGGAAAGTAAGACATCCTGATCTAACACTTGCAGTTGCAGATCATAATGTTCCAACTACTGATAGAACTAAAGGAATAGCTGATCAAGAATCTAAAATACAAGTAGATACTTTAGATGCAAATTGTAAGGAGTTTGGTGTTCAACTTTTTGGAATGGATGACAGACGACAAGGAATTGTGCATATCATAGGTCCAGAACAGGGCTTTACTCAACCGGGTACTGTTATTGTATGTGGAGATAGTCATACTGCAACCCATGGAGCCTTTGGTGCTTTAGCATTTGGAATTGGAACGTCAGAAGTTGAACACGTTTTAGCAACACAAACACTAGTTCAAAAAAAAGCAAAAAATTTTAGAATTAATGTTAATGGGAAACTTCCGATTGGTGTCACTTCAAAAGATGTAATTCTTCAGATAATTGGAAAAATTGGTACAGCTGGCGGTACAGGTTGTGTAATAGAATATGCTGGAGATTTAATAAGATCATTGAGCGTTGAGCAAAGAATGACAATTTGCAATATGACAATTGAAGGTGGAGCAAGAGCAGGATTGATTGCACCAGATGAAAAAATATTTGAGTATTTAAAAGGCAAACCTATGTCACCGAAGGGTCAAAATTGGGAAACAGCTTTAAATCACTGGAATGGTCTAAAGACTGACAAAGATGCAAATTTTGATAAGGAAATAAATTTAAATGCAGTGGAAATTTTGCCAATGATAACATGGGGAACTTCGCCACAAGATGTTATTACAATTGATGGAAAAGTTCCTAATCCACAAGCTGAAACAGATGAAGATAAAAAGAATTCAATTGAAAGATCATTGAAATACATGGGACTAAAACCTGATATGTCAGCAACTGATATAAAAATCGATAAAGTATTTATAGGAAGTTGTACAAACGGAAGAATTGAGGATTTAAGAGAGGCAGCAAAAATTTTAAAAGATAAAAAAATATCATCCCACGTTAATGCAATGGTAGTTCCAGGATCTGGGTTAGTTAAAGAACAAGCTGAGCAAGAGGGATTAGATAAGATTTTCATCAGCTCAGGATTTGAGTGGAGAGAGCCAGGCTGTTCTATGTGTTTAGCCATGAATGCTGATAAGCTTGAGCCAGAAGAAAGATGTGCCTCTACTTCAAATAGAAATTTTGAGGGTAGACAAGGTAGAGGTGGCAGAACTCATTTGGTCAGTCCAGGGATGGCAGCTGCAGCTGCAATTTCTGGAAACCTTGATGATGTTAGAAAGTATCAAAGTTAAATGCAAAAGTTTAACACACTAAAGAGTATTCCTGCATATCTGCCTATAGTTAATATTGATACAGATATGATTATTCCTAAGCAATTTTTGAAAACTATTAAAAGAACTGGACTTGGAAAAAACCTATTTTTTGAGATGAGATACGATGATCAAGGAAAAGAAATTGAAAATTTTATTCTTAACAAGGATCCCTTCAATAAATCCAAAATTTTGATTGCTGGAAAAAATTTTGGATGCGGTTCATCAAGAGAACATGCTCCATGGGCATTGCTAGATTTTGGAATTACATGTGTAATTAGCTCAAGTTATGCAGATATTTTTTATAGTAATTGCTTTAAGAATGGCATTTTGCCAATTATTCTTGATGAGGAAAAAATAAAAGAGATTTCAGAATATGCAACTAGAAAAGAAGAAATCTCAGTTGATTTAAATGAACAAGTAATTGTTTATGGTAATAACGAAATTAAATTTGAAATAGATCCATTTAAGAAAAAGTGTTTACTAGAAGGCCTTGATGATATTGCTTTATCTTTAAAAAAAGTAGACAAAATTAAAACTTTTGAAAATAGTTTAAAAACTAGAAAACCATGGATTTTTAATGATTAAGGTAAAAAAAAGAAAAATTCTTTTATTGCCTGGTGATGGTATTGGACCAGAGGTAATTCGTGAAGTGAAAAAAATTATTAACTGGTTCAACGACAAAAAATCTTTAGATTTTGAAATAGATGAAGATCTTGCTGGTGGTTGTTCTTATGACAAACATGGCACTCCAATTACTGACGAAGTATTTTATAAAGCTTTAGAGAGTGAAGTTGTTATGTTAGGTGCGGTGGGAGGACCAAAATGGGATGAAGTAGAATTTTCTAAAAAACCAGAAAGAGCACTGCTAAAACTTAGAAAAGAATTAAAATTATTTGCTAATTTACGTCCAGCAATATGCTTTGAACAATTGGTAAACGCATCAACATTAAAACCAGAGGTAGTTTCAGGATTAGATATAATGATTGTTAGAGAGCTTACAGGTGGAATATATTTTGGTGAACCAAGAGGAATTAAACCGATTGAAAATGGAGAAAGAAAAGGAATAAATACCCATACATATACTACTAATGAAATCGCTAGGGTAGCACGTATTGCATTCGACTTAGCAAGAAAAAGATCCAATAAAGTAACCTCATGCGAAAAATCAAACGTTATGGAAGCCGGACAGTTATGGAAGGAAGAAGTACAAGAACTTCATGATAAAGAATTTAAAGATGTAGAATTAAGCCATATGCTTGCTGATAATTGTGCAATGCAACTATTAAGAAATCCTAAGCAATTTGATGTAATTGTAACTGATAATTTATTTGGCGATATGCTTTCAGATCAAGCATCAATGCTAACAGGTTCTTTAGGTCTATTACCTTCTGCATCTTTAGGTGCAAAAAATAAAGATGGAGAAATGAGAGCGATGTACGAACCTATTCATGGTTCAGCGCCAGATATTGCTGGTAAATCTATTGCAAATCCTATTGCTTCTATTTTAAGCTTTGCTATGGCTTTAAGGTATTCTTTGGATTTAGATAATGAGGCTGATGCGTTAGAAAAAGCAGTACAGCAGGTATTAAATGATGGTTTGAGAACTAAAGATATTCTATCAGACGGAATGAAACAGGCATCAACTTCAGCAATGGGTGATGCGATAATTTCAAAATTGCAATAAATCTATAATTATTCTAAACTTTTAAAATGCCAAGTTATACAGCTCCAGTAAAAGATATGATGTTTCTTTATGATAAGTTAAGAGACAATAAATACTACAATGAATTAGAAAAGTATAATGAAGTTAATTCAGATTTGGTAAAAGATATTTTAGAAGAAGCAGCCAAAATAAATCAAAATTTAATTTTACCACTTGCAAAAGTAGGGGATGAAAATCCTGCAGTTTTAGAAAATGGAGTTGTTAGAACCCCACCAGGCTATAAAGAGGCATACCAAAAATATATAGAAGATGGATGGACATCATTATCTTGTGATCCAAAATATGGTGGTCAAGGGATGCCTAAAACTGTGAGCGCGTTTTTTGACGAAATGTTATCATCTGCGAGTTTGTCATTTAAACTTTATAGTGAATTAAGTATTGGAGCTTATAATTGTATTAATCGTCATGCTACAGAGGAAATAAAGAACAAATATTTACCTAAAATGGTTGAAGGTAAATGGAGTGGCACGATGTGTTTAACTGAGCCAGTTTGTGGAACTGATTTAGGGCTTTTAAAGACTAAAGCAGAAAAACAAACTGATGGAACATATAAAATAAGTGGTCAGAAAATATTCATCACTTCTGGTGATCAAGACCTAACAGAAAATATTATTCATCTGGTAATTGCTAGAGCCACAGACTCTCCAGCTGGAACTAAAGGCATAAGTTTATTTTTAGTACCTAAATTTATAGTCAATGAGGACGGAACTGTTGGCCCAAGGAATGGGGTATCAACAGGATCGATTGAAAGTAAAATGGGAATAAAAGGTTCGGCTACATGTGTCTTAAATTTTGATGATGCAACTGGCTATATGATTGGAGCTAAAGACAAAGGTTTAAGTGCAATGTTTACAATGATGAACTTAGAGAGAATAGTAGTTGGTATACAAGGTTTAGGCCTATCTGAAATTGCTTATCAGAACTCACTTGCATATGCTAAAGAGAGAAAACAAGGGAAAACAAATAATACAAAATCAACAAATGGTGCAGATTTTATAATTGAACACGCTGACATAAGAAAATCTTTGTTAAATATGAAATCAATAATTGAAGGAGAAAGAGCATTATGTTTTTGGTTATCTCAACAAACGGAGGTTAGCCTTTATCATCCTGATGAAAAAATAAAACAAGAAGCATCTGATTACGTTTCATTAATGACACCTGTGGTAAAATCATTGTTTAGTGATTTAGCTATGGAGATAACAAATGACGCGATGCAGATACACGGAGGTTATGGCTATACAAAAGATCAAGGAATAGAGCAATTATATAGAGATAATCGTATTACTCCTATTTATGAAGGAACAAATTCAGTTCAAGCAGCAGATTTAGTATTTAGAAAATTATCAAATAAAAATGGAAATATAATAAACAGATTTTTAGATATGGTTAAGTCAGAGTGCGAGAGTAAAAAGGGAAAAGTTGAAACTTTTTCAAAAGAATTAAATCATTACCTAGATATATTAACTAAATTTACAGGTTGGATCAGTGATCAAAGTAAAATCGAAAAAGATGATGTAAGTGCAGCAGCAAATGACTACTTAAGAACACTTGGTTATGTCTCAATTGCATATTCTTGGATAAAAGTTTTAGAAGTTAGTTTTAATGATTATGAAAAAAATAAAGATTTTTACTCTGATAAAATCAATACAGCTAAATTTTATTTTGAAAAAGTACTACCCAGAGCCGAATATCATTACAAATCTGCAATTTCTGGAAGCTCAAATATAATGAAATTTAATTTTATTTAGGGATGAGTCATTACGATACTAATTTGGAGAAAAACGAAGCCAATCATGTTCCTTTAACTCCACTAACATTTTTAAAAAGAGCAACAGAAATTTATCCAAATTATGAAGCAATTGTTTATGAGGATAGAAGCTATACTTGGAGTGAAGTTTATAAAAGAGCAATAAAATTTGCGAGTGCTTTGTCTAAAATTGGTATTAAAAAAGGTGATACGGTTTCATTTTTAGCGTTTAATACACCTGAAATATTTGAAGCCCACTACTCTGTTCCAATGACAGGAGCAGTTTTAAATACGATTAATATTAGATTAGATGCAAACACTATTGCATATATTCTAAATCATAGTGATGCAAAAGTTTTAGTAGTTGATAGACAACTACATGTAGAAGTAAAAAAAGCTTTAAAAACTCTAGATAAAAAAATTACAATTATTGATATAAATGACAAATATGCTGACCAATCAAAGTGTGAAAAAATTGGTGAGTATGAATATGAAAACTTTTTAAATACTGGGGATGAAAATTATAATTGGCAAATGCCTGATGATGAATGGCAATCTATTTCCTTAAGTTATACTTCTGGCACTACTGGAAATCCAAAAGGTGTAGTTTATCATCATAGAGGAGCTTATTTAATGTCTACAGGAAGTTCTGTGGCATGGAATATGCCTAACCAATTAAATTTCTTAACAATTGTCCCAATGTTTCATTGTAATGGTTGGTGCTACCCATGGACGATCCCAATGCTGAATGGAAGGACCGTTTGCCTAAGAAATATAGATGTTAAAAAAATATTCGAGCTAATTGATAAATATGATGTAACACATTTTGGTGGAGCGCCAATTGTTCTTAATATGATTACTGGTGCCCCAGAAGCTGATAGAAAAAAATTAAAACATAAAGTTCATGTTTTAACTGCAGGCGCACCACCTCCAAGTATAATCTTTAAAAAGATGAAAGCCCTAGGGTTCGAAGTCATGCATGTATACGGTTTAACAGAAACTTACGGACATGTTACCCAATGTGCTTGGAATGACGAATGGAATGATTTTGATGAAGATAAACAAAATGAAATTAAAGCAAGACAAGGAGTAAGATATCCTAATACTGAAGGTGTAACAATTTTAGATCCTGAAACTATGAAAGAAGTTCCCAAAGATGGCAAAACAATTGGAGAGATAATGATAAGGGGGAATGTAGTAATGAAAGGATATTTTAAAGATAAAGAAGCTACCGATAAAGCGATGCAGGGTGGCTGGTTTCACACTGGAGATTTAGCAGTTATGCACCCTGATGGATATGTAAAAATACAAGACAGATCTAAAGACATAATTATTTCTGGAGGAGAAAATATATCTTCAATTGAAATAGAAAATACTCTTTCTAAACACCCGTCAGTTTCTATTGCAGCTGTAGTTGCAAAACCTGATGAAAAATGGGGTGAAGTTCCATGTGCTTTTATAGAAATGGTTAAAGACAAACCAACCAATGAAAAAGAATTAATAGATTTTTGTAAAGAAACTTTAGCAGGATTTAAAGTACCAAAAAAAGTAATTTTCTGTGAGCTACCAAAAACTTCTACAGGAAAAATTCAGAAGTTTGAACTAAGAAAACAATTCTAGGTAATTATTTGATTTTCCAAGTTGAAAATAAAAATGTCCATGCATCAGATGCAGGACAAGGTATTGATCCAAAAAAAGAAACAATTGTATTTTTGCATGGAAGTGGAATGTCTCATATTGTTTGGTCTTTAACAGAGCAATTTTTTTCAAATCAAAATTTTAATGTTTTATCAATAGATTTACCTGGACATGGAAATTCTGATGGTCCCTGTAAAGATACAATAGAAAAAATCACAGATTGGTTAGAAAAAGCGTTTGATCAGTTAAATTTACATGATTTAGTTTTAATTGGACATTCTCAGGGATGTTTAGAAATTTTAGAATTTGCTCATAAATATCCAACTAGAATTAAAAAATTAATTTTTGTTGGTGGCTCTTATAAAATGCCAGTTCATCAAGATTTAATTGAACTAGCAAAAAATGGTGACTCAGATGCTGTTAAATTGATGATGAAGTGGGGGTATGAGGGCTCCAAAAAATTTATTGGAGGTAATCCAATTAAAAGAATAATTCAATCAACTCGAGATATCAGTGAAATATTAGCTGTTGATCTTATTGCTTGTAACAATTATTCCAACGGTAAAGAGGCTGCTGGTTCAATAAATTGTCCAAGCATGTTTATATTTGGTGCTCTTGATAAGATGGTTAACATTGAAGTAGGTAAAAAATTTTCAAATCTAGTAAAAAATTCATCTACCCACATCTTGGAAGGATGTGGTCATATGATAATGATTGAAAAAGCGTTTGAAATGAGAGAAAAGGTCCTAGAATTTTTAAAAAAATGAAAAACTTTTCTATTGCAAAATCAAGAAGACTTAGAAGTACACCTTATACTGATAGAATAGAAGCTCATGGTGTGAGTAGCTACACAGTTTATAATCATATGTTACTTCCAGCATCCTTTAAATCATTAGAGAGCGATTATCATCACTTGAAAAAATACGTGCAAGTTTGGGACGTTGCAGCAGAAAGGCAAGTTGAGATTTCTGGAAAAGACTCATCAAAATTAGTTCAACTAATGACTTGTAGAGATCTATCTAAATCAAAAGTCGGAAAATGTTATTATGCTCCGTTAATTGATAATGAGGGACTTTTAGTCAATGACCCAATAATTAATAAACTTGCAGAGGATAAATGGTGGCTATCTATAGCTGATGCAGATGTAATATTTTTTGCAAAAGGTCTTGCAGCTGGAAATAAATTTGAAGTTGAAATAAATGAACCAAATGTAAACATCTTGGCTGTTCAAGGGCCTATGGCAGACGATTTAATGTCAAAATTATTTGGTGATGAGATTAGAAAATTAAAATTTTTTAACTTTGATTATTTTGAACTGAAGGGTCATAAATATTTTATTGCAAGATCCGGATGGTCAAAACAAGGTGGATTTGAAATCTATGTTGATAATGACATCGCGGGTCAGAATTTATACGATTATTTATTTGAAGCTGGAAAAGAATTTAATGTAAAGCCAGGTTGTCCAAATTTAATTGAGAGAATAGAAGGCAATCTGTTGTCTTATGGTAATGATTTTGACAACAGGGATAATCCATTTGAAGCAAATTTTGATAAGTTTATTCATTTAGACAGCGATGTTGATTTTCTAGGTAAAGAAAAACTAAAAAAGATAAAAGACCAAGGAATAACTAGAAAACTTATGGGTGTAAAGATTGAACACAATAAAATTGATATGTATTGTGAAAAAACTTTATTTGATGATAACAAAGAAATAGTTGGATATGTTAGATCAGCCACATATTCCCCCACATTTAATAAAGTCGTTGGAATTGCAATGATTAATAAACCCTACTGGAATACAATAAATCAGTTTAATATAGAAATAAATGAAAAAATATATGTGGGTACCGTTTGTGATTTACCCCTCGTTTAGAATTAAAAGTCATTTGGTGTTATGAACATTGCAATAGTTGGTGCAACAGGAAATGTTGGAAGAAAAATAATAGAAATTTTAGAGAAAAAACAAATTAATATAGAAAATCTATTTTTACTTGCTTCAAAAAATAGTGAAGGAAAAAAAATTAACTATAATGGAAAAGAACATGTAGTAACAGATCTTGAAAAATTTGATTTTTCCAATGTTAAAATTGCATTTTTTGCAGCTGGGAGTGGTGTTGCTGAAAAATGGGCTCATGTCGCCGCTGAAAAAACAATTGTAATTGATAATTCAAAATACTTCAGAAAAGATCCTGATATTCCATTAATTGTTCCAGAAGTTAATTCAAAAAAATTGTCTGATGTAAAAAACAAAAATATTATTGCTAACGCTAATTGTTCAGTAATTCCAGTTGTGGTGGCTTTAAAGCCATTACACGACTTGTATGATATCAATCGAATAGTTGCATCTACATACCAGTCAGTATCAGGGGCAGGTAAATCAGCTACGGATGAACTATTATCTCAAACTGAGAATTATTTTCAAAATAAAAAAATATCATCGAAAAATTTCACTAAGCAAATTGCATTTAATGCAATCCCTCATATTGATAGTTTTTTAGAAAATGGTTACACAAAAGAGGAACAAAAAACTACTGATGAAATTAAGAAAATTTTAGATAAAAAAATTAAAGTGACTTCAACTTGTGTAAGGATACCCGTTCTTGTTTCTCATTGTATTAGTGCAAATGTAGAGTTTAATAAAAAATGTGATTTAGATGAAATTAGAACAGTTTTGTCTACTTCTCCCGGCTGTAAGGTTGTTGATGATCATCAAGACGGAGGCTATATAACGCCTATTGAGGCAGAGGATAAATTTGAAACTTTTATCTCAAGAATAAGACTGGATGAGTCTAGGGAAAATACAATAAATTTATGGATCGTATCTGATAATTTAGTTAAAGGGGCGGCATTGAACGCAGTGCAAATTGCCGAAAGTTTGATTAAAAATGATTTTTATGGAAGATAAAAAACCATTATCACCTCATATACAAATTTATAGATGGCACATTTCGTCATTAGTTTCAATTTCACATCGTATAACTGGAATTATAAACATTATAGGAATTACTTTAATTTGTTTTTTGTCCTGCTGGCTGATTTTAGGTGAATCAAATTATACTTTAATCAATTTTTTTTTTAACTCTTTTTTTGGTAAATTTATCGTTTTAGGTCTTGTTTGGTCATTTAGCTTTCAAATTTTGAGTGAGATAAGACACTTGATAATGGACATGGGCTATGGTTTTGAATTAGAAACAACGCGTTTGACAGGATTGATTGTTATATTTGGTTCATTCTTATTTACTGTTGCTATTTATTTAATTGGTAGAATTTTTTTTTAATATGAATTTAGCCACAAAAAAATGGGTTTTTACAAAAGTTTCATCATTAATTTTATTACCACTTATGATTTGGTTTATATTAAGTTTTGTATCTATTTATGATCAAGGATATACTGAAATTTTCAATTTTTTTATCAAACCAATAAACAAATTTCTCTTTAGTTTGTTTGTTATTTTTGCATTTTTCTTCTCATCACTAACTATTAGTGAGGTTTTTGAGGATTATATTAGTAATGAAAAAATCAAAAATGTCGCAAACAGACTGTTGTATATTTCTGCTATAGGTATTTCACTTTTAACAATAATTATTATATTTAATCTAAAATAATGAGTTCATACAATATTATAGATCATGAATATGACGTAGTAGTCTTGGGTGCTGGTGGATCAGGTCTAAGGGCTGCCGTCGGCTTGAGTGAAGCAGGATTAAAAACTGCTTGTATATCTAAAGTATTTCCGACTAGAAGCCATACTTCTGCAGCGCAGGGTGGGATTTCAGCTGCACTTGGAAACATGGGTGAAGATGACTGGAGATGGCACATGTATGATACTGTTAAAGGGGCTGATTGGTTAGGAGATCAAGACAGCATTGAGTATCTATGTAAAGAGGCACCAAAAGCAGTTTTAGAATTAGAAAAATATGGAGTTCCATTTAGTCGAACAGATGAGGGAAAAATCTATCAAAGACCATTCGGAGGTATGACAAAAAATTATGGAAATGGAATAGTCCAAAGAACTTGCGCGGCAGCAGATAGAACTGGACATGCAATATTACACACTCTTTATGGACAAGCTTTAAAACACAACACAGAATTTTTTATAGAATATTTTGCATTAGATTTATTAATGAAAGATGGAGAGTGTAAAGGATTAATAGCCTGGAATTTAAACGACGGAACAATTCATCGATTTAGAGCTCATACAGTTATTATAGCAACAGGTGGTTATGGAAAAGTTTATTATTCAGCAACTTCTGCGCATACTTGTACGGGAGATGGAAATGCAATGGTATTGAGAGCAGGATTACCGTTACAAGATATGGAGTTTGTTCAATTTCACCCAACAGGTATTTATGGACACGGAACCTTAATTTCTGAAGGTGTCAGAGGAGAGGGAGGATATCTAGTAAACTCTAAAGGCGAAAGATTTATGGAAAGATACGCCCCAAATGCTAAAGATTTGGCATCAAGAGATGTTGTGAGCAGATCAATGTCTATAGAAATTAATGAAGGAAGAGGTGTAGGGAAAGATCAGGACCATGTTCACTTACATTTAAGTCACTTAGACAAAAGTGTAATCGAAAATCGACTTCCTGGTATTACTGAAGCAGCAAGGTTATTTGCAAATGTTGATGTAACTAAGGAACCAATCCCAGTTGTTCCTACTGTGCATTATAATATGGGTGGAATTCCAACCAATTATAAAGCGGAAGTTTTAACCGTAAATGGATCAGAAAAAACAGTGCCTGGATTGATGGCAATTGGAGAAGCAGCATGCGTGTCGGTTCATGGAGCTAATAGACTTGGGTCAAACTCTTTAATTGATTTAGTTGTTTTTGGAAGAGCGGCTGCAAAAAGAGCAGCTGAGCTAGTTAAACCAGGAGCGCCTCATGAAGAAATTTCTGAGACAGAGACACAGAAATGTCTAGACAGATTTGATAAATTAAGAAATGCGCAGGGTGATAACAGTACTGCAGAATTAAGACTAGCAATGCAGAAAACAATGCAATCAAAATGTGCAGTATTTAGAACAGAAAAAAATTTAGAAGAGGGTGTTAACGAAATTAGAAAAACCTATGATGGTATAGACTCAATTTCAGTTAAAGACAGATCTTTAGTTTTTAACACAGATTTAGTAGAAACTTTAGAATTTGATAATTTAATCAGACAGGCAGTAACCACAGTAGACTCTGCATATCATAGAAAGGAAAGTAGAGGAGCGCATGCAAGAGAGGATTACCCTAACAGAGATGATAAAAAATTTATGCAGCATACTCTTGCTTGGTGCGATGGAAAAGATACTAAAATAACATACAGACCAGTTCATAATTCAACATTGACTAATGAAGTTCAATATTTCCCCCCTCAAGAAAGAGTTTATTAATGGCCCAAATAAGTTTGCCTAAAAACTCTGAGGTAAATAAAGGGAAATATTTCAAAGATAAGACTGGATCAAAAAATATTCGTAAAGTTAATGTTTATAGGTGGGATCCTTCTACAGAAGAAAATCCAAGAATTGATACCTATGAAGTTGATATGGATAATTGTCCTTCAAAAGTTTTAGATATTTTAAATAAAATTAAAAATGAGATAGACCCTACATTGGCTTATAGAAGATCTTGCGCCCATGGAGTATGTGGTTCTTGTGCAATGAACATGGGTGGTAAAAATGGTCTTGCATGCACAAAACCTCATGCTGAAATAGATGGGGACATTGATATTTATCCTTTACCTCATCTAAAAGTGAAGAGAGATTTAATCGGTGACTTGGACGGTCTTTATAAACAGTATGAGTCTATTGAGCCTTGGTTAAAAAATAATTCAACTAAAGATACAACAGAAATTTTTCAATCAAAAGAAGATAGAGCAAAATTAGATGGTGCGTATGAATGCATTATGTGTGCATGTTGCTCGACTTCCTGTCCTAGTTATTGGTGGAATGGAGATAAATATTTAGGTCCAGCTGTTCTTTTACAGGCTTATAGATGGATTGTTGATAGTAGAGATGATGAAAGAAAAGCTAGATTAAAAAAAGTTGCTGATGAACTAAAACTTTATAGATGTCATACTATTCTAAATTGTACCAGCGCATGTCCTAAGGGGCTAAATCCAGCTAAAGCAATTGCTGAAATCAAGAAAATGTTAGCCACAGCTAATGTTTAAATAGACTAATAAGTATTTTTGTTTTAAAAGATCCTACTCATGAAGTTAATTGAACACTTTGTTGGCGGAAAGTTATTTTCAGGTTCTTCTGATAGAAAAGGTAAAGTTTTTAATCCAGCAACAGGGGAACAAGAGTCTGAGGTTAACTTAGCCTCGAAATCAGACTTGAACCAAGCAGTGGAAATTGCCAAAAAGGCTTTTGAAACATGGTCTTTAAAACCTCCCCTTCAAAGAGCAAGAGTAATGTTTAAGTTCAAAGAATTAATTGAAAAAAATTCTGATGAATTAACAAAATTAATTGTTTCAGAACATGGAAAAGTTTTTGAAGATGCTAGAGGCTCATTAACAAGAGGTCTTGAAGTTGTTGAATTTGCTTGTGGAATCCCACATTTATTAAAAGGTGAATTTTCTGAAAATGTTGGAACGAATGTGGATAGTTGGTCGATGAGACAACCTTTAGGAGTAGTTGCAGGAATTACTCCATTTAATTTTCCTGCAATGGTTCCTATGTGGATGTTCCCTATAGCAATAGCGTGTGGAAATACATTTATATTAAAGCCATCTGAAAAAGATCCTTCATGTTCTATAATGTTAGCTCAGTTACTTTCAGAAGCAGGTCTTCCAGAAGGTGTTTTTAATGTAGTGAATGGTGACAAAGAGTCTGTAGATGCAATACTAGAGAACTCAGATATCAAAGCAGTAAGCTTTGTAGGGTCAACTCCTATTGCAAAATATATTTATGAAAATTCAGCTAAAAATGAAAAAAGAGTTCAAGCATTAGGTGGAGCAAAGAACCATCTAGTTGTAATGCCAGATTGTGATTTAGATGGCGCAGTCAATGGTTTGATGGGTGCAGCTTATGGTTCTGCAGGCGAAAGATGTATGGCCCAATCGGTTGCAGTTGCAGTTGGTGATATTGGTGATGAACTTGTTTCAAGATTATCTAAAAAAGCTGAAGCACTTAAAGTTGGTCCAGGGATGGATAAAACTTCTGAAATGGGTCCTTTGGTTACAAAAGAACACCTAGAAAGAGTTAGGGGATATGTTGATTTAGGTGTCGAAGAGGGTGCAAAGTTAGTTGTTGATGGAAGAGATCTCAAACTTCAAGGTTATGAAAATGGATTTTACATAGGAGGATGTTTGTTTGATCATGTCAATAAAGATATGAGAATATACAAAGAGGAAATATTTGGTCCAGTTTTGTCAGTTGTTAGAGTAAAAACTTTTGAAGAGGCTGCAAAATTAATTAACGATCATGAATATGGAAATGGTGTAAGTATTTATACTAGAGATGGAGACGCTGGAAGAACATTTGCCAGCAAAATACAGGTAGGCATGGTAGGTATTAATGTTCCTATACCAGTGCCAATGGCCTTTCACAGTTTTGGAGGCTGGAAAAGATCTTTATTTGGAGATAGCGCAATGCATGGCATGGAGGGAATTAAATTTTATACAAAACTTAAAACAATAACTTCAAGATGGCCTTCTGGTATCCGTTCTAATGCGGAATTTGTAATGCCTACAATGAAATAAGAGGAAAATAATGACAAAAATATCTTTAATTGGCGCAGGCCAAATTGGTGGAACCCTTGCTCACTTAATTGGCACAAAAGAATTAGTAAATGAAGTAGTATTATTTGATGTGGCAAGTGGAATTGCAAAAGGCAAAGCATTAGATATTGCTCAATCGTCATCTGTAGACGGTTTTAATGTAAAATTTTCAGGCACCGATGATTACAAAGATATTAAAAATTCAGATGTAATAATTATTACTGCGGGTGTTCCTCGAAAACCAGGAATGAGCAGAGATGACTTACTTGGAATAAATTTAAAAATTATTAAACAAGTAGCTGACGGTGTAAAACAAAATGCACCAAATGCTTTTGTGATATGTATTACCAACCCATTAGACGTTATGGTTATGGCATTTCAAAAATTTTCTGGTTTACCTGCTAATAAAGTTGTGGGCATGGCAGGAATATTAGACACTTCTAGATTTAAACTATTTTTATCCCTGGAATTAAACGTTCCAGTTAAAGAGATTGAGGCAATGGTGATGGGTGGTCATGGAGATACAATGGTTCCTATGCCAAGGTTTACAAAAGTCTCAGGAACACCTCTGCTTGATTTAGTCAAAGAGGGAAAAATTTCTAAGGAAAGGCTCGAGGAAATAAACCAACGCACAAGAGATGGTGGAGCCGAGATAGTTAAGTATTTAGAAAAAGGTTCTGCGTTTTATGCTCCTGCAGCATCAGGTGTTCAAATGGCTGAGGCATATTTAAACGATCAAAAAAAATTATTGCCATGTGCAGTCCAATTAAATGGAGAGTACTCAGTCAATAATGTATACGCTGGTGTGCCTGTAATAATAGGAAAAGGTGGTGTTGAAAAGATTGAAGAAGTCAGTTTAGATGAAAATGAGAAAAAAGAGTTTATGCACTCGATAGACGCAGTTAAAGGTCTTTGGGAAGCAGCATCAAAAATAGATCCCGATCTCTAAAAATTAAAATGAATATTCACGAACATCAAGCTAAACAAATATTAAAAAAATATGGTGCAGTAGTCCCAGAAGGAGTATTTGCACTAAATGTCGATGATTTACTTGATAAGGTAAAGTCACTCAAAACTGAAAAATATGTCCTAAAAGCACAAATACATGCTGGTGGAAGAGGAAAAGCTGGAGGTGTAAAAATTTTAAATACAATTGAGGAGCTGGAATTAGCAGCTAAAGAGTTGTTTGGAAAAATACTTATAACTCATCAAACTGGCCCGGAGGGAAGAGAAGTTAAAAGATTGTACGTTGAAGAGTCCTCAAATATAGAAAAAGAATTTTACTTATCATGCCTTGTAGATAGAGCTAGTTCAAAAATTGCTTTTATATCAAGTGATCAAGGAGGTATGGATATTGAAGAGGTAGCGAGCAAAACGCCAGAAAAAATTATAACCACAAAAGTTGCTATTAATGATGAAATTTCAAACAATGATTGTGAAAAAATTATAAAAATTTTTAATTTAAATAATGATGCAAAAAACCAAGCAATAACTTTAATTAAATCAATTTATAAAATGTTTATTAGCACAGATGCAAATATGGTTGAGGTTAATCCTTTGATTTTAACCAAAGAAGAAAAAATAGTTTGTTTAGATGCAAAAGTAAATTTTGACTCTAATGCCTTGTTTAGACATCCTGAAATTGTTGAGCTTCGAGATCTTAACGAGGAAGACTCAACTGAAATTGAAGCAAGCAAACATGATCTTGCTTATATAAAATTAGATGGAAGCATTGGTTGCATGGTTAACGGAGCAGGCTTAGCAATGGCCACAATGGATATAATAAAATTGTATGGAAAAGAACCAGCAAATTTTTTAGATGTAGGAGGTGGAGCATCAAAAGAAAAAGTTTCTGCAGCTTTAAAAATTATTCTTTCGGATAAGAATGTAAAAGGAATTTTGATTAATATTTTTGGGGGAATTATGAGGTGTGATGTGCTTGCACAAGGAGTGGTAGATGCAGCTAAGGAGATAAACATTAGCGTTCCCTTAGTGGTTAGACTTGCAGGTACAAACTTTAAACAAGGTAAAGAAATACTCGATAATTCTGGTTTAAAGTTAATATCAGCAGAAAATTTAGATGATGCAGCTAAAAAAATTGTTGAGGCTATAAAATAAATGTCAGTGCTAGTAAATAAAAATACAAAAGTAATTTGTCAGGGTTTTACAGGATCTCATGGTACTTTTCACTCTGAGCAAGCAATACTGTATGGAACAAATCTTGTAGGTGGGGTAACTCCTAAAAAAGGAGGCCAAAAACATCTAGAGAGGCCAGTTTTCAACACAGTATTAGAGGCAAAAAAAGAAGTAGGTGCTGATGCTACTATGATCTATGTTCCTGCAAAGTTTGCAGCAGCCGCAATCATTGAAGCCATTGATGCATCAATAGATCTAATAGTTTGTATTACAGAAGGTATTCCAGTTCAGGACATGCTTAAAGTAAGACAAAGTCTAGCAGACTCAAAAAGTCGACTTATAGGACCGAACTGCCCTGGAATAATTACACCTGATGAATGTAAAATTGGAATAATGCCAGGAAATATTCATAAAAGAGGTACAGTTGGAATTGTTTCTAGATCAGGAACACTAACTTACGAGGCAGTTGCTCAAACTACAGAAAATGGCTTAGGTCAATCAACTTGTATTGGTATTGGAGGAGATCCAATTAATGGTACAAATTTCATAGATTGTTTGGATTTATTTTTAAATGATGATGAAACAGAGTCGATTTTAATGATTGGAGAAATAGGTGGCACAGCAGAAGAAGAAGCTGCAGAATTTGTCAAAAATCATAAAATTAAGAAACCAATTGTTGGATTTATTGCTGGAATTACTGCTCCACCTGGTCGAAGAATGGGTCACGCTGGTGCCATTATATCTGGTGGCAAAGGTGGCGCAAAAGATAAAATAAAAAAAATGGAAGAATGTGGGATTACGGTTGCAGAAACACCATCAATTATTGGAAAAACATTGTTTAACAAACTGTCTAATTGAAAAATACTATTAGAAGGATATATTAAGCAATAAAGATGTCTTCATCGAAAAATCTTGAATTTGAAAAAACTTCATTCTTAAATAAGTCTAATAGTGCATTTATTGAACAAATGTATCTTAAATTCATAAATAAAGACCCTGATTTGCCTGAGAGTTGGGCAAATTATTTTGAGGGTATAGGAGAAGAGATAAAAGTTATTGCATCTGAAATAAATGGACCTTCGTGGGGACCTTCAAAATTAAAAATAGATATTGATGAACTACAAAAAAAAATAGAGATAGATGAAGATAATAAAGTTACCAATGAAAAAATAGATACATCAGAAAAATTCAATTTCCAATTACTTGCAGACTCTAACAAAGATTCTATTAGTGCTGTTGCACTAATACGTGCTTATAGGTTGAGAGGACATTTATTAGCAAATCTAGATCCACTAGAAATAAGAAAGTCGGAGTATCTTGATGAATTGCATCCCGAATTTTATGGTTTTAAAAAACAGAATTATGATAAGAAAATTTTTCTAAATGGTGTTATCAATAAAAAATATGCCAATATAAAAGAAATACTAAAATTTTTAAAAAAGACATATTGTGGAAACATTGGATATGAGTTTATGCATGTTTCAAACCCAGTCGAGAGAAAATGGTTTAGAGACAGAGTAGAGCAAGATCAAAATGCCTTAAATTTCACTAAAAATGGTAAAGAGGCAATACTAAATAAACTTGTACAGGCAGAAGGTTTTGAAAAATTTTTAGCAACTAAATATGTTGGTACAAAAAGATTTGGGCTTGATGGAGGTGAAAGTTTAATACCTGCTCTTGAACAAATAATTAAAATTGGTGGACAAAATCAAATTAAAGAAGTTAAAATTGGAATGTCTCACAGAGGAAGACTTAATGTATTAGCTAATGTTTTACAAAAGGATTATAAAAGAATATTTAATGAATTTGCTGGAGAAATTGTTTCAGATTCAGAAGAAAGTGCAGGAGACGTAAAATATCATCTTGGGGCATCCTCAGACAGAGTGTTCGATGGAAATACTGTTCATGTAGGTTTGACAGATAATCCATCTCACTTAGAGGCTGTCAATCCAGTAGTCCTAGGACAAACTAGAGCGAAACAATTTTTTCACAAAGATAAAGAAAGAAATAAAGTTATACCAATTCTCATTCATGGAGATGCAGCCTTTGCTGGTCAGGGAGTTGTAGCTGAATGTTTTGCTATGTCTGGACTTCCAGGTCATAATACTGGGGGCACTATTCATATCATAGTTAATAATCAGATTGGTTTCACTACAAGTCCAAGATTTGCGAGGTCATCACCCTATCCATCAGATGTTGCAAAAATGGTTGAGGCTCCAATTCTTCATGTGAACGGGGATGACCCAGAAGCTGTTGTTTATGCGACTAGAATTGCTACAGAGTTTAGGCTTAAGTTTAATAGAGATGTTGTGGTTGACCTAATTTGTTATAGAAGATTTGGACATAACGAGGGAGACGAACCTTCATTCACTCAGCCATTGATGTACAAGAAAATTAGATCACATCCAAGTGTTTATAAGATCTATGGAAGCAAACTTGTCAATGAAAATTCAATTACTCAAAATCTTTTAGATCAAAATGTAAAAGCATTTAAAGATTTATTAGATGAGCAATATAAAAGTGCAAAAGATTATAAACCTAAAATAGAATGGTTTGAAGGTTCATGGTCTAGATACAAACCTAGAAAAGGCAAAGATAAAAGAGGTGTGACCGGCTTTGATGAAATCAAGTTAAAAGAAATTTCAGATAAAATTAATACTATACCTGCTGGAATTAATATTCATAAAACTATTTCCAAAATTTTAAATGTTAGGAAAAATTCAGTAGATAAAGGTCTTGATATTGATTGGTCTGCAGCAGAAGCGCTAGCTTTTGGTTCTTTACTAGAAGAGGGTTTTCCGGTGAGGCTTGTTGGACAGGATTCTGGTAGAGGAACATTTAGTCAAAGACATTCAGTCCTAAGAGATCAGACTGATAATTCAAGATATATTCCGTTAAATAATATTTCAAGTAAACAAAAAATTTTTGAAGTTGTTGATAGTTTTTTGTCAGAACTTGCTGTTCTGGGTTTTGAATATGGGTATAGTTTAGTAGAGCCTAATACACTAACTTTGTGGGAAGCTCAGTTTGGAGATTTTGCAAATGGTGCACAAGTTGTAATTGATCAATTTATTGCATCAGGTGAAAGAAAGTGGAACAGAGCCTCTGGTTTAGTGATGTTATTACCACATGGCTATGAAGGTCAAGGACCAGAACATTCTTCTGCGAGATTAGAAAGATTTTTACAATTATGCTCAAATGATAATATGCAAGTATTAAACTGTACTACACCTGCTAATTATTTTCATGCTTTAAGAAGACAAATGCATAGAGATTTTAGAAAGCCATTGATAATTATGACACCGAAATCTCTATTAAGAAATAAATTCTGTGTTTCAAATTTAAAAGACTTCAATAAAGAAAATACATTTCACAGAGTCTTGTGGGATCATGCAATTGATCCAAAATCAAGTGGGTTTATTAAGCTTAAAGAAAGTTCAAAGATTAAAAAAGTAATTCTATGTTCAGGAAAAGTATATTTTGATCTTTTGGATGCGAGAGAAAAACTCAAAAAAGATGATGTTGTGATATTTAGAATTGAGCAACTATATCCATTCCCGGCAAAAGCTCTAGTAAACGAGCTAAAACCATATGCAAAAAATGCTAATTTCTTTTGGTGTCAAGAAGAGCCTAAAAATATGGGCGCTTGGTTTTCAGTTAGAGACTATATCCAATGGACATTGGATAGTTTAAAGGCTAATAATAACAAAATTTCTTATATAGGAAGAAGCCCAGATGCAAGTCCAGCAACAGGATATGCTAAAAGGCACAATTCTCAACAACAAGAAATAATTAATAAGGTTTTTGAATAATTTGTAATGAGTGAAAAAATAGTAGTTCCTGCACTTGGTGAAAGTATAACTGAAGCAACGGTAGCTAAATGGTTAAAGAATACAGGAGATTCTGTTGATGCGGACGAACCAATTGTTGAACTTGAGACAGACAAAGTAAATCTGGAAGTTCCTTCGCCAATCACTGGAGTATTAAGTGAAATAAATTCAAAGGATGGGTCAGTAGTGGAAGTGGGTGCATTATTGGGATCTGTTTCAGAAAATGGCGGTAGTGCAAAACCTAGCCCTACAAAGAATGAAGAAGCAAAAAAAGAAGAGATCAAACCTAGTGAAAATAACGTCATCAAATTAGACCCAATAAAAAAAGACCCTAAAGTTTTTGAGGAGACCCCTAAAGAAGAGGAGCCAACAGAAAAACCATTAGTATTGACAGAAGAGGTTTTTGAAGAGACACCAAAATTTAATAACACCCAAAACCAAACATTGTCACCTGCAGTTCGAAAAATTGTTGCTGAAAACAAAATAGACTTAGCTACCGTCCAAGGATCTGGAAAAGATGGACGTGTTTTAAAAGGTGACTTAATAAGCATGATGGGTGCAAATCCAAAACCTTCAGAGAGAAAAATTCAATATGGTCATGAAGAAAGAATTAAAATGACCAGACTAAGACAAACTATTGCTAAAAGATTAAAGCAAGCTCAAGAAAATGCAGCTTTATTAACTACATTCAATGAAGTCGACATGACCAATATTATGGAAATGAGAAAAGAAAATCAGGAAGATTTTCAATCGAGATATAATATTAAACTGGGCTTCATGTCATTTTTTGTAAAAGCATGTGTTGTCGCTCTTAAGAATTTTCCAGCTGTAAATGCAGAAATTGATGGGGATGAAATAGTTTATAAAAATTATTACAATATTAGTTTTGCAGTTGGAACTGATAAAGGTTTAGTTGTGCCAGTTTTAAGAAATGCAGATGAATTATCTTTTGCTGATATTGAAAAAAATATTAAAGAAATTTCTGAAAAAGCGAGGGATGGAAAATTGACAATTGAGGATCTTCAAGGAGGAACATTCACAATAAGCAATGGCGGAGTTTACGGGTCGATGCTTTCAACACCTATATTAAACCTTCCACAGTCTGGAGTTTTGGGTATGCATAATATTGTTGAAAGACCAGTAGTCGTTGACGGAGAAATTAAAATAAGACCAATAATGTATTTAGCATTATCATATGATCATAGAATTATTGATGGTAAAGAGTCGGTGTCATTTCTTAAAATGATAAAGGAAAATTTAGAAGACCCGAGAAGGTTGTTTTTGGATATTTAGATGTCAGAAAAATTTCAAGCAGTAGTAATTGGTGGCGGACCTGGCGGATATGTTTGCGCGATTAGACTTTCTCAATTAGGATTAAAAACAGCATGCATAGAGTCTAGAGGTTCTCTAGGAGGTACTTGTTTAAATGTTGGCTGTATACCGTCAAAAAGTTTATTAAATCTTTCCGAAGAATTTCACAAAGTAAAAAATCTGTCCAATAAGGGCATCGAGATAGGTGAGGTGAAACTTAACCTTGAAAAAATGATGAAAAGTAAAGATAAAGCTGTAACAATATTGACCAAAGGTGTTGAATTTCTTTTAAAAAAAAACAAAGTTACTTATTTTAAAGGTCACGGAAGCTTTAAATCAAAAAATCAAATCTCAATTAAAGATGACAAGAATAATGAGACAATTATTGAGTCAGAAAAAACAGTTATAGCAACTGGATCTGTCCCAGTTTCATTACCTGGAATTGATATTGATGAAAAAGTAATTGTTTCCTCTACAGGAGCTTTAAAATTAGAAAAAGTACCAAATAAAATGGTTGTAGTTGGAGGTGGCTACATTGGCTTAGAGATGGGTTCTGTTTGGTCAAGATTGGGTTCAGAAGTTCAGGTGGTAGAATTCTTAGATCATATTACTCCTGGAATGGATAAAGAGATTTCATCTGAGTTCATGAAAATTTTAAAAAAACAAGGTATTAAATTTAATATGCAAAACAAAGTTGAAACAATTCAGAAAAATAATAAGGGAGCTGTTGTTTCAACAGTTGACAAAGATGGTAATAAAAATAATTTTGAATGCGATGTGGTGTTAATTTCAGTAGGAAGAAAGCCAAATACGGATGGATTAAATTTACATGCAGTTGGAATTGATTTAGATGAAAGAAAAAGAATAAAAACTGACAAAACTTTTAAAACAAATATTGAAAATATTTTTGCTATTGGTGATGTAATAGTAGGACCAATGCTTGCTCACAAAGCTGAAGATGAGGGAGTTGCAGTTGCTGAAAATATTGCAGGACAATCTGGACATGTTAACTATGATACAATACCTGGTGTTGTGTACACTACTCCAGAAGTTGCATCTATAGGAAAAACAGAGGAACAATTAAAAGAACTTAATAAAAAGTATAAAGTTGGGAAGTTTTCATTTATGGCAAATTCCAGAGCTAAAGCAATTGATGATGCTGAGGGATTTGTGAAAATATTAGCAGATGAGCAATCAGACAAAGTATTAGGAGCTCATATTATAGGTCCTCATGCAGGAGAATTAATCGCAGAAATAGGTGTAGCTATGGAATTTGGTGCAAGCTCAGAAGATATAGCAAGAACATGTCATGCACACCCAACATTTTCAGAGGCAGTTAAAGAAGCTGCGTTATCAGTAGATAAAAGAGCAATTCACTCTTAAAATCAAAGAAGAATATGCCTTAAAAGATTATTTATAAGTTTAATTTAATAGTCGCTATAATTTGAATTTATACTTATTTTAAATTAATTTAAAAATTATTTATGAAAACAGGATTAATTACTGGTGTTGGAAAAGGAATTGGAAATTCTACATTAAAATTATTAATAAAAAAAAAATACAAAATAATTACGATCACAAAATCTAAAAATAAGGTTATAGAGAATATTTTAAAAAATAAACAAGTTGTTAAGAACTATTATCATGAACTTGGCAGTGATATTGAAAAAGACAGGAGTCTTATCAGAGAGATTTGTAAAAATAATAAAATTAATTTTTTGATTTGTAACGCTGGTATAAGACATAGGTCAAGTATTTCAAATATGGATGTTCAAGAAAGGAATAAAACATTGCAAACAAATTATATTTCTAGTTTAACACTTGTAGAAGAAGTGATTAAAAATTTTAAAAATAAGAATAACGCGAAAAAAGATTTAAATATTGTTTATGTTTCTTCAATAGTTGGAAATTATGGTTTTAAAGACCTGTCATCATATGCAGCTTCAAAAATGGCAATGGAAGGTTTTATGAAATCTGCAGCTGTAGAATTTGCAAAAAAATCAATTAGAATAAATATTATAGCTCCAGGATTTATTAAAACGTCATATCATAAAAAATTTTTGAAAAATCAGAAACAATTAAATAAATGGATACTGAATAGAACTCCAATGGGGAGATGGGGTAACCCTGAGGAAGTTTCAAATGTAATTGAGTTTTTGATTTCTGAAAAAAGTTCATATATTACTGGTTCAACAATCTTTGTAGATGGAGGATGGAATATTGCATGAATAAGAATATTGTGGCTTTAATTCCTACTAGGTTAAACTCGAAGAGACTTCCTGGTAAAGCTTTATTGGATATAGATGGCTATCCAATAATTGTTCATACAGCAAAAAGAGCCATGCTGTCTAAATATATTAAAAAAGTATTTGTGTGTACAGATAGTAATGAAATTATTAAAGTTTGTAAAAAATTCAAAATAAAAACAATAAAAACAAAGAGCGAATTTCAAAATGGAACAGAGAGAATTGCAAGTGTTGCCCATAAATTTAAAAATCACTTGATAGTAGATGTACAAGGCGATGAACCACTTACAAATCCAAGAACAATTGATAAATTAATATTGAGTCACTTAAAAAATAAACATAAGCCTGAAATATTAATTCCAACTAGAAAAATGTCATTTAATTCAGAAGATACAAATGTTCGAGTTTTAAGCTCAACTTCAAAAAGAATAATGTATTTGTCTAGAGCGAAAATTCCTTACAATTATAAAAAAACAGTAAGTTTCGTTCAAAAACACGTATCAGTAATTACATTCACCTATTCAGGATTAATGAAATATAAAAAGTTAAAGCCATCTCTATTAGAGAAAATAGAGGATGTAGAGCTATTAAGAGCAATAGAAAACGACATGAAAGTATATTCTTGTGAAATGAAAGAGAGCTCTTTTTCAGTTGATGTAAATGACGACTATCTAAAAGCTAAAATAGCTATGTCGCAAGATAATTTTAGAGGAAAATATTAATAACTCGATGTTATCTGTTTTAGATGCAAATTATAATGGAAAGAAATATTCCGTATACATATCTGATAACGCTTTAAATGGTTTAAATCTGTTTTTAAGTTCAATAAAAAAAAAGATTGTAATTATTTGTGATAGCTACTTTAAAAATACAAAAAATCATTTGGATGAAAATTTATCTAATCTTTTAAAGGAAAATGATGTATTTTATTTTAAGTCAGGCATTAAAAATAAAAACATCAACTATATCAATAAAATCATAAAATTTTTATATTCTAAAAATGTTACACGAGATAGTTATATTGTTTCTATAGGAGGTGGTGTTGTTGGAGATATCAGCTCTTTTGTAGCATCTATTTATTATAGAGGTTTAAATTTTGTTCATGTACCAACCTCAATGACAAGTATGATTGATAGTTCTATTGGAGGCAAAACAGGTTTTAATCATCTTGATGTTGTAAATTTATGTGGCACTTATTATCATCCCAAAAATATTTTTATTGATTTAAGATTTTTAAATTCACTTAATAAAAGAGACTATTTGTCTGGTATCGCTGAAGTTATTAAAAAGGGGATTATTTTAGATCAAACGATTTTCAATTTTATGAAAAAAAACAATAAATTAATTTTAAAAAGAGATATTAAAGTTTTATTTGAAATGGTTGTAAAATCTGTTCAATTAAAATTGATGATTACATCGTCAGATGAAAAAGAAAATAATCAGAGATTATTGTTAAATTATGGACATACATTTGGTCAAGCAATAGAAAGTTATTTTGGCATTAATCAAAACAAAATTACTCATGGTGAAGCTGTTGCTCTTGGAATTATTTCTGCTAGTAAATTATGTGATATTAAAAATAAGTCAAAAACATTAAATAATAATAAGAAAATAATTAAAAGTTTTTTACTCCCAACAAAGATTAGTGATTTAAAGATTAATTCAAAATTGAACTTGAATAGACTTATTAAAAATTTAGAAAATGACAAGAAAAAAACCTTTTCTGGAATTAGATTTATTATATCGAAAAAAATTGGTAGTGGTTCAATTATTTATGAAAAAAATAATAATTTTATAAAAAAGAGTTTTAAAGAAATAATATAATCTGATTTTAGTTTGAACAATCAATAAATGTTAAGATTTAAAATTGTAGTAATAACAATCTAAATATTAGTAATAATAATGAAGTTTTTATCATTAAATACAATACACTCTTAATTTTTTTTCATATTATAAAAATATGAAATTCCCGATTCTTTTACCTAATATTTTTGATCATCCATTTACTTATGAAAGTAGTATTGATCTCAAATTAGGAGACTACGTGGAAGTTCCTTTTGGTAAATCAAAAATTACAGGTGTAGTATGGGATGAATTTGAAAAAAATAGCAATAAAACATTTAAAATAAAAAAAGTTTTGAGGAAGTTAGATGTGACTCCTCTAAAAAAAAATACTATTAAATTTTTAAACTGGTTTTCAGAATACAATATTATTCCAAAAGGAATGGCATTAAAGCTTATTTTATTAAGTAGTCATGCAATAGAAAATAAGGAAATAAGTTCTTATAATAATTTTAAAAGTGAAATCAAAAATACGTCTATAAAATTAACCAAAGATCAAATCAAAGCTTATGAAGAAATGGTAAGCAATAATCAAAATTTTAGAGTGCATGTGTTACAAGGAATAACTGGGTCAGGTAAAACTTTAGTATATTTTGAAGCTTTAAAAAACCTTATAAAACATGGTTATCAGGGGTTAATTTTGTTACCTGAGATAGGTTTAACAGGTCAATTTGAAAAAAAATTTAAGGAATATTTTGGTTTTAGTGCATCTGTGTGGCACTCAGGAGTTTCAAAAAAAAAAAAAGAAGTAATTTGGAGTGGAATATCAAATGGAGAAGTTAAAGTAATTATAGGAGCAAGATCATCATTATTTTTACCTTTTAAAAATCTAGGTATGATAATTGTAGATGAAGAACACGATCAATCGTTTAAACAAGATGAAGGTGTAACTTATAATGCACGAGATATGGCAATCTCTAGAGCTTCATTTGAGAACATACCAGTTAATTTAGTTACAGCTGTTCCATCAATTGAAACTTTTGAAAACATTCAAAAAGGAAAATATTCCTTAACAAGACTTACAGAGAGATATAAAAATGCTTCATTACCAAATTATGAAATTATAGATCTTAATAAAACCAAACTTGAAAAACAATCGTGGTTATCAGATAAAATAATTGAAAAAGTAAATTTTCACCTTGAGAGAAAAGATCAGGTTTTATTCTTTTTAAATAGAAGAGGTTTTTCACCTCATGCCTTGTGTAAAAATTGTTTAACAAGTTATTCTTGTCCAAATTGTACTATCAATCTAGTTTATCATAAAAATAAAAATAATTTATTATGTCATTATTGTGGTTTTAAAACTGATTTAAAAAGAGATTGTTCAAACGAGGGTGAATGTAATTTTGTCTTTAGTGGACCTGGTGTAGAGAGGATATCTGAAGAAGTTAAAAAAAAATTTCCCAATAAGGAAGTTGAAATTTTTTCGAGTGATACAATGAATAAAAAAGACTCATCAAATAAATTAGAAAGAATTATAAACAATCAAACTCAGATATTAGTTGGCACACAATTAATTTCTAAAGGATTTCACTTTCCAAGTTTAAATTGTATTGTTGTTGTTGATATTGATCTATCAGCTAACGGGAATGATTTAAGAGGCGCAGAAAAAAATTTGCAGTTATATCATCAGTTATCAGGACGAGCTGGAAGAACAGGAAAACCTGCAACAGTATATTTTCAAACTTATAACAATAATAAGAATATGATTTTAGAAATTACAAATAAAAATCCTGATATATTTTTAAAAAGAGAACTAGAAATTAGAAAAAAAAATAAACTTCCACCTTATCAAAGATTTATTTCCCTGATCATGACTGGTGAAAATCAAAAAAAATTAGAAAAAGAGTCTTATGACTTTAAAAATTATTTAGAAAATAAAATCGAGGGAAATATATTGGGTCCAGTTGAAGCTCCTATATTTAGACTAAAAAGAAATTTTAGGGTCAGGTTTTTAATTAGAGGCTCAAAATCTATGAAGCTACAAAATGCTATTGCAAAAACAGTTCCAAAATACAAATTTTCTAAAGGAATAAAACTTTCAGTTGATGTTGATCCAATTAACTTCAATTAGGCTCAAAAAAGAGGACTTTTTCGTCAATCAGTCACTTGAAGACATAAAGGTCATATGCTAATTAGAGCCTGATTTTTAAATAATCTTCAACATTTTAGAGGTATCAAGTTGAGCAAAGACACAGGATTTTCAATTACTTCAGCAGAAAGGTATTCGCTTGCTCTTTATGAATTATCTACTGAAAGCAATGTTACATCCCAAATAGAAGAGCAGTCATTCTCAGTTCTAAAATTGCTAGAACAAAGCCAAGATTTTTCAAATTTAACAAAAGATCCAACTACGAGCCAAGATGATTTATTAAAAGTAGTCAATATAATCTCAGAAAATTATAAATTTGATCAATTGTTTAAAAATTTCTTAAGTTTTTTAATTCAAAAAAGAAGGTTCTTTTTTGTAGAAAGAATTCTTAAAAGTTTCATCGAGATCTGTTCAGAAAAAAGAGGTGAGCTAAAAGCCGAATTAAGATCTGCCAAACAATTATCTAATGAAGAAATTATACAAATTACAGAAGAATTAACTAAAAGTTTTATTTCAAAAATAAAATTAAACTACGAACATGATGAAAGTTTAATAGGAGGTTTAGTAGTGCAGGTAGGGAGTACTATGGTTGACACTTCAATTAAAAGTAAATTACAACAAATCGAAAATAGAATGATAGAGGCATAAATGGAAATAAATCCTTCAGAAGTTACAAAGATATTAAAAGAACAAATAAAAAATTTTGGAGATAAAGCTGAGGTTACTGAAGTAGGTCAGGTTTTATCAGTTGGTGATGGTATCGCTAAAATTTACGGACTTGACAATGTTCAGGCTGGAGAGATGGTTGAATTTTCTGATGGTTCTAAAGGTATGGCCCTAAACTTAGAGAGTGAAAACGTTGGTGTTGTAATTTTCGGTGATGACAGAAATGTTAAAGAAGGTGATGTTGTTAAAAGAACCGGAAAAATTGTTGATACACCAGTTGGAAAAGAGTTACTAGGTAGAGTAGTAGATGGTTTGGGAAATCCAATTGATGGCAAAGGTGCATTAGATAAAAATGTACAAAAGAGCAGAGTAGAGGTTAAGGCTCCTGGAATTATCCCCAGACAATCAGTTAATGAACCAATGCAAACAGGGTTAAAATCAATTGATAGTTTGGTTCCAATCGGAAGAGGACAAAGGGAATTAATTATTGGTGATAGACAAACAGGGAAAACTGCTGTCGCAGTTGACGCGATCATAAACCAAAAAAAGATTAATGAATCAGGTGACGAAAAACAAAAATTATATTGTATTTATGTTGCTGTAGGTCAGAAAAGATCAACTGTTAGACAAATTCAAAAAACTTTAGAAGAAGCTGGTGCAATGGAATACACAACAATTGTTGCAGCAACAGCATCAGACTCAGCACCACTTCAGTTTTTAGCTCCATATACTGGTTGCGCTATGGGTGAATATTTCAGAGATAACGGAATGCATGCGTTAATTATCTACGATGATTTGTCAAAACAAGCAGTTGCTTATAGACAAATGTCACTTTTACTTAGAAGACCTCCAGGACGTGAGGCTTATCCAGGAGATGTATTCTATTTACATAGTAGATTATTAGAAAGAGCTGCGAAATTGAGTGATGAACATGGTGGAGGATCTTTAACAGCGCTTCCAATTATTGAAACTCAAGGTGGAGACGTATCTGCGTTTATTCCAACAAACGTAATTTCAATTACAGATGGTCAGATTTTCTTAGAAACTGAATTATTCAATGAAGGAATAAGACCTGCAATTAACGTTGGATTGTCAGTTTCAAGGGTAGGTTCATCTGCACAAACTAAAGCGATGAAAAAAGTTTCAGGATCTATGAAGCTTGAGCTTGCTCAATATAGAGAAATGGCAGCATTTGCTCAATTTGGTTCAGATTTAGATGCTTCTACTCAGCAATTATTGAATAGAGGATCAAAATTAACTGAGCTTCTGAAACAAAAGCAATATTCTCCAATGACAGTTGCTGAACAAGTAATTTCGGTTTTCTGCGGTGTTAAAGGATATCTTGATGATATTGATTTAAAAGATGTTGCAGGTTTTGAAAGCAAAATTATAGAGAAATGTAAATCAGAAAAACCTGAGATTATTGAGTCAATACAAAGTTCAGGAAAACTTGAAGAGGATAAAGAAAAGTTATTAGTTGAACTGATTGCTCAATTAAAGGAAACCCTTAAATCTTAATTTGATATGGCAAGTTTAGACGACCTAAAAAAGAGAATAGCTAGCGTAAAATCTACACAAAAGATTACTAAGGCTATGAAAATGGTTGCAGCTGCGAAATTAAGAAAAGCACAAGAAAGTGCCGAAAAAGGACGACCTTATTCAGAAAAAATGAACAATGTAATTTTAAATCTTTCTAGTGGAATTTCAGATAAAGAAAATGCGCCAAAGTTATTAGCTGGTACAGGACAAGACAAAGTTCATCTTTGTGTTGTTATGACATCAGATAGAGGTCTGTGTGGTGGGTTTAATTCTAACATAATTAAGAAAGCAAAAAGTTACTTTTCTAAAATTTTAGATGAGAATAAAGTGCTTAAAATTATCACTGTAGGTTCAAAAGGTAATGACCAACTTAAGAGAATCTATGGTGATAAAATAATTGAAAATATTTCATTTAAAGAGTCAAAAAATGCTAATTATTTTGATGCAGACAAAGTAGGAAAAATTATTATTGAAAAATTTGAAGCTGGTGAATTTGATGTTTGTACAATTTTTTACAATAAATTTAAAAATGTAATTACACAAATCCCACAAGCTCAACAAATAATTCCTTTAAATGATGAGGGAAACGAAAATAGTTCAGATGAAAGTTACGAATTTGAACCAGATGAAGATGAAATTTTAAGCAATTTGTTGCCAAAAAATATTTCAACACAAATATTTAAGGCAATGTTAGAGAATTCAGCTAGCGAACAAGGATCCAGAATGAGTGCAATGGATAATGCAACCCGAAACGCAGGTGAAATGGTTGACAAACTTACTATCGAATATAATAGAAGTCGCCAGGCAGCAATTACTAAAGAACTAATAGAAATCATATCAGGAGCAGAAAGTTTATAATTATGAGCAAAGGAATAATCACACAAGTTATTGGAGCAGTAGTAGATGTAAAATTTGAAGGAGAATTACCGGAAATTTTAACAGCATTAGAATGTAAAAATGGTGACAATAGATTGGTTTTAGAGGTTGCTCAGCACTTAGGTGAAACTACTGTAAGAACTATTGCAATGGATGCTACTGAAGGATTAAAAAGAGGAGATAAAGTTGTAAATACTAACGCTCCTATCCAAGTACCAGTTGGACCTGAAACTCTTGGAAGAATTATCAATGTAATTGGTGAGCCAATAGATGAAAGAGGCGAGGTTAAAACTAAAGAAAGTTGGCCTATTCACAGAGCTGCACCTGAATTTAATGATCAATCAACTGAAACTGAGATATTAGTTACTGGTATTAAAGTTATCGACTTGTTAGCACCATATGCCAAAGGAGGAAAAATTGGACTATTTGGAGGTGCGGGTGTTGGTAAGACAGTTTTAATTATGGAATTGATTAACAACGTTGCAAAAGCACATGGTGGATTTTCAGTCTTTGCTGGAGTTGGAGAAAGAACTAGAGAAGGAAATGATCTTTACCATGAGATGATGGAATCTGGAGTAATTAAGCAAGATGGCCCTGGTTCTAAAGCTGCTTTAGTTTATGGACAAATGAATGAACCTCCAGGAGCAAGAGCAAGAGTTGCTTTAACTGGATTAACAGTTGCAGAATATTTTAGAGATCAAGAAGGACAAGACGTTTTATTCTTCGTTGATAATATTTTTAGATTTACTCAAGCTGGTTCAGAGGTATCTGCTCTATTAGGTAGAATTCCTTCAGCTGTAGGATATCAGCCTACATTAGCTACTGATATGGGTAATCTTCAAGAAAGAATTACAACCACAAACAAAGGATCAATTACCTCTGTGCAAGCGATTTATGTTCCAGCCGATGACTTGACTGATCCAGCGCCTGCAACATCATTTGCTCACTTGGATGCTACTACTGTACTTTCAAGACAAATAGCTGAAATTGGTATTTATCCTGCAGTTGATCCACTAGACTCCACATCAAGAATTTTGGATCCAAGAGTTGTGGGAGACGAGCACTACAAGGTGGCAAGAGATGTTCAAAAAATATTACAATCTTATAAATCACTTCAAGATATTATTGCTATTCTTGGTATGGATGAATTATCAGAAGAGGATAAATTAGTCGTTGCTAGAGCTAGAAAAATCCAAAGATTTTTATCTCAACCATTTTTTGTAGCTGAAGTTTTTACAGGTTCACCTGGAAAATTAGTTGATTTGGAATCAACTATTAAAGGCTTTGATGCAATTTGCAAAGGAGAATATGACCATTTACCAGAAGCAGCTTTTTATATGGTAGGTACAATTGAGGAAGCAATTGAAAAAGCTAAGAATATGGAAAAAGAAGCAGCCGCTTAATGAGTGAAGAATTTAAAATTGAAATTGTAAATCCAGAAAAATCTTTTTTAGTGAAAGAGGATGTTTCGGAAGTTGTTGTTCCTGCCTATGAAGGAGAAATGGGAATATTAAAAGATCATATTTCAATTATTTCTTTTTTAAAGCCAGGCATAATTAAAATCTTATCAAAATCAGGGGACGAAAATTATTATGTTGAAGATGGTATTGTTGAATTTAAAAATAATAATCTTTCAATTCTAACCAGCTCAATATTTAATGTTGCTGATATGGATAAATCCCAACAACAAGATTTATTAAAACAAGCAGAGGAAGAGTCTGCTAAAGAAGAAATAACTGATCAGTCTAAGTATTTAATTGATCAAAAAATTGAAGTTTTAAAAACTCTAAATTAAATTAATTTTTGAACCTTTTTTTGTACTTCTTTGTAAACATTTAATTTAAAATCTACCACTACCTTAGTAAGTTGATCTAACTCTATCCATTTCCAATCTAAAAACTCTGGATGATGAGTGTCAATATTAATTTCTTTATCCTCACCGGTAAATCTCATTAAAAACCATTTTTGTTTCTGCCCTCTATATTTACCTTTCCAAATAATTCCCAAAAGACGATCTGGAAGCTCATAGGTTATCATGCCATCTAATTCCTTAATAAGCTTAACACTTTTAATGCTAGTTTCTTCCTCAAGTTCTCTATAAGCAGCTTCTAAAAAATCTTCACCAGGGTCAACTCCACCCTGAGGCATTTGCCAAAAATTTTTAGGATTATCAATTCTTTTTGCTACAAATACTTTGTTTTCTTGATTTAAAACAACTATTCCCACTCCACTTCTTAGTGGCAAGTTACTATACTCTCTATTCATTTTATCCGTTGAGTAATTTGATAGCGTAACTTAATTGATTGTCAGTTTCAGACTTTATTTTAAATTCATCTCCTTCTTCACTGATTTCAATATCAGGCCTGACTCCTACCTCAGAAATAGATTTTCCAGATGGTAGATAATATTTAGCAACAGTTAAACGTATTGCACCTTTATTTTTAAGTGGAATTATTGATTGAACGGATCCTTTTCCATAGCTGTTCTCTCCAACAATTATTGCTCTTTTATGATCTTTAAGTGCACCCGCTACAATTTCAGAGGCAGAGGCTGAACCATAATTAATCAGCACCAATAATGTTTTTCCATCTGTAATATCTCCTTTTTTAGCAAACCATTTTCGATTTTCTGATTTTTTTCTACTTTTTGTAGATACTATTTCTCCATTATCTAAAAAAAAATCTGAGATAGTTATGGCCTGGGATAATAATCCTCCTGGATTATTTCTAAGGTCTAAGATAAATGCATTTAAATTTTGATTCTTTTTTAATTTCTTAATCTGTTTTTCTATTTGATCACTACTATTTTCATTGAATGAAGTAAGTCTTATATATCCAATATTATTTTCCAAAATTTCTGATTTTACAGACTGAATTTCAATTATTTCTCTAGTGATATTAAATGTTAGTGCTTTTTTTTCTCCTCTTCGTCTCACAGTTAATTCTATACCTGAACCAACTGGTCCTCTCATTAGATCTACGGCTTCAGCTAATGATTTTCCTTGTACTTGAATATTATTTATTTTTACAATGTAGTCTCCAGCTTTTAACCCTGCCTTTGAAGCAGGTGTATCATCAATTGGTGATATTACTTTAACTACACCGGCCTCCATACTTACTTCAATACCTAGTCCTCCAAATTCACCACTTGTCTCTGTTTGCATTTGTTCAAGAATTTTTGGTGACATGTATGCTGAATAAGGGTCAAGAGATTGCAAAAGACCATTAATAGCAGAGTCCATACTTTCAGATTGATTTATCTCATCAACGTACTCTTTATTTATTTTTTCGAGGACTTCACCAAAAAGATCAATTTTTTTATAAATATCAATTTCAGCTGAGTTAAGATTATTATTAAAAAAAAAAATAGAAAAAAAAATTATTAAATATGATTCAAAATTTTTCATATCATAACTTTTTCTTTTGGAATAAATTCAGACCAAATTTTTTCAAGTTCATAAAATTTTCTTTTTTCAGGATGAAAAATATGAATAATTAAATCTATACCATCAACCAATTTCCATTCACTACTTTGTTTGCCTTCAATCTTAGAATCTGGAACACCATTTTTCTTTAACTTTTCCAAAACTTGTTCCGATAAAGACTGTATGTGTCTCGATGATGTACCACTTGCAATAATCATAAAATCAGCCATTGAACTCTTGTCCTTTAGATCTATCGTTATAATGTCTTGAGCTTTATTTAAATCGAGAGTGTTGATTACAATCTCTTTAAGGTCTGATATTTTTTCCATTAATTAATTTAAGACTATCAAATTTTTCTTAATTGAGAAGATGAAATGTTGACCTTATTAAATTCTACAAATTTAAGTACATCTTTGTTTAGTTGCTTAAATGTCTTAGATTTCAATGAATTTTTTTTATACCCATGTCGATCAAATACTAAAATATTGCATTTTTGTGAAATTAATCTTGATTTATGCCATTTGTGGAAATTAATTAAATTATCAGCTCCCATTAAAAAATAAATTTCTACTGTCTTGTTTTTTTTTAAATGATTTATCAGGTCAATTGTTTTATTTGATTTAATAATATTTTCATAAAATTTTACTTTAATAAATGAGTTTAACCCAACTATACGCTTACATTCTTTTATTCTTTTTATCACAGATGTTTCACTTTCAGCTTTAAAAGGATTTTTTTTTGTAATTGCCCAAATTATATTATTAAGATCAAATCTTTTTTTTGCCTCTTTAGATATTGCTAAATGCCCTTTATGTGCAGGATCAAATGAACCTCCAAGAACACCAATTTTTATTTTTTTTTTATTCAATTTATTTTCTTATTTTACCGCTACTTGTGATTTCATATTTATACGAAACTAATTGATTTAATCCCACAGGCCCTCTTGGCGGCAAAGTATTAGTGGAAATTCCAACCTCTCCACCAAAACCGAACTCTCCACCATCAGCAAATTGTGTTGAGGTATTATGCATAGCAATTGAGCTTTTAACATTTCTCAAAAAATTTTTTGCAGTTTTTTTATTATTTGTGATTATCGAATCAGTATGCATAGTTCCGTATTTATTTATGTGATCAATAGCCTCATTAAGATTATTTACAGTTTTCACGGATACTGCCGGTGCCAAATATTCAGTGGACCAATTTTTTCCTAGAGCTGGAAATATTTTTCCTTTGTAATATTTTTTTAAAAATCTATCTCCATATATTTTGCAACTTTTATTTTCGAGCTCGCTTAAAATTGGATTACAAAAATCCTTTACAACTTTTTTATGAATAAGAATTGTTTCTGTTGCTCCACAAATACTTGTGTTTCTTAACTTTGCATTATAAACAACTTTTTTTGCCATGTTTAAGTTTGCATCTTTATCAACATAGGTATGACAAAGTCCCTCAAGATGTCCAATAATAGGGACCTTAGATAATTCTTGAACTCTTTTTACTAAGTTTTTCCCTCCTCTTGGAATAATTACATCAATATATTTTTTCATATCTGACAGCATGATATCTACAACTCTTCTCTGTTTTGTATCAATGAATTGAATAAAGTTTTCATCAACTTTATTAATCTTAAGAGCTTTTCTAAAAATTTTTGCTAAAATTCTATTAGTATTTATTGCTTCTGAGCCACCTTTTAAAATTACTGGATTACCAGATTTAAAGCATAGACTAGCTACATCTGATGTAACGTTAGGTCTACTTTCATAAATAACTCCAATTACTCCGATTGGTATAGATACTTTGCTAATATTCAAACCATTAGATCTTTTCCATTTCTCCAAAGTATTATTTATTGGGTCTTTTAATTTTGAAATTTTAATAATTGAATTTTGTATATCTTTTAGTTTAGTTTCGTTAATTAACAGTCTATTTACTAAATTATCTTTAAGACCTATTTTTCTTGCATAACCAATATCTTTTAAGTTCTGCTTAAGGATTAATTTTTTTTCTTTTTGTAATAATTGTGCGTATTTGTTTAATACTTTATTTTTAACTATTGTATTAACCTCATGCTCACAAGCTTTCCTTGCTTTTGCTCCAACTAAATTCATATATTTGATCATTTAAACTTCCACCATATCATCTTTGTGAATTACTTCAGATTTTGAAACATACCCTAATAATTTTTCAATTTGATTTGAATGATGACCCATAATTTTGATTATCTCATCAGAGGTGAATGAACTTAATCCTCTTGCGCATTCAACATTTTTCTTATCTAGTATCTTTATATGATCCCCTTTATTAAACTTTCCTGAAATATTTTTAATACCAGCAGCTAGTAAACTTTTACCCGATCTAAGAGCTTTTTTTGCTCCATCATCGATAATAATTTCTCCTTTTGGTGCTACTGAACTTATTATCCATTTTTTTCTCGCGTCAAGTTTCGAGACCTTAGGGCTAAACCAAGTACAATTATTTTGCTCAATTATTTTTGTGATAGGGTTATTATTTAGCCCATTTGCAATGACCATACTACTACCTGCTAGTTGACAAATTTTTGCAGCCTCAATTTTAGTTTGCATACCGCCGCTTCCAAATTCATTCATACCTTTAATATTTACATTGCTTAAATCTTTTTTTAAATCTTTAACTATCTTAATTAATTTTGCGTCCTTAAAAATCTTTGGATTCTTTGTGTAAAGTCCATCAACATCGGAAAGAAGAATTAAGGTATCAGCGTTAGTAATTTGTGTAACTCTAGATGCCAACCTATCGTTGTCCCCATATTTTATTTCTGTTGTAGCTATGGTATCATTCTCATTTACTATTGGAATGAATCCTAATTCAAATAAATTTTCAAAAGTTCTTTTTGCATTTAATGATCTTCTTCGTTCCTCTGTATCTTCCAGAGTAAGAAGTATTTGAGAAATATTAAGTTTAAATCTAGCAAATGTATGTGAAAACAAGTTCATTAATTCCATTTGACCTATAGATGCAATAGCTTGACTTTTATCTAGTTTAATATTTTTTTTATTATAATTCATTTTTTTACAACCAAGAGCTATTGCTCCTGAACTCACAATTACAACTTTTTGATTTCTATTCCTTAATTTTTTGATATCTTTTGCAAAACTAGACAACCATTTCTTTCTAATTTTTTTATTTTCATCTACAAGAAGTGAGGAACCAATTTTAACAACAATTATTTTAGAATTTTTAAGATACATAAGATAATAGTTTAGCCTTTATTTTAGATATAGAACTTTTTTCTAAAGTTGTCATAGTCAATATCTCACATTTTTTATTTTTAGAAAAATGATCAACAACCACTTTTGCAGTATCTTCGTCAATTAAATCAATTTTATTTAACACTATAAGCTCTTTTTTATCTAATAATTTAGAGCTGTAGCTCATTAATTCATTTTTAACCTGATCATAAGATTCATTAAGATCAATGTTTGTTATATCGATTAAATGTAAAAGAGATTTACATCTTTCGATGTGTTTTAAAAATTGGATACCAAGACCCACACCCTCATGTGCACCTTCTACTAGTCCAGGTATATCTGCAATTGTTATTTCCTTATCATCATAAGAGGCGACACCAAGATTAGGATTTAATGTAGTAAATCTGTAATTTGCTATTTTTGGATTTGCATTTGTAAGTGCCGCTAGCAAGCTCGACTTACCTGCATTCGGTAAACCAATTATACCAATATCCGCAATTGTTTTCAGTTGTAGCCAAATTGTAAAGTCTTCCCCAACAGTTCCTTTAGTAAACTTTCTTGGAGCTCTATTCGTTGAACTTTTAAATCTGGTATTTCCAAGACCACCTTTACCACCATTTGCGGCAATAAATTCCTCTTCTTTCTTACTGAAATCAAAAAGTAGGGTTTTGTTGTCTTCTTCAAAGACTTGCGTTCCAAGCGGAACTTTTAAAATTAAATCGTTTCCACTTTTCCCAGTTCTATTTTGTCCTGCACCATTCTCACCTCTTTCGGCTTTATGATGTTGTTGATATCGATAATCAATTAAAGTATTTAAATTTTCCTTCGCTTTTAAAATAATTGATCCACCCTTACCACCATCACCACCATCTGGGCCACCATACTCAATGTATTTCTCTCTTCGGAAACTTGGAGATCCGTCTCCACCATTGCCTGCTTTAATATAAATTTTTACTTGATCTAGGAATTTCATAATACAACATCTACTTTAGTCGTACTATTAATTAGGTTTTACTGAAACGAAAGTTCTATCTGCTTTTGATTTTTTGAATACAACTTTACCTTTGACTACTGAAAAAATAGAGTGGTCTTTACCCATTCCTACATTCTCACCAGGAAAAATTTTAGTTCCTCTTTGTCTTACAATTATGTTTCCAGGTACTACTGTTTCACCACCATATTTTTTGACACCCAATCTTCGTCCGGCACTATCCCGACCGTTTCTTGATGATCCACCAGCTTTTTTTGTTGCCATAATTTACCTTTACTTATTTACTTACAACTTCTTTAGTTTCTTCTTTTTTAGAAGTTTTAGAAACTTTTTCTGCCTCTGATAAAATTTTACCATCTTTTGAAAAAATTTTATTAATTCTTATCATAGAATACTCTTGTCTATGTCCATTTTTTCTTCTTGAGTTATGTCTTCTTCTTTTTTTAAAAATTAATATAGTTCTATTTTTACTATTTTTAATTAAATCTGCTTCAACTTTTGCTCCATTTACATGGGGAGTTCCAATCTCAATAGATTTATCGTCTCCATACGCAAGGATTTCATTAAATTCAATTTTAGTTTCCGGTTTAGAATCTGGTAATTTCTCTATTTTAAGTATCTCTCCAGATTTAACTTTGTATTGTTTTCCACCTGTTTTTATTACTGCGTAAGACATAGTATGAATTTTTAATTAAGTATCCGCAATATAGTTGTAGCTAGGTTTTAGTCAAGCCGAATTAGTTAGAAATTATCCTTTAAATCACGCAGTTTTGAAAAGGTTTTGAGATCTTTGGCTCTCATAAAAATATTACAATCTAGTTCTTCTTTGAGTGTAGAAGGAATTGTTGGCAAGCTATCGTTTAATTTTATTTCTATATCCTGAATTTTTTTTTGAAGACTTAAATTTTCATTATCATATTTAATGCAAAATTTTGAATTATTTAAAGTATATTCATGACCACAAAAAATTTTGGTATCAAGAGGTAAAGCCTTAATTTTCTCCAAGGAATTAAACATTTGTTCATATGTGCCTTCAAAAATTTTTCCACAACCAAGTGAAAAAAGAGTGTCCCCAGTAAAGAGTAATTTTTCTTTATAAAAATTGAAACAAATATGACCTTTAGTATGTCCTGGCACATGTATTATTTTGGCAACAAAGTTATCTCTTTTCCATATTTCATTATCTTCAAGAAGGATATCAATTTCAGGAATCCTTTCTGAGTCATGTTTGTAACCCACAACAATAGCATTATATTTTTTTTTTAATTCTTCATTTCCTCCTACATGATCAAAATGATGATGAGTGTTTAGAATATATTTAAGATTGATATTTTTATTTTTAAGATAATCAATTATTGGTCTAGCCTCACTTGGATCAACAACACATGCTAAATTATTTGTCTCATCAATAATTAAATAACTATAATTATCTTGGAGACAGGAAATTATTTCAACTTTCATTTTATTTCTCTATTAAAAATATTCCTAGATTTGCAAAAAGATTTTTAATTGTTAAATTACTACCACTTATTGTTGAAGCATTCTTATTATTTATAGCTAATGATTTAAAGATTTTAATATCTCTTGATTTCACAAAGTTAAAAAAATCCTTAATTGAACACATATGAATATTGGGAGTGTTGTACCAATCATCTGGTAAGGTTTTTGTAATTGGCATTGTGCCTTTCAAAAGCAAATGCAGTCTTATTTTCCAATAACCAAAGTTAGGAATAGTTACAATTGCTTGTTTCCCAACCCTCAAGAGTTCTTTTAAAACAAGTTCAGGGTCTAAAAAAGCTTGAAGCGTTTGACTAAGAACAACATAGTCGAATGATTTGTCTGGAAACTGTTTCAGGTCTCTCTCTGCATTTCCTTCAATTACAGTCAATCCTTTTGCAATACATTCTTGAACTTTATTTTTTGATATTTCCAGTCCTCTAATATTTATATTTTTATTATTTTTTAAAAATTCCATTAAAGTCCCATCTCCACAGCCGACATCTAATACTTTTTTATTTTTTTCTATTAATTCTGCTATTACTTGAAATTCGTTCTTCATATTTAACTCTCAATGTAAGATTTATCCAAAAAGTTTTTAAGTGCATTTAAAAAATCAGGAACATCTAATAAAAACGAGTCGTGACCTTTATCAGACTCAATTTCAACAAAACCAACATCAGCACCAATGGAATTCAAGGCAATCACAATATCCTTGTTTTCTTGGGTTGGATAAAGCCAATCAGATGTAAAAGATATTATAAAAAACTTTGCCTTTGTTGCTTTGAAAGCATCAGACAAATTACCTTTAAATTGTTTTGCTAAATCAAAATAGTCCATTGCTCTTGTGATATAAAGATAGCTGTTAGCATCAAATCTATCGACAAATACTGAACCCTGATATCGTAAATAACTTTCTATCTGAAAATCTGCATCAAAACCAAATTTTATATCTTCTCTTTCCTGAAGTTTTCTTCCGAATTTTTCTTGTAGCCCTTTTTTTGAGAGATAGGTTATATGTGCTGCCATTCTTGCAACAGCCAAGCCCTTATTTGGAATTGTATCGTTAGAAGTATAATTTCCGTCTTTCCAATTACTGTCAGCAGCTATTGCTTGTCTTCCTAATTCATTAAATGCAATATTTTGTGCAGAGTGACTAGAAGTACATGCAATTGGAATAACGGTTTTAGCTTTATCAGGAAAATTACTAATAAATTGAAGTACTTGCATACCTCCCATTGAGCCACCTGCGATAGAAAAAAGTTTGTCTATTCCAAAATGATCTAGCAAATTATATTGTGCATTAACCATATCGTTAATTGTTATTATAGGAAAATTTGTGCCAAAAGCTTTTCCTGTTTGAGAGTCTTTATAACTTGGCCCAAAAGAACCCATGCATCCACCAATAACGTTTGCACAAATAACAAAGTATTTTTTTGTATCTACAGCCTTGTTAGGACCAACTGCATAAGACCACCAGCCATCTTTTTTGGTTATCGGATTTACACCAGTAACAAATTGATCTCCAGTCAAAGCATGAAAAACTAAGATGGCATTATCTTTATTTTCGTTTAATGAACCATAAGTTTCATATGCAATTGGAAATTCATTAATTGTTTTTCCACAATCCAACTTTAAAGGTTTTTTTACTATCAGTGTTTTAATATTATTCTCAGTATTCATAACAAGGCTGTTATTTGAATTGTGAGAAAAAAAACTATTTTAGCGGTTTTTTTTAAGCGCTCGCAATTCAGTTAAATCAGCGCATATTTTTTGTACTAGAACTTATTTACTATGTCAATTTTTTAAAAATCGTCTTATTCTCTATAAAAATTTGTAATTTTATCTATAAAGAGCTCATAAAAATAAAAAAAAATGGTAACTCCAAAATTTAAAAAATTTAAAATTGAAGCTTACAAACCTGGAAAGTCTAAGGTTAGGAAGCTAAAAAAAGTTATAAAGCTTTCTGCTAATGAGTCTGCTCTTGGAATAAGTCCGATGGCAAAAAAATTAATTGTAAATAAAAAGATGATTTTAGACAAATATCCTGACGGGAAGTCTAATGAATTAAGAACTGCAATTTCAAAAAAATATAAGTGTGAGTTAAATAAAATAATCTGTGGAGCAGGATCTGATGAAGTGATTCAAATGTTGTGTCAATTATATCTAAATCCTAAAGATGAGGTGATAGTGCCTGAATACAGTTTTTTGATGTACAGGATTTATGCAAAAATAGTTGGTGCCAAAGTTTTATTTTCAAGAGAGACAAATTATAAAGTTTCAATTAAGGAGATTCTAAAAAAAGTTACGAAAAAAACTAAAATTGTATTCATTGCTAATCCAAATAATCCAACTGCAACGTACTTAACGAAAAAAGAAATATTAAAATTAAGGAGTTCATTAAGACAGAATATTTTGCTTGTAGTTGATGATGCTTATTCTGAATACATGAAAAATCCTGATTACTCGTCTGGTCTAGATCTATTCAGAAATAGAGATAACGTTTTTATTTTAAGGACATTTTCAAAAATGTTTGGATTAGCTTCTCTAAGAGTTGGCTGGGGATATGGATCTAAAAAAATAGTTAATGCTTTAAATGTGATTAAACCACCATTTAATGTAAACGGTATAGCACAACTAGCGGCCGCAGAGTCACTTAAAGATCAAAAATTTATATCAAGATCGGTACAACATAATTTATTTTATGCTAAAAAAATCAAACGATTTCTTGAGACTTACAATATTTTCTCTAATAAAATTTCAGCAAATTTTTTATTTTTAAATTTTGATAAATGTAAATTTACTGCAAAATATTTATATGAAAAACTAAAACTAAGAGGCTTTATCTTAAGATCAACAGAGGATGGTTACGGAATTAAGAATAAATTGAGATTAACAATAGGTTCTAAAGAAGAAAATATAAAATTTATGAAAACTATAAAAAGAATATTAAATTAAATGAATAATATTTTAATTATAGGATGTGGTTTACTAGGATCATCTTTATTAAGACGGATCCATAAAAAAAAGATTGCAAAAAAAATATTTATTTATGAAAAATCAAAATCAAATATTTTAAGAATAAAAAAATTAAAGCTACCCGGCATCATTCTAAATAAATTGGAGAAAGGAGTAGTTAACTCTGATTTAATTATTTTTTGTACTCCTATGAGTGAATACAAAAATCTTATACTTAAAATTAATAACTTTATATCTTCCAAGACATTAATTACCGATATTGGATCATCTAAAATAGAGAGTTCAAAAATTATAAAAAAATTTCTAAAAAAAAATATTCATTGGATTCAAAGTCATCCCATTGCAGGTTCGGAGGTAAGTGGTCCACAGCATGGTAAAGAAAATATGTTTGAAAATAAGTGGTGCATTTTGACAAAAGAAAAAAGTACTAAAAAGGCTTACTTAAATATATTAAACAACTTTTGGAAAAAAATTGGTTCAAGGGTAGTAGTTATGACGGCTGAAAAACATGACAAAATTTTTTCAATAACAAGTCATTTGCCCCATTTAATTGCTTATAATTTAGTTAAATCTGCACAAGATTTTGAAAATAAACAAAATTATGACTTAATTAAATTTAGCGCTGGGGGACTAAGAGACTTTTCAAGAATAGCGGCCTCAAATGAAATTATGTGGAGAGATATTTTCTTTAACAATAGGAATAATATTTCAAAAGCCATTGATTTATTTATTAAAAATCTAACATCATTTAAAAAAGACATAAATTTAAAAAATAATAAATCAATTTTAAAAAAATTAATTCAAACTAAAAAAGTAAGATCAAAAATTATTTTGTTGAAACAAGATACAAATAAACCAGATTTTGGTAGAAGTTAGATCTTTATACTTGAGATTTTTTTTACTTTAAGATTTGCAGTTTTTAAAATTCTCAAAATTGTTTTTTTGATAGGCATAATTAATACTTTTTTTTCAGGGCCATATGCATGGATCAATTGTATGGAGTTTATACAGATAGCTACGTGACCTTTCCAAAATATAATATCTCCCTTGCTAAATCTTTTTGATTTCTTCTTTATAGAATAATTTATTTGATCCTTAGTATCTCGTGGATAAAATAAATTATTGTAAGAAAAAAATATTTGTAGTAGTGCTGAACAATCAATTCCGCTGCTAGTTTTACCACCCCAAACATATTTTGTTTTAAGAAAAGTTTTAAATATTTTAATAAAATTTTTTTCTTTATGATTTATTTTTTTTATATCTTTTAATTTAAGCCATTTATTATTCTCATATCTAACAAAACGGTTTCTTCTCTCAATTACAGATAATTTTGAACCAAAGGGTAAAGTTTTTTGAGTTTTATTATTAGGTTTATTATAGATATTTGCTTGAATAGTACTTACTTTGTGTGAAATTTTTAACTCACTAACATAGTTTTTATTTTTAATAAACCCAACGTATTTATCGTATAACAATTTTATTTTAATCCAGCCTTTTCTTTTAGATAAAATTTTAAATCTTTCTCCATACAATATCTGAGATGTTACTTCTGAACGTCTATTAGGTGATTTATAAATATTTGAAAACGGCTCTTTAAAATAAAAATTATTATTCACTTAGTTTTAATTTATTTTTTATCATCCATAGACAAATTAGTGAAGGTATAACCATTATTGCTGTTAATATAAAAAAAATACCCCAGTCTCCATTTAACCAGTCAACCAATGCACCTGATGATGAGGCGAGCGTTGTTCGACCTGCTGTTCCAATTGATGCTAGTAATGCGTACTGAGTAGCCGTATAGGTTCTATCTACCAATAATGAAATGAAAGCAACAAAAGCCACAGTTGCAAAAGCTGCAGCAATATCATCAAAAATTACAGCAAATGCAAATAATAGTTCAGATTTTCCTGTCCAAGCTAGAGCAGTAAATAATAAATTAGTTGCTGCCATTATAATACCAGCTAGAAACATTGCCTTTATTACTCCTGATCTAATCACAAATAGACCCCCTAACAATGTAAATACAACTGTCGTTATCCAACCTAAAGTTTTTGAATAAATCGCTATATCACTCTTAGAAAATCCTATTTCTTTATAAAAGATAACTGACATTCTTCCTAAAAATGCCTCACCAATTTTAAACAGAAAAACAAAACCAAGGATACCTAATGCTATAGAGAAACCGTTTTTTTTAAAAAAACTTACCACTGGTCCTCCTAATGTTCCACTTATCCATGCAATTATTTTAGTTAAAGCATTTTGTGAACCCAGCTTATTTTGAATTAGTTCATCAGTTTCATTTTGTTTCTGACTTCTATCTAAAGAAAGTGGTTCATGAACAAACATCAAGCCTATATTCATTAAAATCACAACAACACCTAAAATTAAAAATGTCATTTGCCAATAGTTTGTAAGACCAATATTCTCTAAATTTTCTGCAGTAAAAAGAGCAATTACACCACCCAGTTTATATCCACTCCACCAACCTACAACAGCCATTGCTGCACCAGCAGCCATAGATTGACTTTCATTTTCACCTATTTGCTCAATTCTTAGTGCATCAACAGTTATATCCTGTGTTGCTGACGAAATTGCAATAATCAATCCAATTGAAATTACTAAAGCTAAATTTTCCGTTGGATTAATTACACTCCAAATTGCTAAACAAATCAGTATAGATAGTTGCATTAAAACTATCCAACCTCTTCTATGACCAATTTTTTTTGTAAGGTAGGGTATTTGCAGTCTGTCTATAAGTGGTGCCCACATATAATTAAAGGCATAAACTGCAAAAATTAATCCTGCCCATCCAATTGTTGATCTACTAAGACCGTCTTCTTTTAACCAAAGGCTTAGGCTACTTCCAATAAGAACCCAAGGGAATCCTGAGATAGCTCCCAGCAAAAGAATTCTTAACATTCTTTTGTCAAAATAAACCGATAAAGTTTCAGACAGTGTTTGTTTTTTAATCTCGAGCATTTAATTTTTCCAAAAAGACGGAAGAAATAATACTAGTATTGCGAATAACTCAAGTCTACCCAAAATCATTCCAACTGATAAAACCCATTTTGATATATCTGGTAATGATGAAAAATCCCCATTTGGTCCAATTATAGGACCCAATCCTGGACCAACATTTGAGATGGATGTTGCAGCACCAGATAAAGCAGTAATGAAATCAAGTCCCGTTAATGACAATAAAGCAGCTAAAATAAAAAAAATTACAAAATAAAAAAATATAAAAGATATAATTGACGCTATAAACTTTTCATCTACTGAGTTTTGGTCGTATTTAATCAAAAATACTCCTTTTGGATAAATAATTTTTTTAAGTTGATTTAGTATGAAAAGATAAAGAATTTGAATTCTAAAAATCTTAACTCCACAGGTAGTAGATCCTGCGCACCCCCCGATAAACATCAATGCAAGAAAGATGGTTATTGGAAAACTTCCCCAGCTATCAAATTCAGCATTGACATAACCAGTTCCAGTTAAAATAGAAATAGTATTGAAAAATATAGATCGAAAAGAATAATTTTCATTATTAGTTAAGACTAAATAAAAAGACAAAATAATTATGGATAAAATTATGATTTTTAAAAATGATTTGATTTGAGTATCATTTGTAAATATTTTTTTATTACCGTTTAAAAATTTTATATAGGCGATGAATGGGATGCTTCCCAAAATAATAAAGATCATCGAGGAAATCTCAATATAAATACTATTAAAATAACCTATTGATTGATTGTAGTTTGAAAAACCACCTGTTGCAATTGTTGTCATTGAATGGGTTAAGCTATCAAATTTTCCCATACCAAAAACCCAATAGCTGATCGCGCATACAGCAGTTAATGCAGAGTAAATATATATTAATCTTAAAGCTATTTCTTTAGATTTGGGAAGTATTTTTTCTGATGAGTCATTGCTAGAGATTTTAAATAATTGCATTCCTCCAACATTCATTATTGGCATAAGAGTAATAGCCATAACAATTATACCTATACCTCCTAACCATTGTAAAATAGCTCTCCATAAAAGAATACCCTTGGGGGCATTTTCTAAATTAGATATAATAGTTGAGCCTGTGGTTGTAATTCCTGACATGCTTTCAAAAAAAGCGTCTGTAATTGACATCTCCATTGAAGAAAAAATGAAAGGTAAAGAACCAAAAACTGCCACACTTAACCAAGATAAAGCCGTTAACAAGAAGGCTTGTTGTAAATTAACTTTTCTATCATGATCAATATTTGTTAAAAAAAAAAGTGCACCAAAAACTATTGTGACAATTGATGCTCCAAAAAAAGACGAGTCAATTTCAGAATAAATAAATTGCACAATAATAGGGACAAACATAGAAGCCCCTAAGATTATTTGTAAAATTCCAAGTGTAAAAAATACCGTTTTATAATTTGACATTTTGAAAGAACATTATTTTATGGTAAATAAATTTCAACTCTATAAGAATTAATAAAATCGCAGATTTAAGATTTTAAAAGAACAATTCATGATTAAAAAAGAAGTTTTAGACAAAACCAGTGCATGGCCTTTTGTGGAGGCCAAAAAAATGCTGAGAGAAAGAAAATCGTTTATTGAAAAAAAAGGAAAAATTACGTTGCAAACTGGATATGGGCCAAGTGGTTTACCTCACATAGGCACTTTTGGAGAAGTTGCGAGGACTTCTATGATAGTTAATGCTTTAAAGCAATTAACAGACTTACCAACTGAAATTATAACTTTTTCAGACGATATGGATGGTCTAAGAAAAGTTCCAGAAAATATTCCTAATCAAAATTTGTTAAATGAAAACCTTCACAAACCGTTGACCAAGGTTCCAGATCCATTTGGTAAATTTAACAGTTTTGGTGAACACAATAATGAAATGCTGAAAGATTTTTTAAATAGTTTTAATTTTAAATACACTTTTAAAAGTTCAACTGAGTTATATAAAACAGGATATTTCAACCCGACTTTAAAAATAATCTTAGATAATTATGATGGTATAATGAATATTATACTTCCAACACTTGGTAAAGAACGTCAAAAAACTTACTGCCCATTCTTACCAATATGTCCAGACACAGGACATGTTCTTGAAATACCTATTATAGAGATTGATAAAGAAAAATCTCAAATAATTTTTGATAATAAAGGAAAAAAACTTGAAAAAAGTATTCTTGACGGGAACTGTAAACTTCAATGGAAAGTTGATTGGGCCATGCGATGGTATGCCCTTGATATTGATTTTGAAATGTATGGCAAAGATTTAATAGAAAGTGCAATATTATCTACAAAAATTATTACTTTACTTGGTAAAAAAAATCCCTCTGGTTTTGCCTATGAGTTATTTTTAGATGAGAAAGGGGAAAAAATTTCTAAATCAAAGGGAAATGGCATTACTATTGATCAGTGGTTAAAGTACGCATCTCCAGAGAGTTTATCATTATATATGTATCAAAATCCAAAAAGAGCAAAAAAACTTTATAAAGAAATTGTCCCAAAAGCTGTGGATGAATATTTAGATAATATAGAAAAATCAAAAAAACAAACTGAACAACAACTAATAATGAACCCAGTTTGGCACGTCCATAACGGTAAAATTCCAAGTGAGGAAATGATTATGACTTTTTCGATGTTGTTAAATTTAGTTGAAACAAGCAATGCAGATAACAAAGATTTACTTTGGAAATTTGTTAAAAAATACAAATCAGATATTCAGGAAGAAAACTTTCCAATATTTGATGGATTAGTTGCATATGCAATTAAGTATTTTAATGACGTAATTAAATCTCAAAAAAAATACAAAATACCAAATGAAATTGAAAAAGAAGCACTAAAGGCTTTAGTTAAAACTTTAGAAAAATGTAACGATGGTATGTCACCTGAAGATATCCAAACTTTAATTTACTCAGCTGGTAAAGAAAATGGGTATGCTGACAAACTTAGAGATTGGTTTAAATTAATTTATGAGGTTGTCTTCGGTGATGAAAATGGTCCAAGAATGGGTTTTTTTATAAGTTTTTTTGGTGTAAACGAAACTAAAGAGCTTATAACCAGTAAATTAAAATAATGTTTTCAAACCTTAGATCTTTAATATTTAAAATAGATCCTGAAAGAGCTCATTTTTTAGCAATCCAATCACTTAAACTTAATTTAGTTTCAAATATATTTGATGAGCATAAAAATGACCCTATATTTAAAACTAAAATTTTTAATAAAGAGTTAAATAATCCAATTGGTATAGCAGCAGGCTTTGACAAGAACGCTGAGGTTTACAACCCTTTATTTAAGTTAGGATTTGGGTTGGTAGAGGTTGGTACAATTACACCTTTAAAACAATATGGGAACAACAAACCTAGAGTTTTTAGACTAGTAAAAGACCAAGCGTTGATAAACAGATTGGGCTTCAACAATCATGGTTCGGATATTGTATTGAACAGGATTAAGTCTAACAATAAACAAGGAGTGTTAGGAATAAATATTGGTCCTAATAAAGATTCTGATAATCGAATAAATGATTATTTAATAGGAATTGAAAAATTTTATGAGGTTGCAGATTATATTACTGTTAATATTTCGTCACCTAACACTGAAAATTTAAGAAATTTTCATGACGAAGGAAAATTGCAAGACTTATTAAAAACTATTTCAGAAAAGAAAAAAAATTTAAAGACAAATATACCTATAGTAGTAAAAATTTCACCTGATATAAGTGAAATACAAATAAACTTAATTTCCGAAATTCTCTTAGAAAACAATATAAGTGGAATAATCATTTCAAATACATCAGAGTCATCAAGAGAGGTGTTGAAAGATATTCAAAAACATCAAAAAGGAGGATTGTCTGGAAAACCTATTGAGAAAAAATCAAATATTTTAATAAATAAGTTTTATAATTTATTTAAAGGAAAAATTAAGATTATTGGGGTAGGAGGAATAGACTCTGGCCAATCGGCTTATGAAAAGTTTTTATTAGGTGCAGATTATATACAATTATATACTGGTATGGTATTTCAAGGTCCAAATATAGCTGGTAGTATTAAAAAAGAGCTAAAAGAATTATTGATCAGAGATGGAGTTAAGAATTTTACAGAAATTATAGGAAATAAAACTCTTTCTTAAATCTAATAAACTTGACGACATCAACATCTAACCTTATATAGGCACTGTTATTATGTCAAAAAAATGCGAACTTACTGGTAAAATTCCTATGAAAGGTCATAATGTTAGTCATGCTAACAACAAGACTAAAAGAAGATTTTTGCCTAACCTTAAAAAAGTAAAATTCACTAGTGAGTTAATGAAAAGAAGCCTTAAATTAACTGTTAGCAATGCTGGAGTAAGATCAGTTGATAAAAAAGGTAGTTTTGACGAATATCTTAAGACTGTAAAAAATAAAAATTTATCTTCGAGACTAAAAAAATTAAAAAAAGGTATCTTAATTAAATCCCCATTTAAGAAAAAACCCCTAGTTAAATCCGCATAATGAATAAGTTATTTTTATTTCTCTCATTTTTAATGGGAGTTGTTGTTTTATCTTCAAATTATCTAGTTCAATTCCCAATACAATATTATGGACTAGAAGAAATATTAACTTATGGAGCATTTAGCTACCCTGTAGCTTTTTTAATAACTGATTTAGCAAATCGATCTTATGGAAAATTAGTTGCAAGAAAAATTGTTTATATCGGTTTTGCCATAGGAATTAGTTTTACTCTATTATTCTCAACTAATTTTGCAGACTTAATTTCAGTAAGAATAGCAATAGGATCAGGAACTGCTTTTTTAGTTGCTCAACTCTTAGATGTTCAAATATTTGACCAATTAAGAAAAAAGAAGTGGTTTATAGCGCCACTAACATCTTCATTGATCGGATCTACGATCGATACTTTTTTATTTTTTTCAATATCTTTTTATGCAACAGGTATTCCGTGGGTAACCCTATCTTTAGGAGATTTAGCAGTTAAGGTATTAGTTGCTCTTGTAATGTTAATTCCTTTTAGATTATTACTGGGAACATTTAAAGCTGTTAAAGCTTAATACAAAAATTTATAACTTAAAATTTTATAAGCTAACTTAGCAACAAGAAAGTTATATGAATTAAAACCTTTAATAGGTGATAATTCATTAATATCAGCCCCAATAATTTGGGAATTTTTTGCAGCTATTTTTATTATATTTAAAGTTTCATCCCATAACAATCCACCTGGCTCAGGAGTTCCAGTTGCTGGCATAATACTTGAGTCTAGACCATCAACATCAAAAGTTAAGTAGACTTTTTTATTTTTAATCAATTTTTTAAATTTATTTAGATCCCATTTAGTTTTATCTTTAGCCCAAAAAATTTTTATTCTAGAAGAATTTTTTTTTAAAAACGGAATTTCACTTTTAGATATATTTCTGATTCCAAACGAAATTAATGAAACATTTGGATAATCTAAACATCTTTTTATAGCTGAGGCATGTGAGAATTTTTCACCATTATAGCTTTCTCGCAAATCTGCATGGGCATCAAAGTGTAAAAGACAAATATCCTTATATTTCTTTGTAAATGGAACAATACATCCAGGGGTGATTGAGTGTTCTCCACCAAAAGTCATTGGAAAAAGTTTTTTATCTATTATCTCTTGATTTACTTTAGACATTTTACTTAATGCTTTTTTAATATTTTTATTTATTTTGAATGGTTTTAAAGTTTTAATACCTATCTTTTTATAAGGTTCACAATTTAATTCTTCATCATAAAGCTCAACTTGGTGAGAGGCTTTGATAATTTCTTTTGGCCCATTTTTAGTTCCTCCACCATAACTTACTGTTTTTTCAAGACCGAATGGAACTATCACAACCTTTTCTTTAAAATCGATTTTGTTGTCAATCCCAAGAAAACCGTTTTTATTAGAAAGATATTTCAATTTTATTCAAAAATTTTTGTAAAGTTTTTTCGATCTCTAGTTTTCCATTCACCTCTATGATAAGCATCACTAGCTATAAGTGGTAAAACACTAGTAGCTTCTGCAAAAACCATTTGTTCTTTCGTGATATCAACTTTACCCCACGAACTTGCCTCTTTTAGAGTAGAGCTACTACATGCTCCATCTCTACTATCTGCAACGGTAATTTGAATAGCATACTTGTGCATATCAACATCTTTTCCTAAAAGTTCTGCACATATAACGGTATCTTGAATAAAGTTTTTTGGCACTCCACCACCGATCATGAATAACCCTGAGCCTTTGGATTTAATCTTTATTTCTGTAAGTTCTCTAAATTCTCTAACAGAGTCGATTGTCATATGTTTCTTCGGATTTTTTTCTTGGTGCATCACCAAACCAAATCCTGCACTTGAATCTGTAAAAGCAGGGCAGAAAATTGGAACATCATTATCAAATGCTGTTTGAATTAACGAAGCTTTCTTTTTTGAGTTCTTTTTCAGATATTTTCCCATTTCATAGATAAATTCTCTGGATGTGTAACTCTTTGGTTCTAAAGTATTTGCTATTTCACATATAATTTTGTCACACATTTGAAGCTCTTCCTCATCAATGTAAGTGTCGTAAATCCTATCAATATAGTTATTTCTTAACTCGGTATCGTCTTGAAACTGTGAGCCCTGGTAATGTTTAAACCCTAGTGCTTCAAAAAAATCCATATCTACAATTGAAGCTCCAGTTGCAACAATGGCATCGACCATATTATATTTAACCAAATCCTTATAAATACTCATACATCCTGCAGCTGATGTTGATCCAGCTAGCGTAAGAAAAATTGTACACTCTTTATCTTTCAACATTTCATTAAAAATATTTGCTGCATTTGCTGTTTCTCTAGATACAAATGACATTTTATCCATTGATGAGATTATTTTCCTTGCATCAAAAGAGGTAATATCAATGTGTTCAACTGGATTTTTTAAGAAATCTTTTTTACTATTGTGTCCCAAGTTTTTTTGGTCTGACATTAAGCAACCATGTTAGCTTTGTTGCTCTCTTTATCGTACATCGTCATTAAAGGTTTATCTTCAACCTCATAAATTTCATTTGAATAATATCCATTAAACTGTGTCCTAAAAGTTAATCCATAAGCCCCAAGTTGACCAAGTTCTATATAATCGTTCTCTTTAATATTATTTGGAAGCAAGAAAGGACCCTTCATGTAATCCATACTATCACATGTTGGTCCAAAGAAATCAAAAGCTGTAAGTTTTTTAGAAATAATTTTATTTGAATTTTCTTTAATCATTTTTGAGGGATAAACAATATTAGGAGTTCCAGCATCAAAAAGAGTACCATAGGTCCCATCATTAATATAAAGTTTTTGTTTTTTTCTTAGATTAACCTTTACAATTGTCGATCCACTTTCTGCAACTAAAGCTCTACCAGGTTCACAAATTATTTTTGGTAATTTATCAAGTTTTAAATTATCTAAACTTTTTTTGATTTCATTAAAATAACTGTCTAGGGATTGAGGAATTAAATCAGGATAGATGGTTGGAAATCCACCTCCCACATTAATGTAGTCAGGAATAATTTTTGTTTTTTTTATTATATTTCCAATCTCACTTATACCTTTCGCATAAGAAATTGGATGCATACATTGGGAACCAACATGAAAACTTAAACCAATTTTTTTTGCATGTTGTTTTGCTAATCTTGTTAGTCCAACAGCTTCAGATGTTAATGCTCCAAACTTTTTAGATAAATCTATTTCAGCGTGTTCATTTGAAACCGCTACTCTTACAAATAATTCTAAATCTTTTGCGCTATTTGTACTTTCTATAATTTTAATTAGTTCATCTTTAGTGTCTAATGCAAAAGTTTTTACACCATAGTTAAAATATGCTTCTTTTATACTTTCTCTGCTCTTTACAGTATGCATATATGAACATTTTGCATTCCGACTAAAATTTCTTATACTTTTAATTTCCTCGATTGATGCAACGTCGAATTGCTCAATCCCTGAGCTTATTATAGTTTTAATTACTTCTGGATGAGGATTTGTTTTTACTGCATATAAAATATACCCAGGAAATTTCTTCAAAAAATATTTTACAGCTGATTCTATCGAGTTCTTCCTGATACAGTATATTGGTTTTTCAGGTTTCAGTTGATTTATAAGTTCCACAACTGATTTAAATTTTTGCATTTTAAATGCCTCCAAAAAAAATTTAATAAAAAAAAGCTTTTTTTAAAAACTTTAATATTTTGTCGCGTATAAAGTAATGATCACCAATGTAAAGCAAATAATTCAGGACAGTATTGACAAATAATCATATATTGTAAAATTTAATTCAGTTACCATATGTAGTTCATGAAAGAACAAGCTACTCTTCAAAACCTGAGTGATTTTGAGAATAAATCACTATTAATATGTGATGATGACAATCCCTTTAGAGAAAGGTTGGCAAGAGCAATGGAAAAAAAGGGTTTTGAAGTTTTTCAAGCAGAGAGTGTGCAAAAGGGAGTAGAGGCTGTAAAATCAAAAAAACCTGGATTTGCTGTAGTAGATTTGAGGCTTGGTGATGGAAATGGTCTTGAAGTGGTAAAAGAAATTCAAACCTCAAATAATGATAGCAGAATTATAATGCTAACTGGATATGGAAACATTCCAACGGCAGTAGCTGCTATTAAAGAGGGTGCAATTGATTATCTTGCAAAGCCAGCTGATGCCGAGGATGTAGAAAAAGCTTTACTGGCAGATCCATCAAAAAAAGCAGCTCCTCCAGAAAATCCTATGTCTGCTGATAGAGTAAAATGGGAACATATTCACAGGGTGTTTGAACTTTGTAATAGAAATGTATCTGAAACTGCACGAAGACTTAAAATGCACAGAAGAACCCTGCAAAGAATTCTTTCGAAAAGATCCCCTAGATAATACTTCTAATTTTTACAATCTGTTTAGCTAATAAGGCTAAAATGCTAATTTTGAATATTTCAGCTAACAAAAAAGGTTTAGCTCCTAATGCAAATATAGGTTTGTCCCATCCAATTAATGTTCCTAACCACAATAATCCCAAAATATATATAGTTGAGGTTGCAAGTACCAGTTTGCCCAGTATAACAAAATAACTGTCCTCAAACTTAATCATAGAGGCTAAATAGCAAGCAATTAAAAATCCAATTAAATACCCCATAGTTGGACCAGTAAAATATAAAAGTCCAACACCCTTTTCTGGAGAATTAGAAAATACTGGTAATCCTACAATTCCCTCTAATAAATATAATCCAATAGTAGCCAATCCAACTTTATAACCTAAGCTAATTCCTAAAAATAAGACCACAAAAGTTTGCATAGTCATAGGAACTGGGTAGAAAGGAATTTTTATTTTTGCAGAAATAGTTAAAGCTATTGAGCCAAGCAATATAGCTAACAAAGATTTAATTACTTTAGGTTGTGTAAGACTTTTTGTTAATTCCATGAAATGAATAATACTCTTAAATGTTAATATAATCTAGTGATTAGTAGATTAAATTAAAGTTTAGACTATATTCAGTATAAACATTTACATAATCTAATGAGTAAAATTCAAAAAACTGATCACTTTTATCTGATCGATGGTTCAGGATATATCTTTAGAGCTTATTACGCATTACCACCATTAAGTAGAAAAAGTGATGGGCTACCAACAGGAGCTGTTAGTGGTTTTTGTAGTATGCTTTTTAAACTTTTAGAGGACTCAAAATCACATCAGAATTTGCAAAAACCAACTCATTTTGCAGTAATTTTTGACTCAGCTAGGAAAACATTCAGAAATGAAATTTACAGTGACTATAAAGCAAACAGATCTGAGGCACCTGATGATCTGGCGCCACAATTTGAATACATTAGGAAGTCTGTTTTGGCTTTCAATTTACCCTCTGTAGATTTACCTAATTATGAAGCAGATGATTTGATTGCAACTTATGTAGATCAAATACTTAAAAAAGGTGCGAGGGTTACAATTGTTTCATCAGATAAAGATTTAATGCAATTATATCAAAAAAACGTTCGTATTTTTGATCCAATGAAAAATAAATTTATAACTGAAGAAGATGTTTTTAAAAAATTTGGTGTTGATGCTTCAAAAGTAATAGATGTTCAGTCTTTAGCGGGAGATAGTAGTGATAATGTTCCAGGTGTGCCCGGAATTGGCGTAAAAACTGCTGCTGAGCTGATTAATAAATATGGTACCTTAGAAAAATTATTGAAATCTGCTCATGAAATCAAACAAAACAAAAGAAGAGAAACTCTCTTAGAAAATAAAGATAAAGCATTAATTAGTAAAAAACTTGTAACCTTAGACCATAAATCGCCGATAAAAAGAGAGCTAAGTGAGTTTGAATTTAAAAGTATCGATAAAGATAAATTATATAAGTTTTTAAGAGAGATGGAATTTAACAGATTATTAAGTTCTGCTATTTCAGCATATGGTGAGCCAGTTTTAACAAGCTCTTCTCAAGATATCAAAAGTATAGAAAAGCAAAGTCCAATTAATAATAAAAATTATCATTTAATCTCAAATCCAGATGAAATCGATGAGTGGGTCAAGGAGGCTGAAGAATTAGGAGAGGTTGCCGTTGATACTGAAACAAACTCTCTAGATCCTCATCAAGCAGAGCTTGTAGGAATCTCACTTTCATCAAAAATAGGTAAGGCCTGCTATATTCCAATTGGTCACAAGTCATCCAAATGTATTAAAAAAGATATTGTTATTAAAAAATTAAAAAAATTATTAGAGGACCCAAGTGTTAAAAAAATTGGTCAAAATATAAAATTTGATTTTATAGTTTTTTTTAAACACGGCATAACATTGTCTGCTATGGAAGATACAATGTTGATGTCTTATGTTTTAGATGCAGGTAAAAATAGACATAATATGGATACATTATCAGAGTTGCATCTTGGACATAAAACGATCTCTTTTAAAGAAATGGTGGGTACTGGGAAAAAAGAAATCAATTTTAGTGAAGTAGAAGTTGATAAAGCAAAAGATTATGCAGCTGAGGATGCTGATGTAACTTTTAGACTTTATAAGAAATTTCTTAAAAATCTCAAATCTGAAAAACTGATTAATATTTATGAAATCTTTGAAAAGCCACTAATCAAAATTCTAGCATTTATGGAAATAGAAGGTGTTGAGATTGATAGTAAGTTTTTACAATCTCTCTCTAAAAAATTTGAAAAAAAAATCCTAACATTAGAAAAAGATATATTTAAAATTTCAAAAAAAGAATTTAACATCGGTTCACCCAAACAATTAGGTGAAATTATTTATAATGATCTTAAAATATCAGGTTTAAAAAGAACAAAAAAAGGTGGATTTGCAACAAGTGCCTCTGTTTTAGAGGATTTAGCTTTTAAGGGTAATAAATTTCCAAAATTAATCTTAGACTGGAGACAATTATCAAAATTAAAAAATACTTACTCAGATGCATTACCTGAGCACGTAAATCCAACAACAAAAAGAGTACACACATCTTTCTTATTAGCAGCCACCACGACGGGAAGGTTAGCTTCAAGCGACCCTAATCTACAAAATATTCCAATTAAATCAGATGACGGCAAAGATATAAGAAAAGCATTTAAGGCTAAAAAAGATCATTTATTAATTTCTGCAGATTACAATCAAATTGAAATGAGAATTCTTGCTGATTTAGCTGATGTTAAAGAGTTAAAAAAGGCATTTAAAAATGATGAGGACATTCATTCCTTAACAGCTAGCCAAATATTTAATATCGATATCAAAAAAGTAAATCAAGATCACAGAAGAAAAGCCAAGGCTATCAATTTTGGAATAATTTATGGAATTTCTCAATATGGTTTAGCAAAACAAATTAATGTAACAAACTATGAAGCTGAAGAATTTCTAAATTCATACTTTGGAAAATTTCCAGAAATTAAAGTCTATATGGATAATACGATTAAATTTTGTAGAAAAAGTGGTTACGTGAATAATATTTTTGGAAGAAGATCACATTTTAATGGGATAAATGATAAAAATTTTAATGTAAGAAATTTTCAAGAACGTGCTGCAATTAATGCCCCAATACAAGGATCGGCCTCGGAGATAATGAGATTAGCCATGATAAGATTAGATAAAAAGTTATCTGAAAGTAAAATTACAAAACCAAAAATGTTACTACAAATTCACGACGAATTAATCTTTGAAGTTCCAAAAAAAGATGAAAAGTTGATGATCAAAATAATAAAAAATGAGATGACAAGTGTAGCTCAAAGTGACTTTCACTCATTTTCTACCCCCTTAACAGTTGATGTTAATGTAGGTGATAATTGGGGAATGCTTTATTAATTTAATCTCGTTGCCCAATTTAGGCCAATTTAGTATTTTTAAGTTAAATATATGCAGAAACAAACAATAGCTCTAATCGATGATGATAGAAATATACTCACAAGCTTAAGTATCGCTTTAGAGAAAGAAGGGTTTAAAGTTCAAACTTACATAGATGGAGAGAGTGCGTTAATTGGTCTAACAAGAATGCCACCTGATCTTGCAGTTATTGATATTAAAATGCCAAAGATGGATGGAGAGGAATTACTAAAAAAACTTAGAAAAAAAACCTCTTTACCAGTAATTTTTTTAACATCCAAAGATGAAGAAATTGACGAGCTTTTAGGTTTGAAACTAGGTGCAGATGATTTTGTAAAAAAATCTGGAGGCTTTTCTATAAAAGTTTTAATTGAAAGAATTAGAGTTCAGTTAAGAAAAAAAGATTCTAAAAATATTTTAGAGGAAAATAAAAGCTTAATTTCTCATGGAAGATTAAAATTAGACCCATCTCAGCTTGAATGCGAATGGAATGGAAAACCATTACCAGATAAACTAACAACAACAGAATTCTTAATTGTTAAAGAGTTAGCAAAAAGGCCAGGCATAATTAAGGAAAGAGCACAATTAATGGATATTGCCTATAGGGAAGATACCGATATAGAAGATAGAACAATCGATAGTCACGTTAAGAGAATTCGTAAAAAATTTAAAAAAGTAGACCCTGATTTTTCAGCTATTGAAACTAGATATGGTAGTGGATATAGATGGAATGTTAGCTGATGTTTAGTAAATACTTAAAAACCCTTTCAATATTAAAAAAATTCCTATTCATTAATTTTGTAATTTTTACCATTATTGGATTATTTACAATAGTTTACTTAAATAGTATCCAGCCAAATCTAGTAAAAAAAAAATCTGAAAATCATATCAAAATTATAGATAATACAATTGATAACCTTACAAGATTAAATGTAAAGTTTGACACCGAGGATATAAGAAAATTTTTATTTTCTACTAGATTTATATTTCAAAATTTAGATAGAGTAATTTTTTTTGATAACGACTTAAATCTTATAGGAGACACAGATACATTAGATCTTGATCCTAGATCATTCTCAACAAGAATAGATGAAATTGAGTTTGAAAGTTTAAATGAAGAAAAAAATGAACAAAATATTGAAGAAAAAAATATTAATATTGATCAAGAAAAGACAGTATCTTTGAAAGATATTTTAACAGATTATTCAAAATCAGACAAATTTGGAAATCCATATACTTTCATTCAGGAAAATTTTAATCAGTTTAAATTAACGACCATAAAAGATGTTGAAAGAGATGGATCAAAAGTGGGGTATTTGGCAATAACAGAGATCGCCAATGATATTAAAACTGCAACAGATGAGAGAAAAGCTTTTGTGATCAGAACAGCTATATCTGTTGGATTTGTAATTTTAATTTTTTCTTTTGTACTAAGTAGATATTTTATCAAACCTATTCAAAATTTAGTTAATTATACAAAGCTTATTAAGGAAAAAAATCGGGCCAAGTCAAATATTGAAAATTTGAAGAATAGAAATGATGAATTAGGTCTTCTTTCAAATTCACTTGAAGATATGACAAACGAATTACAAAAAAGAGTTACTAATGCTGAAAATTTTTCTACAGATCTTGTTCATGAAATCAGAAATCCTTTAGCATCTTTAAAGAGTGCTTCAGAAATTTTACTAGATACAAATGATAAAAATCAAAGATTAAAACTAATAGACATTCTTAGTCATGATGTTCAACGTATTGAAAGATTAATTACAGATTATTCACAAATGTTAAAAGATGAAGTTGCTCTGAGTAAAGAAAAAATGAACAAGATAAATATTGAGCCAATTATACAGTCTGTTGTAGACGATTATAACAACATTCATAAAGTTAAAAAAGATATTGATGTAAAATATGAAAATGATGGAAAAGAAGAATATTTTATTAATGGTATAGAAAATAGAATAGAACAAATAATTGCTAACTTATTAGATAATTCTATATCTTTTAGCAAAAAAGGTTCTAGTATTTTTATTAATGTTTCAAATACCTTGGAAAATAAAGTTTCTGTAAAAATAATTGATGAAGGAGAAGGATTTAAGGAAAAAGATACTTCAAAAATATTTAATAGATTTTATAGCAACCGACCTGATAAATTTGGTGAACATTCAGGACTAGGATTAAATATCGTTAAAAACCTAGTAGATTTACACGATGGAGAAATTGTAGCATCTAATCGTATGGATACACTTGGTGCAATGATTGAAATAAGATTTCCTAGTATCTAATCTAATGTTGATTAAATATAACTTAACGCTATAAACCTTGCCATGGAAGATTATAAAGTTAAAGATATTTCACAAGCTGATTTTGGTAGAAAAGAAATTTCTATTGCAGAGAGCGAAATGCCAGGTTTGATGGCTTTAAGAGAAGAATATTCTAATAAAAAACCACTTAAAGGTGCTAGAATTATTGGTTGTCTGCACATGACAATCCAGACAGCTGTATTAATTGAAACACTTGTTGATTTAGGAGCAGAAGTAAGATGGTCATCTTGTAATATTTTTTCAACTCAAGATCATGCGGCGGCTGCTATTGCTAAAGCAGGTATTCCTGTTTATGCATGGAAAGGTGAGACGGAAGAAGAATACTTGTGGTGCATCAAGCAGACTATTGTTGGAAAATCTGATTGGAAACCAAATATGTTGTTAGATGATGGAGGTGACTTAACAGCCATTATGCATAACGAACATAAAGAATTAATGAAAGATGTTAAAGGTGTTTCAGAGGAAACAACCACTGGAATTAAAGCACTTAACAAAATGGAAAAAGATAAATCTCTTTTAGTGCCAGCAATTAATGTCAACGATTCTGTTACCAAATCAAAATTTGATAACCTATATGGTTGTAGAGAAAGTTTAGTAGATGGCATAAGACGAGCAACTGATGTTATGATGTCAGGTAAAATTGCAATTGTAGCAGGCTTTGGAGATGTTGGAAAAGGAAGTGCTGCATCTTTGAGACAAAGTGGAGCAAGAGTATTAGTTACAGAGGCAGATCCAATTTGTGCTCTTCAAGCTGCAATGGAGGGTTACGAGGTTGTTTTAATGGAAGAAGCTATAAGTAGGGCAGATATAGTCGTAACCGCAACAGGAAATAAGGACATTGTAACCGCAGACCATATGAGAGACATGAAAGATAGAGCAATATTATGTAACATTGGTCACTTTGATAATGAAATACAGGTTGAAGCTTTGAAAAATTATAAGTGGAGCGAAGTAAAACCTCAAGTTCATGAAATTGAATTACCTAGTGGGAAGAGAATTATTTTATTAGCAGAAGGAAGATTAGTCAATTTAGGTTGTGCAACAGGTCATCCCAGTTTTGTTATGAGTGCATCTTTTACCAATCAAGTAATTGCACAAATAGAACTTTGGCACAATCACCAAAATTATGACAATAAAGTTTATGTGTTGCCTAAACATTTGGATGAAAAAGTTGCTACTTTACATCTTAAAAAAGTTGGTGCTAAACTAACGAAATTGTCTAAAGATCAAGCTGACTATATAAGTGTAGGAACAGAAGGTCCTTTTAAACCAGATGCCTACCGCTATTAAAAATAGCAAAATTGATATCACTTCAGAGAAATCCACAAGAGAATTAGCAGAAAAATTAACTTCATATTTAAAAGGAGGAGAATATATTTTTTTGTATGGTGAGATGGGAGTAGGCAAGACAACTTTTGTAAAATATTTTATTAATAAATTTCAGACCGATGAGCAACTAAAACTTACAGAGGTTACTAGCCCTACATTTAATTTACTGAATGAGTACGAAACTAATAATTTTATAATTAAACATTACGATTTGTTTAGGATAAAAAATATTTTAGAAACTAAAGACTTAGATATTTTTGAATACAATAAAAAAATTATTACATTAGTTGAGTGGCCTCAATTGCTAAAAAATAATAATAAAGTAAAATCTATAGATTTATTATTTACATACGAAAATGAAATAAAAAATAGATCTGTTGAGATAAAAGGTTTAAATTTATCTTAGTAATATGCTAAATTTTAGAAAGCTAAAGAAAATTAAGGGCGACGCCTCGTTTCGCAAATTTTATAGAAATAAGAATAATCGTTCAATTGTGGTTTATGCTAAAAAAGATAAAGTTAAAAATCTTTTGATTTATGATGCTGTTAATAAAATATTAAATAAAAATAAAATTTTGGCTCCAAAGTTAATAAATCAAAATTATAAAAATAACTATATAGAAGTTGAAGATTTTGGAGATAATACTTTATATAAAGTCTTGAAACACAATAAAACTAATAAAGAGCTTTTTTTTATAAAAATTTTAAAAACTCTTAGCAGATTGCAATTAATTAAAGATAAACAAATCTTAAATTTTAATATACAGAAATATAAAGTACAGAAGTATGAAGATAAAATTTTATTGAACGAAGCAAAATTGTTTTCGAAATGGTATGCACCTACAAAAATAAATAAGTTTCAGATTAGAAAATTTAAAAAAGGATACCAAAATGAGGTGAAAAAATTGCTATCCAAATTGAATTTAAAAAACGATACTTTTGTTCACAGAGATTTTCATGTATCAAATTTAATGTATGTAAAAAATAATATTGCAGTGATTGATAGCCAAGATGCGTTAATTGGCAATAAAACATATGATTTAGCTTCACTTGTTGACGATGTTAGATTCAAAACATCTAATAAACTGAAAAATAAAATTTTAAATAATTACTTTAAGAAATTAACAAAAACTGAAATTAAAGAATTTATTAATGACTTTGAAATATTATCTGTTTTAAGAAACTTAAAGATCATAGGAATTTTTATGCGTTTAGCATTAAGAGACAATAAAAAAAAATACGCAAAAATGATACCTTATGCTTGGGAAATGATTAACTATAGGATGAGAAAAAATAGGGAATTTAATAGTTTAAAATTAATACTAAAAAATAATTTCCCTAAATTTGTTAAATAAAATTGTGAAAATAAATACTGCTTTAATTTTATGTGCTGGCTTTGGAAAACGTTTAAATCCAATTACTTTAACAAAACCTAAACCTCTGCTTCAAATAAACGAAGTCACTATGCTTGAGAAAAGCATTAACTTGATTAAGGAAATGGGTATAAACAAAATCTTTATTAATACTTTCTATCTAAAAGAACATTTTTCAAATTTTATTAAAAATAAAAATTTTAATTTAGATATTCATATTATTGAAGATGGTAAAAGTATTCTAGATACCGGAGGTGGTATACTAAATATGACCAGTAAGTCTGACGAAGATGATTTTATTGTCTTTAATCCGGATACAATTTGGTCAAATCGATATAGAGATGAAATTATAAAAATGGAGGAAATTTATTTTTCAAAAAAATTAGACAATATTCTTTTATTAGTAAATAAAAACTTAAGTTTTGATCAAAGCTTAGCAGGAGATTTTAATCTTTCAAATAATTTAATCTCGAAAACAGATAACCTGGATTTTATTTATATTGGTTGTCAAATTTTAAATAAAAAAATTTTAGCTAATCAAACTATAAGTAAATTTTCTATTTTAAATATTTGGAACAAATTAATAGATGAAAAAAAATTATATGGGTTTGAAAGTAAACAAAAATTCTATCATTTAACAGACTTAAATATTTTTAATAAACTAAAAGATCTTTAGCTCGTTCAGAGTCAAGATACCCACAATTTAATATTTTATTATCGGAATCAAATTTTATCAGTAAAGGGTTACCAGTAGGTATTTCCAATTTTGAAATTTGATTGTTATCTAAATTAAAAAGATACTTACACAAAGCTCTTATTGAATTTCCATGTGCAGAAATTAAAATATTTTTATTTTTTAATTCATTTTTAATATCTTCACTATAATATTTAATTACTCTCTCATATGTATCTTTTAAAGACTCAGTATCTGGAATTTTTTCGACAGGTACATCTTTATATGTATTGATATTTAGAGGATGATAGCTGTTATTTTTATCTAGTGGATCAGGTCTTAGATCCCAAGAGCGTCTGAATTGGTGAACTTTTTCTTCTCCAAGTTTTTTTTTCATTTCATCTTTATTTAAACCAGTAAGAGATCCATAGTGTCTTTCGTTAAGTTCCCAAGCAAATTTAACTTTTTTATTGTCATCTAATTGTTCTTGTATAATTTTTAGTGTATTTTTGGCTCTCAACTGAAATGAGGAGTAATAGAGATCAATATTTATTTTTTTCCCTTTAATCAGCTCACCAGCTTTTTTTGCCTGAGCCATTCCATTTTGATTTAAGTCAACATCCACCCATCCTGTAAATCTATTTTCAAGATTCCATACACTCTGACCGTGCCTTACAAGTATTAAATAACTCATTTGTTTATCTTTTAGAATAATTTGATAAATAAAACTATACTTAATTAATGATAAATTTTTTTTTAAAAAATAAAATTTTATTTATAATATTTTTTCTGTTCTCAAGCTGTTCCTCAATACCTTCCAATACTTCTAATAGCTGCTCTATATTTAATGAAAATTATTTTTGGTATAAACATACCAAAAAAACTGAAAAAAAGTGGGGGACACCCATTTACTTACAGCTTGCGATTATAAAAATGGAGTCAGGTTTTGATTGGCTTGCTAAACCTCCTCGACAAAAACTTTTTAAAATAGTCCCTTATAAAAGACCCTCAAGTTCATTTGGCTATTCTCAGGCAGTTAAAGGAACATGGAAACAATATAAAACTGAAACAGGAAATAAGTTTGCAACCAGAACAAGATTTAAAGATAGTGTTGATTTTATTGGTTGGTATACGACAAAAACTGAAAAAATTTTAAAAGTTTCAAAAACAGATGCTTTCAAACAGTATATTGCCTACCATGAAGGGTGGGGGAATTATAAAAATTATAAAAGTAATAAGAAAGTTATTAATTTAGCGAAGAGAGTAGAAAAACAGTCAAATATTTATAAAAAACAATTATCTGATTGTAAGAATTCATTATCTACAAATAAATATATTGTTTTTTAATTTAATTGTTTTTTAAGCTCTATATCTACCGCATCAATACGTTTTGTATTTTTTGCTAATGCTAAGTACATTGTTGGAGTTACATATAATGTGAAAAAAGTTGAAATAATCATTCCTCCAAGAATAGTTCCTCCAACAGCTAATCTAGATCCTTCTCCTGCACCTGGCCCAATATTTCCTATTACTAGTGGTAACATCGCAATCATGGTGCTTAACGATGTCATAATAATTGGTCTTATTCTCAGTTGACATGCTTTGAGTATTGCATCTTGCAGTTTAACACCTGTTGTTCTTATCTGATTTGTATAGTCAACTATTAAAATACTATTCTTTGTTGAGATACCGATCAGTATTATTAATGCAATCTGAGAAAAAATATTAATCGAACTATTTAAAAATAATATAAAGACTAATCCACCAAAGACTGCAAGTGGAACTGTTAAAATGATTATAAAAGGGTGCACAAAAGAATTAAATGTTGCCGCCATCACCAAATAAGCAGTAATCAATGCCAAAGCAAAGATTAAATATATTTCATTAGTTGTTTCTTTTAATTCTTCAGATTTTCCTTTCCAAGTAATTTGATTTTGAGGTGCAACTTTCACCATGACATTTTCTAAATAATTTATTGCCTCGGATAATGTATAATCCTCTGAGAGTGCTGCAGAAATTGTAACTGCTCTTTGACGGTTGTATCTAGGTAGCACTTCCGCTGTACCTTTTTCTTTGAATTCTACTAAACTTGCTACTGAAACAAGTTTTCCAGTTGTCTCTGATCTAACAAAAATTTTGGATAAACCGTCTTTATCTCTTCTATCTGCAAGGTATTGTTGCAAAATAATTGGGTATTCTCTTCCTTCTTTACTAAAAGTAGTAACCCTTTTGCCTCCATAAAGTGTCTCTAAAGTTCTGCCTATATTTTCCGTCGATACTCCTAAATCGTTAGCTCTGTTTTTATTAGTTATTAATTTAACTTCAGGTTTATTTTTAGTGTAATCACTTTCTATTCGAGACATATTTCTATTTTTTCTTAATTCACGCAAAACATTTTTTTGTATTTCTTCAAGCTCCTCATAGCTTGTTCCGTAGATTACCAATTGAACTGGCTTGTTATAGCTTGAAACCCTAATTGCTTGAGGGGATATTGGGAAAGCAAAAGTTTCTGGAACAGAAACAACTTGTCCGATAGCTTCTCTCAATACTGTCTGACTACTTTTTTCTCTATTTTTCCATTCATCTAACAACGCAATGATTATAAATGTATTATAAGTTGTTGCAGACTTACCAAATCCTGGAACTCTCATAATTACTCTCTCGTACGGACTATCTTTTGCTTGTAATAATTTAATTATTCTGCTCTCAATAATTTGAGCTTTTTCTTGAGTGTATTCAAATGAGCTGCCTTCATCAGTAGATCCAATTATCAAATAAACACCCCTGTCTTCAGTTGGAAGTAACTCTTTTTTAGAAAAATCAAACAAAAATACAGAAGCTACAATTACTAAAATTATAAATGCTGAAATAGTTCTTTGCTTATTTATCCAATATTTTAAAGTATCAATATAAAAGCTAGTAAAAGATTTAAATCCATTATTAAATTTTTTGACAAAAAAATTTATTTTTTCTTTTTTATTTAAAAATTTACTTCCTAGCATTGGGGACAATGTTAAAGCAACAAAAGAAGAAACCACTATAGAGAAAGACAGAGCGATTGCAGTTTCTTTAAATAAGGTTCCAGAAATACCTTTTATAAAAATTAATGGTAAAAAAACTGCAACTAAAATTAAAGTTGTCGCAATAATTGCAAAAGTAATTTGTTTTGATCCCTTGTATGCAGCAACAAGTGGTGTTTCACCATTTTCAATTCTAGTATAGATGGCATCAGTCATTATAACAGAGTCATCTGTTATTATACCTATGGCTAAAATAAAACTTAACAATACGAAAATATTAATTGAAAGGTCAAATAAGTATAATCCTAAGAATGATCCTATTAAACTAACTGGTAGTGCAACTGCTGGAACTATCACAGCTTTAAGGTTACCAAGAAATAGGTATATAATTAAAACAACTAAAATAAATGCAATAATCAAACTCTTATAAACTTCCTCAATCGCTGCACCAACATATGTAGCTCTGTTAAAAGCAACCTCTAATTTTAATCCGTCTGGCAAAGATTTATTTAGATCATTTATTTTTGCTTTAACTTGATTTGAAAGTTCAACAGTAGAAGCGCCACTCTTAGCATAAATACCAATTCCTACAGTTTTTAAATTAATCGCATTTTTACTTTGAGCTTTAAATAAAGTTTTTTCTGATACTGGACCTAATTCAACATTTGCAACATCTGATAAGATAATAACTTTATCCTTATCTTTTTTTAATGGTAATTGTTTAATGCTATCAATGTTAGAATAAGATTTATCAATATTAAGAGTCAGATCTTTGTTGTTTGCCTCTAAGGTCCCCGCTGGAAGGTTAACATTCTCATTCCTAAATGCTCTTTCAACCTCTTGAATTGTAAGGTTATTTGCGGCTAATTTAATTGGATCTATCCAAACTCTAACACTTAACTCTCTTAATCCGCCAACTCTTATTCTTCCAACGTTAGGCACACTCGAAAAAGCATCGATAAGATACCTTTCTGCATAATCTCCAAGTTCTAGGTCACTCCACGTTGGAGAGGAAAGACCTACCCACATCGTGGTTGTAAATCCAGCTGCCTGTTTCAATATTTGAGGAGGACTCGATTCACTAGGTAGATTATCGACTACTCTAGATACTCTCTCTCGAATATCGTTTGCTGCATCGTCTAAATCAATATCGGTGTTAAATTGAATATTTATTCTACTTCTTCCGCTGAGAGAACTTGAATCTATATTTTTAATTCCTTCTGCTCCACCAATAACATCCTCAATTTTTTGAGTTATTTCTTCATCAACAATTTCTGCTGAGGCAGATTTATATTCCGTTTGTACTTGAACAACTGGTGGCTGTATACCATCTGGTAACTCCCTTACTGGTAACTCTGCAAAAACAAAGATACCAAAAATAATTAATATTAATGACATTACCCAAGCAACAACAGGTCTTTTTATGCTGACTTCAGTAATATACATTCAATTATTAGCTCTCAGATTTTTTAAATATATTTAATTTTCTTAACCAATCTAACTTACTTTTTTTTGCTTCTTCTTTTTTAGATTTATCTTTTTTACCCCAGCTAGAATTTCCTTGTTTTTTTTTGGAACCTTTTTCTATTGGTCTGATGGTTAGATTGGGTCTCACTTTCTTTGTACCTTCAGCAACAATTTTATCACCACTATTCAGACCATTTAAAACTTCTACAAAACCTATGTATCGATCACCAGTAGTAATTTTTGTTTTCAATGCTTTATTTTTCTCATCAACTCTATAAATAAAGACATTTTCACCTTCAACGATTGTACTCGTATCTGGAATACTTAAACTTTGTCTAACGTCATATTTAATTGATATTTCTAAAAATGAGCCTGGAAGTATTTCTCCTGAAAGATTATCCATTTTAATTCTTGTAGCCAAAGATCTTGTATCCTCGCTTATTCTGCTTGCAAATGAATCAACATTTCCTTTGTATATTTTGTCTTTGTAGCCAGAAAATTTTATATCCACAGGTAAACCAACTTTAATAAATGGGACAAATATTTCTGGTATATCTACATCACAATAAATTGAGCTGGTATCTTCGAGGTTGATAAGTATTGATGATTTTGAAACTTCTAAATCTTCAGAAAATTCTCTTTTTCCAATTACTCCATCAAATTGTGCTATAATTTTTCTATTTTTAAGATTGGCAATAACATCACCTTTTTTAACTTTTTGATTGTATTTAATTGGTTTAAGTATTTCATACTTTTCAATTTTAAATGATTGAGTTTGAACTGGTGCGGCCGTTCCATAAGTACTTATAATATTTTCAAATATTCTTTCTTTAGCAGCTGTAATTATTATCCCTGGTGGTGGCCTTTTGCTAAATTTTTTTTTAAAATGATTTCCAATCATAGTTCTTCCAACAATCACAGTTGTGATAATTAGAAAAAATATAATTACTATACTTGTTATTTTAGTAGATCTTTTCATAATTTAGATTTTGCCATACTCAGCCCATGAACCATCATATATGACTGGCAGATAATTAGCGTTTACTAAAGAATATGCAAGAGCTAAAACACAAGCAGTAACACCAGACCCACATGAAAAGATAGGTTTATCTGTTGGTTTCTCTAATGTGTTTTCAAATAAGCTTTTTAGCTGTGCTACATTTTTAAAAGAATAATCCTCATTTATTACTTTTACAAAGGGCAAACATATAGAGTTTGGTATAGATCCACTTCTAACATTTTTTCTTGGATCAGGAACTTTACCCTCAAATCTTTCTTTGCTTCTTGCATCAATAACAACAAAATCCTTTTTAGAAATGTTATTATTAATTTCGACTTTATCTTTTACTAATGAAGTCAATTCTTTGCCCATATACTCTGTTTTTGAAAATTTAATTATCTCATTAGATGTTGTTTTGCTTTCTTTTTTCCATTTTCTAAATCCACCATCAAGCACGCTAACAAGTTTAGGATCATGTCCAAAATATATAAAATTATACCAACATCTGCAGGAACTAATTACATTTGAGTTATCATAAATAATTATATGATCCTCTTTTGAAATTCCTAAATTGGAAACTATTTTATTCCACTCATTTGAAGTTGGAAGCATATGTGGAAGGTCTGTGTCATTTTTAGAATTTTTATCTAAATCAAAAAAGATAGCATTTGGAATATGTTCTTTTTTAAATTCTTCCTCTGGGTTTCTATTCTCTGCTGGCATATGCCAAGAACAATCTATAACTTTTACTTTAGATATATTTTTTTGTAACCAATCTGTATCCACTAAAGACATTTTATCTTTTTTCTAAATATCTCTGGTGGTATTCTTCTGCTGGACAATAGTTTTTTACTTGTGATAGTTTAGTTACAACTTTTCCAGAAAGTCTCTCGTTTTCTTTACTAATAACATTTTCTGCAGTTGTTTTTTGATTATCATTTAAATAAAAAATTTCACTTCTATATTGTGTTCCAAAGTCTGGCCCTTGAGAATTTAGAGTTGTTGGATCATGAATTTTAAAAAAGTATTTAAGAATTTTTTCATAAGATATAATTTTTGGATCGAAATCTAATTTAACAACTTCCGCATGGTTTGTTGTTCCAGTACATACTTCTTTGTAATTGGTCTCTGCATTGTTGCCTCCACAATATCCAACTTCAGTTTTTATAATTCCATCAAGCTTACTAAACTTAATTTCTGGTCCCCAAAAACATCCTAATCCTAAAATTGCAATTTCCATTGATAAATAACTTATTTAATCTAAAGTTACCTTCATGCTATCGAAAAATCAATTAGGCTTTTTTTACATGTTCATTTCTGTGTGTGCTTTCTCTCTAATGGACGTATTGGTAAAGTGGTCTGATGCATATCCTGTAGGACAAGTTTTATTTTTCAGAGGTTTTTGTGGAATAATTCCAATTTTATTTCTTATTCCTAAAGATAGATTTTTAGATTTTTATAAAACATCAAGACCTTTTCTTCATTTTAAGAGATGTTTATCCGGTTTAATTGCCTTAGTTTCAATCTTTATAGCTTTAAGAAATTTACCATTAGCTACCGTTGTGAGCATTTCTTTTGCAGCACCAATTTTTACAACAATCTTTTCAATTTTTTTATTAAACGAAAAAGTAGGTTTATACAGGTGGTTAGCTGTCTTAGTTGGTTTCATAGGAATAGTTGTGATTACAGAGCCAGGCTTTAGTTCACTAAATTTTTATTATATCTATCCTATAATTTTCTGTCTTGGCTTATCATATGTTGCTATAGCAATTAGAAAATTATCTTCAACAGAACCAGTTTGGTTAATAAGTTTTTTCTTTTCTTTCTCAATTGCAATATTGGGTCTTTTTTCTTTATTCCAGGGATGGGTTATGCCTAATTTTTTAGATTTATTTCTATTATCTATGGTAGGAATTTTAGGTGGTTTAGCTAATTTATGGTTGTCTCAATCCTATAAATATTCAGAAGTAAGTTTAGTAACACCATTAAAATACTTAGCCTTAGTCTTTGCTATAATATTTGGTTATTTTATTTGGAGTGAAGTTCCAACAATTAAAACATTAATGGGTGCTTTATTAGTAATTGTATCTTCATTTATAATATTTAGACGAGAGATGACTCTAAAAAAACGAATATCAGTTTCACGGCATGAGTAATTCGCCTAAATACTGGAGCACAGCAAAAAAATATTTATCTAAGAAGGATAAAACAATGTCTGCTTTAATAAAAAAGTACAAGTCTCCTTCTGAAACAGTTTTAACTTCAAGAAGGGATGTTTTTTTTTCACTATGTAAGAGTATTATTGGCCAACAAATTAGTGTGGCTGCTGCCAATGCAGTTTTTTTAAAATTTAAAAAAAAATGTAAAAATAAAATTACAGCAAAGATAGTTAATAAATTGACAACTATTCAGCTTAAAAGCTGTGGTCTAAGTAGGCAAAAAGTAAAAGGGATTAAAAGCTTAGCTAAACAAGTGATTAATAAAACATTTAATCCAAAACTTATTCCCAAAATGTCTGACGAGGAGGCTATAATTTACTTATCTGAATTAAGACAAATTGGAAGATGGTCTGCAGAGATGATCTTATTATTTACTTATAATCGACCAAATATTTGGCCAATTCAAGATATTGGTTTATTAAGAGCGATTTCAAAAAATTACAATAAAAAATATTTGCCACCAGAAAACTATGTAAAGTTATTGAACAAAAAATTTTCACCTTTTTGCTCAGTTGCAACTTGGTATTTATGGAGAAGTATAGATCCAGAGCCTATTCAATACTAAAACCTTCTACTATTTGCATATGTCTAGTAGTTGTACTTTTTGCAATATTCCAACCGTCTAAATATTCTTTTGAATCATGACATTCTATAGCTTTTTCGTAACTTGGAAATTCCCAGATAACTGTTCTTAGAAAATCATCTCCATCATACGTTATGTGTTTTCCTCCTCTTACTAGAGGTATCCCACCAAAGCTTTTTATTATTGGAGTAACCACTTCAGCATATTTTTTTAAATTTTCTTGGTTTTCAACTTCTTTATAAACACTTATCCAGTAAGCTTTCATGATTTCTCCTTTTTAAATTATTTTAGTTATGATAGTAAATTTCATGGCTGATAAATTAATTGTCTCTTTTGAAGAATATATAAAAATAGTTGAGAAATTAGCAATACAAATTCACAAAGAATATAAACCTACTGTTCTAGTGGGTATTATGAGAGGTGCAGCTCCAATATTAGATATTCTCTCAAGAATTTTAAAATTACCAATAGCCTATATTGTAATTCAAAGTTATTCAGGAAAAGGAATGGAAGATCAACAAGGGCAACTAATGTTTGCTCGAGAGATCAGTTCTTTAGCTAAAAACAAAGATTTTCAAAGAGTACTATTAATAGATGATCTTTCTGATACTGGACTGACTTTAAATAAGAGTATCGAGTGGTTAAAAAAATATCCACAAACCAAAGATTTTATTGAAGAAGTTAAAACAGCTTGTTTGTGGAAAAAAAAATCGTCAACTTTCGAACCTGATTTCTGTCCTGTTAGACTAGAGTCTGATCCTTGGATAGTTCAACCAACTGAGCATTACGAAGAATTGACTATCAGTGAAATTATTAAAAGAAATTAGTAAACAGGGCTAGATTTCTAGCCCTGTTAAAGCTTGTTAAGCCACTGCAAAACTTACAACACTAAGTATCGCAATCACCCATATTGCAGGAGAAGTACTCGAAAACTTTCCAGTAAATATTTTAATTAAAGCATAAGAAACAAATGCTAATGCGATACCATTACTAATACTATATGTTAATGGCATAGCTATCATTGCAAGAATTGCTGGAGCTGACTCTGAAATATCATTCCACTCTATGTCTGTAATATTTCTTATAAAAAGAACAGATACAAAAAGTAGAGCAGCACCATCAATTTGTTTAGGCAGACTAGTTGCAAGGGGTGCAAAAAATATACATGCCAAAAATAACAAACCAATTACTAAAGAAGTCATACCAGTTTTTCCACCTGCCTTGACACCTGCACCAGACTCAACATAACTTGTCACCGTTGTTGTTCCCATCATTGCACCAGCAACTGTTCCAACACTGTCTGATAGCATTGCTTTATTAATATCCTGAACTTTTCCATCTTTACCAACTTTTCCTGCTACATTAGCAACTGAAGTAAGGGTTCCTGCAGTATCAAAAAAATCAATGAACAATAATGTAAATATTACCGTAGACATTCCGGCTGTCATCGCAGCGGATAAATCAAATTCAAAAAGATATGTCATTGGCGGAGGTGCACTTGCAATTCCATTAAATTTTGCAAGTCCGGTTGCCCATGCAATTATACTGAATGCCAAAATCCCTATAATAATATTTCCTTTTACACTCATTTTATCTAAAACAATAATTGCTATGAATGTTGCACATCCTAAAAGAACCAACGGATCACCTAAATTACCAAGTTGAACTAAAGTTACAGGATTATCTACAACGACTTCCATTATCTGAAGACCAATGATTGCAAGAAACAATCCTATTCCAGCACCTATTCCTAATTTTAAACTCTTTGGTATTGAATTAATTAACCAAGCTCTAATTGGAGTAAGAGATATAATTAAGAACAATACACCTGCAACTAAGACTGCGCCCAAAGCTTCTTGTGGCGTATAACCCATACCAGCACAAACTCCAAAAGCAACAAAGGCATTAATACCCATACCTGGTGCCAGTCCAATTGGCCAAGTTTTTCCATAAAAAGCCATTATGAAACAAGCTAATGCTGTTGCTAATATTGTTGCGGTATAAACTGCACCGAAATCAAAGAAACCTTTTTCGGGTCCAGCAAATTCTCCCGATAAGATAAATGGATTTAAAAACATGATGTATGCCATAGTCAAAAACGTTGTAGTTCCAGCTATTACTTCAGTTTTAAAATCAGTTTTATGTTTTTTATAATTAAAATAATTGTCAAGCATTTGTCCTCCTAATACTCGAGACTTATTTGATTCTATTAGTTATTTCTTTAATAAACCTTAGTTTATTCACAACATTCAACTTAGAAGTTTATATTTATGCCATAATTCGGTTTTAAGAATGATTAATGCATAAATTTAAATTTATTTTTACTCTTGTAGTTTTGTGTTTTGCAGTTGCAGGCTGTCAGACAGTTAAGCAAAAAACCGATGCAATTGTAGAGAAAGAAAATGAAAAATTGAGTGAGTTTATCGGAAAATCTGCAAGCAAACTTCAAATGGAATTGGGAAAACCTGATGAGGATTTTACAAATGCAAAAGGTAATTTTGAGTTTGTATATAATACAAAAAAATATTTGATACCTTGTGAACGAAGATTTGAGATAAATTCAGAAAATATTGTTGTTGGTTTTGTATCTAACGGCTGTTTTTAAATCAAACTTGCGAGGATAAAATCCCCGCAAGCAAGTTAAAACTTATTTAATTTCTATAAGTTTTTTCTTTTTATGTTCTGGAATAATTCTTTCACAAGATATTGTTAAAAGACCATCTTTTAGCTCAGCACTATTTACTTTTACGTCATCAGCGATAGTGAATGATCTTGCAAATTGTCTTTGAGAAATACCTTTATGAATGATTTCTCCATCAATTTCACTGTTCTCAGATTTATTAACTTGTTTAGTTCTAACTGTTAATAAATTATCCTCAAACTCAACCTCAACATCTTTTTTATTAAAGCCAGCTAAAGCAACATCAATTGCATAGTTGTCTTTACCTGTTTTTCGAATGTTGTAAGGTGGGTAATTTGACTGCATTGTCAAATTTCCGTTCCCTAACATATTTTCAAATTGATCAAACATGTCGTCAAAACCAATTGAAAACGGTCTTAGTGAGTTAAATATAGATAGATCCTTACTTGTCATAATATCCTCCTTTGTTAAGCAAGTTTATATTTGGTAAGCCCCATTAGGCGACTTACAATTATTATTTAGGAATTACTTTCGATATTTCAAGATTAAAAAATTAGTTTTTTTTTGCAATTTTTAATGCGAACGCATAGTCGATTGCAATTTCTTCAATAGCGCCATCTCGACCAGATTTACCACCATGACCTGCATTCATTTCTGTTTTTAATAAAAGCAAATTATTATCAGTTTTATATTCTCTTAATTTAGCTGTAAATTTTGCAGGCTCATCAAACAAAACTCGATTATCGCTTAAACTTGTTGTTATTAACATGTGGGGATAATCTTTTTTTTTTATATTATTATACGGAGCATATGAAAAAATATAATCAAAGTGTTCCTTGTTATCTTTTGCATTTCCAAATTCGTCAAACTCTCCCACCGTTAAAGGCAAAGAATGATCCAGATTTGTTGTTAAAGAGTCTACAAATGGAACAGCCATTATAATTCCTAAAAATAACTCTGGAGACTGGTTTACTACTGCACCCATTAGTAATCCTCCTGCTGACCCACCCATACCAATTATTTTACCTTTAGATGTAAATTTATTTTCAATTAAATATTGTGCTGCATGAATATAATCTTCAAAAGTATTTTTTTTGTTTGTTAACTTTCCTTCTTTCCACCATTTCATCCCTTTTTCCATTCCACCTCTAATATGAGCAGTTGCCCAGATGATATCTCTATCTATTAAACTTAATCTTGTTGAGGAAAAACTTGGACTCATTGAACTACCATAAGAACCATAGCCATAGAGTAGTAAATTTGCCGATCCGTCTATTTTAGTTTTTTTGTGTCTTGTGATTGTTAATGGTACCAATCTTCCATCATGTGATTTAAATTCCACTCTTTCAACTATGTAATTATCTGGACTATGACCTGATGGAATCTCTTGTTCTTTAACTAACTTTTTAGACTTATTGGATAAATTAAATTTATAAACTCTTGAGGGTGTTTTAGGTGAAGAATATCCAAGATAAATTTGATCAGTGTCTCTATTTCTTTGAGTGAGTGAAACTCCAGGAACATAGATTTTTTCATCTGAAAATATTAACTCTTGTTCAATATTTGTTGACACATTTCTAACAAATAATTTATCAAGAGCATTAGATGTTTCAGATCTAATAATCCAATTTTTTAGAAAAGTTAGACCTCCTATTAATACCTCGTTTTTTGGCAGAATAAAAGGCTTCCAATCTTGTTTCTCTAAATTATCTGTAATATCAATTTTAAAATCCTCCGCATCTTTATTGGTATGATTATAAAATCTACCATCCCATGAACTGGTTGAATATAGAACCCCTCTTTCTCTTTTCATTATAAGTTTTGGTAAAGGTTTTGCCTCATCTATATTAAAATAATACTGTTCGGAGGTGTTATGGTCAGATGTATTTATAAAATAATACTTTTCATCTGAACTTAGTCCTATGCTCACTGTAAAGGCTTCACTCTTTTCCTCAAAAATTAATAAATCTTTATCTTGGTAATTTCCAATTTCATGCCTGTATATTTTTCTAGCTCGATGATTCTCATCTAGCTTTGAATAAAAAATATATTTATCATCTAAACTAAAAGTTATTCCACCAGATGTCTCTGTAATTTCCTTAGAAATAATTTTATTAGTTTTTATATCTCTTATATGAATTGTATAATATTCAGAGCCTTTAAGATCTAATGAATACCCAAGATATTTATCATTATTACTTACTTCTAAATCACCAATACCAAAATACTCAGTTTTTAATTTTTCTTTTTCTTTATCTCCATTCCATATTTCTTCAACTATATTTGTCCCAATTTTTTTTCGAAGTTTAATAGAATAATTTCCTTTTTCAGTTGTTTTTGTCCAATATTCATATGTGTGATCTTTAAAGGGAAGAGACTCATCATCTAATTTTATTCTACCTTTAATTTCATTAAATAAACTTTTTTGTAATTTTTTTGTGTCTTTTAAATGATGTTCTGCATAATCATTTTCTTCCTCTAAGTATTTTTTTACTTCAGGGTCTAATTTTGATTTATCTCTTAAAACTTCTAATATATTTTTTTGGTGTATCCAGCTATAATTATCTTCCCACTCGATATTGTGACAAGATTTTATCTCTGGTTTTTTTTTTAGATATGGTACTTTCATTTATCTTAGGAAATATATGAATATTATAATTTATACACTGTTAATTTTAATTATTTTATATTTTTTATTGAGATGGTTTTCTAATGCTGCTCTTAAAAAAATGTCAAGGGGTCTAAGATTACTTACTATTTTAATATTGGTAATTTTTGCAATATTATTTGCTATAGGAGGAAAATTTTTATTAACATTACCCCTAACTTTAGCAAGCCTAGCTCTGGTGAAACTAAAAGGATTGTCTTTAATTCAAATGCTTTCTCTTTATAGGCTTATTCAAACACTTAGGAATTCTGGAAGATTTTCTTTTAATCAAACTCAGAATAATAACTCCTCTTCATTATCTGTTTCTGAAGCTTATAAAATATTAAATTTAGATATTACCAAAAAACCCACTAAAGAGATTGTTAATAAAGCTTATTTAAAAATCCAAAAAAAAATCCATCCTGATGTCTCTCCTGAGACTGCGAGACTCTCAACAATTGTAAATGAAGCTAAAGAAATTGTTCTTCAAGATATTTCTTGAGCTAATATTGACATCAATTTATTAAATATTTTTTCAGGATTTATTTTATCTTTACCCAACGTATTATGAGTAACAGTTTGTTCACCATCAGGTATGACTGGATACATGTTTGTTGAATAAGATCCATATATTAAAGGAGTGTCAGCCATTAATGTGATAGTTTTAACACCAAGCGCTGATGATAAGTGCGAAAAACTCGTATCGTTACAAATTGCAACATTACAATTTTTTATTATAGGTAAAGTATTATTTATGGAGTAGTTATCTAAACGAAAGCATTGGTCCTTAAATTCGGAGTCTAAGATTTCTTTTAAAATTTTTTGTTCATCTTCATTTTTACCAGTGGCAAGAAAAAATTTACATTTTTTAACATTTTTAATTTTTTTCATAAATGCTAAAAAGGTTTTTGAAGGAATTCTTTTTGTCGGCCCAGACCCTCCAATAGCAAGCAGGATATTAAGCTCGTTTGTTTTCATAAGTAACTTTTCTGATGTTTCTCTAACTAGACTTTCATCAATTTGAATTTCAGGATTTTCCTTAACATCAATACTTAAATTATCCTTAATTAACTTATTGGCAGCACCAGTGATGTGTTGTTCTTTTTTTTCAAAAAGTGGATATTGATAAATTTTTTTAATATTAGCCAATCTAGAAACTAAATAAAATCTTAATGAAGAATTAAAAATGAAAACTTTTTCAAAATTATATTTTTTTAGCTCTTTTGCTAATTTGATAGAACCTAATATCCCTTCATTTTTGTCATTTTTTTTTAGGTAGATAACTTGATCGATATAGTTAGTTTGGTTTAAAAATTCCTCAGCTTTTGAATTTTCTTTCACAAGCAAACTTACTGGGCAATTGAATTTTATCGATATTGCCCTAATAAATGGAAGGTAAATTACTGTATCACCAATACCCATTTTATTTTGAATTCCTAATATTTTCACAAGTAATTTATAAACTTTACTAATCAGTTTTTTTATATAAATTTTCAATATGAGTAAAATTAGTGGGATATACGCTGCATCGATGTCGATTTTAAACAACGATTTGACACTTAACATTAAAAAAACCATACAACATGCAGAAATGATCATAAATAATGGTTGCCATGGGGTGGCAATTTTTGGAAGTACAGGGCAGGCACAGTTAATTCCCGTTTCCGAAAAAATTAATTTATTAAATCATCTAGCTTTAAGCAGATATAGAGAAAAATACATAATTGGAACTGGGCTAAATTCATTAGGTGAAACTATTAATTTAATGAGAGTAGCCAGATCATTAAATTTTAAAAAATTTTTAATAATGCCACCAGCTTATTACAAATATGGTGATAAAGAAGTAATAGAATTTTATAGCAAAATAGCTGATGCAATTCCTGATAGCGAAATAATTCTCTATAATTTTGAAAAATTGTGTGGTTATAAGTTTAGTATTGAGTGTGTTGAAAAACTTGTAACAAAATACCCAAAAAATATTGTTGGAGTTAAAGATAGTTCATACAATTTATTTGAAAATTTAAAAATAGATAATTTCTCAGTTCTACCTGGATCAGAATCTAAATTATTAAGAGGTCTTGAGCTAGGTTGTTCGGGAATAATTACTGCTACATGCAATGCTACATCAGAGTTAGCAAGAAAAGTATTTGATGACTTTCAAAATGGACATGAACAAAAAGTTAATCAAAAATTGTGTGATGTGAGAAATGTATTTGAAAAATATAATTTAATATCAGGACTTCACACGTATTTTGGAAAAAATAACGCATTTTATGAAAATCTATTACCTCCTCTAAGTATTTTAAATACTCAAGAGGTAGAAGAACTTAATGATAGCCTAGAAAAGTTAAATTTTTCAACAAAGTCTTCCTTGGCAGCCTAATATGCAACTTGCTAGATTTTTAAATAGTGTTTTTAAGAAAGATGGCTTTATATTAGTTGATGCTAACTCAAAAAGTTACATTATTGGAAACCCAAAAAAAGAAAATCCTATTAAACTTAAAATTCTTGATAAAAAACTTCATTACAAATTATTATTTCATCCAGATCTTTATTTTGGTGAAGCATATACAGATGGTGAAATTAAAATAGAAAATGGAAGTCTTACTGATTTTCTAGATCTTGCACTTATGAACTTTGGAAGAGGAGATCTTAATTTCTTTAGTTATTTAATAAATAGATTAAGGGGATCTTACCGATATTTAACAAATTTTAATTTTATAAAAAAATCGAAAATGAATGTTTCGCATCATTATGATATTTCTGATGACCTATATGATTTATTTTTAGATCCAAAAAGACAATACTCATGTGCTTATTTTAAAAATGAAGATGAATCTTTAGAAGATGCACAAAATAATAAAATAGGACACATTATAAAAAAATTAAATATCAAACCTAATCAAAAAGTTTTAGATATTGGTTGTGGTTGGGGATCATTAGCAATTGACATAGCAAAAAGTGCTAATTGTGAGGTTACTGGAATAACTTTATCTCAAAATCAATTTAACTATTGTCAAAAAAAAGCAAAAGAACTTAATTTAGAAAATCAACTTAACTTTAAGTTAATGGATTATAGGGAGTTGGATGAGAAGTTTGACAGGATAGTGAGTGTTGGAATGTTTGAGCATGTAGGTAGAAAATTTTACCGTAAATTCTTCTCACAAATTGAAAAATTGCTTAAAGATGATGGAGTTTCGCTGATACATACTATCGGTTCGGTAAATCCACCCAGGGACCCTCATCCATGGATTACGAAATATATTTTTCCAGGTGGTTACACACCAAGTTTAAGCGAGGTTACAACCCCAATTGAAAAAGCAGGTTTAATAGTAGCTGATATTGAAGTTTTACGACTTCATTATTCACATACTTTGCGACACTGGAAAGAAAACTGTATCAAAAATAAGGAAAAAATAATTCAAATGTTTGATGAAAGATTTTTTAGAATGTGGGAATTTTATTTAGCTGGTTGCGAGATGGCATTTAAATGGGGTGATCAGGTTGTTTATCAATTTCAATTGACAAAAAATTACAGATCTACTCCAGTTACAAGA
>CACNGH010000004.1:0-87377 GCA_902619815.1 uncultured Pelagibacteraceae bacterium
CCAAAGTATTGTCTCTCATCGAGAAGTTGGAAAACAAACTCAATCTTTTGCTGCGGCATTGAAAGCAGCATTGAGGGAAGATCCAGATGTAATTTTAGTTGGAGAGATGCGAGACCTAGAAACAATAAGTTTAGCATTAACAGCTGCTGAAACAGGTCACTTAGTTTTTGGAACATTGCACACTAGTGGTGCACCAAGTACAATTAATAGAATTATTGACGTGTTCCCACCTGAACAACAGGAACAAATTCGTGCACAAATTTCAACTTCTTTAAAAATGGTAGTAACGCAAAGATTATTAAAAACAAAAGATGGTCAAGGACGTGTTGGTGCATTTGAAATAATGAAATGTACTCCACCAATTCAAAACTTAATCCGTGAAGCTAAAATTCACCAAATTCCAAGTATCATGCAAACTGCAGTTAGGGATGGAATGATTACAATGGATAAATCTTTAGAAGAGTTGGTTAAGTCAGGAAAAATAGATCCAGGTGCAGCAAAAGCAGGACATTAAAGGTTTTACGATTTTAGAACTACTAGTTGTAATTACTATAGTAGCTATTGTCTCTGCTGTTGGTTACCCAAACTTTATGGAATGGAGTGAGGATAGAAAAGTAAGAAAAGCCTCAGAACAAATTGCATCGATGCTTACAAATATTAACACTCAACTTCAAAGAGGTAATTTTCAATACGTACAATTTCAAATTATTCCTAATGGCACATCTTCAACAACAATTAAAACTAAAGGCATTTATCAAGATACTTACTCAGCAAAAATTAATTCTAAAGGGGGTATTCAATGTAGTAAAGATAACAGTTATTGGGATGAAACTGTTCAAGAAACTGTGATTGATACTCCAGTCCACACAGATCAGCAAGGTTCTGTATGTTTTTCAAAAGATGGAACTAAGTTCTTACAAACTGGATCATTAGAAAATCAATATGGATTTTTTGTTAATGGTGAAAAGGTAAAAGATTATGCGCTTGTTTGTAGCGAAAGTAATGCAAAACAAAATGGTGATAAATGTGATCTAAAAACTCTTGGTAAAAAAAATGGGTTAACAAAACCTGCATACTTGGTTCTATGGTCAAGATTTGGTACAGTTACTAAATATAAACGAGGTAAAAGTGATTGGACAATTAGGTAAAAGAATTCACGAAAAAGGAATAACATTAATAGAAGCACTAGTTTCTACGGCAATCATTGGAATTGGTTTTGTTGCCATATTTCAAATGGTTAACTATTCTGTTCAATCTATTGATACTTCAGGTGAGAGAACAAAATCTAATTATTTAGTCGGTATGGTAGCAGAAGACTTGATTTCAGAAAAAAACTCAACTTCTCCAACAAAAGATGTAAAATTTAGAGATTTTTTAGTATCGAAAAAAGTATCAGGCACAAAATCCTCTTGGAGAATGGGTAGCTGCTCCTCAGGAACCACACAAACGGGTTCATTTACAAATACTGCTCAGAATAAATTTAAAAAATGGGATGATAGATTTTCTAAAAGAAGAATTAAATGTAAAGGATCACAAGATATAAAATTTTTAAAAGTATTTGATATTTGTAACAATAGTGCTTCGGGAAATAATTGTACTTATAATAATACTCAAAATTACAAAGGACCAGGCCAACAAGGTACTGGAATTTATGAAAAATGGTACTTAGGAAAAATGGAAGTAAATATGAATGATGGTAGCAAGAAAAAATTTCTTTATTTTCAAATTCATTAAATGAAAAAAAAATTTAGCTCAATTGCTGGGGTAACATTAATTGAAATTTTAATTGGAATTATAATTTCAGTAGTAATGATGGCAGCTATGTTTACTTCTTATACCGTTGTTAACAACTCCTATTCACAAGTTGCTGATCGGGCAAAAATTTCAACAGCTGGAAGAGATGTTATAGGAATGTTATTAAGAGATATTCGACTTGCGGGATTCAAATATCATAATGATAATATTCCAACTTCAAATGAACATGCTCCTATTATCATTACTAAATCAAGAAACTTTGCACAAGCGTGTGATAAGATTGAAATTGTTTATGGAACAATAGCAGGAAAACCAAAAGGTGATCCTCTCAAATATGAATATGAAAGATATAAAATTACTTATGAATGCAAAAGATCAAAAATTCCTGACAAGTCCGCGCCTCCTCTACCTGGAAACAAATACCCTCCAATAGATGCATTTGCAATTTACAAATCAAAAGTAAAGTGGAATATAACCGATAAAAAATGGGATGATGGTGGTACCGACAATAATCCCAAAACATATGGACCATCATTGGTTACAGACTATATTAGTGATTTAGTGTTTAATGCGATTGATGACAAGGGATTATTAATCAAGCCACCCCCTACCCCAACTAATGCAACAAAAGATAAATTGTATAAAATAAAAACTATTGATATTGCATTGACAGTCAGATCGACCAAAGATTTTTTTAGAACTTCTAAAGCAAGAGAAATTTTTGCAATGACAGACACATCAAGAAATATAAAAAAAACTGATAAATTTTTAAGAGATACAATTGTTGTAACGGCACACGCTAGGAATGTTGGATCATGATTAAAAAAAATGAACAAGGCTTTGCTTTAGTCCTTTCATTAGTTTTAATGTTAGCAATGTCTCTAATGGGTGGAGCGCTTATTGTAATGTCTGCGAGTGATCATCAAAGTAATAATAAGAGTGACGAGTATCAACAAACTTTTTATGTAGCAGAAACCGCTTTATTAGAGGGTGAAAAATATATACTTAATCAATTTCTAGGTCCTTGGGACCCGGGTAATCATAAGAGACAATTAAACAAAAGAAATTTACCAGCAAATCAGAATACTGCTTTTAAGGGTCAAATGATTAAGATCAATTATAAAACTTCTGATAAATATTACTTTGATACTTCAGAGTATTGCTTTAACAGTTTTCCAGATAAACCAGATAAACTAAAAGTAGTTACTGGTGAAAGTTGGAATTTTGGTGACGTTATTCGAGATAGTTTTAACAATAATGCATCAGAAAATGAGAAGCATGAGGCTGAAAGACTGAAAGGCTATTATTATGAATATTTTGTTACAAATATAGGGGATGCCCCATTTAAAGGAACAGGATCAAGTGTAAAAAAACAAGCCGGAAATAGTGGTCAAAATGGTATGGCTTATAGGGTTTTTGGATGTGGAATAAAAGCTGAAGAACATGCTTATAATAAGGACAATGGAAAACATTCAATCAATTCTGGGTCTAAAAAAAGAATAATTGTAGCACTAGAAAGTGTAGTTGTTTTACCTAAATAGAAATGACAAATTTTTTTTTCAGTATTAATAATATAATAATTTATAATTATAATCATTTTATGAAATTATTAATAAAATCTTTTCTGATCACAGTTTTTTCATTCAGTGCTGCATATTCAGCATGTGATCTAATAGCTGAATTTGGAGAAAAAAAAGAAGTTTTTGAAAAAAGAGAAATTGCTGCAAGGCCCTTTCCAATGGAATATGCTGAATTAAATGTTTATCCTGTTTTAGCAAATGATATTTGCCCGAACCAAAAATTAAACGATGTGGGTATTGAATATAGATTTTTAAATGACGAATTGGTTGCAGTTAATTTTGTTGCTTTAAATGACGATCGAAATTTAGTAACTGAAAAATTGACTTTAATGAATTATGTAAAAAAAAACTATAATGACTTTGATACTGGAAATAATCCAAACGCTTATGAAGGAGTAGAGGTGTTTGAAAAAACAAATTTGTTTATTATCTATCAAAGATTAACTGGTGATGATGGAATTAAAGATGAACAGATTTATATTTCAACACCTAAGCTAGATGAAAAATTATCAAAATTCTATGCTGATAAAGAAATGGAGCAGTTGGATTCACAATGAAATTAAAAAAATTAATCTTTAGTTTTTTATTTATATTTTTAACAACAGAAAATGTATTTTCTAAAGCCTTACCTCCTGGAACTGGTATTGGTGATGTTCCTGCAAATGTATTAATTTTATTAGATAAATCTGGAAGTATGGGTTGGCGTATGAGCGGAGGAACTGCAAGTATGAGATATCCTTATGACGCTGATGCAGATGCCAGTGGAAATATTTTGGTTTCTCAATACAACAGGGATGGAGTTAAAAAGTTTTTATACGATACAGCTACAACTGACAGTGGATTTGGAAACAATGGAGTTTCTGGCAAAGGAAATTCTAAATATGAAGGTAATAGTAATTGTCGAACATCCTATTCATATAGTGGAGAAACTCATAATGGCATTTACTATACAACTGCATTTTATGAAAGAGCAATTGTCGGTATAAGGGCTAGTGATGGAAGATGCATGGTTAAATATAATCTAGGCGGTTATCCTTATAATATGACAATTGATTCTGGGAAAATTTTTGTTGGAGGCTCTTTTGGTTACAAAGTAATTGATATTAATTCAGGTTCAATAAGGAACTGTAATGTGAATTCTCAATTAAGGTATAGTTATGGAACCACAATTGATGCTGGAAATATATTTTCATATAGAAGTAATAGAATTTATAAATTTCCGTTAAACCAGTCTGGTATGTGTCCTTCAACTTCTGGTCAAAGTTTTTATTATCCAGAAGGGAGTTACGTTGGATTACAACATGTTGGAGCAAATCAAATATGGACACTTTCATGGAGCAACAGCAGGATGAGAAAAATTCAAGTTAACAATACTGGGTCAGGCTATACTAACTTATTGACTAAAGGTAAAAGAAGCAGATCTGCATCATCTGCCAGCAACCTGTATTTTTACTATCCATGGGGTTTAGGATATGATGATAACAATAACAGAATACTTGCTGCAAACTTAAATAATGGCCAAGTACATGCTTTAGATCAAAATGGTGGGTGGATTAAGTCTATTGGTGGAGCTCCAAAAACAAGGATGCAAGCCGCATATGAAGCTATTGAAGCTATAGTAAAAGACTCATCATTAACGTCTGGGGTTGATTTTGGATTTGCTTACTGGTCATCGGGAGCATCTGGATTTAACAGATGGCACGGAAATCATAAAACTGGTCAAGGGTATTCAACCCCTTGTACCACCTATAATTGTCTAAAAGTGCCAATTTATAAAGGTGGAGCTGCTCAAATTGCTAAAATGATAAGGACAGTTAATCCAGGTGGAGGTACACACTTAGACTCTGCAATGAGAATTGCATCGAGGTATTATAAAAATACTACTTATTCACCTATAGATAAAAATCTAGATTGTCAAAATTCTTATGTAATTTTAATTGGCGATGGAGATTGGTTCAGTCATACTCATACTAGAGGTTTAAAAATAGTTAAAGATCTTTACAATAATAATAAGATTAAAACTTTCTCAGTTGCATTTGGTACTGGTATCAGTGCAAATGGATACAGATATTTCCAAGACGTTGCAAAAGCAGGCGGCACAGGTAAGTCAATTGTAGCTACAACTGGAGCTGCATTAACAGCCCAACTTAAAGCTAAAATTGGAGAAATCATTGCTGAAAAACTCTCGTTTACTGCTCCTGCAATTACAGCAACAATTGAAAAAGGTGGATCTTTATACCAAGCTCAATTTGATTACCAACAAAATAAAGAATGGATTGGAACACTTACAAGAACAAAAATAAATCCAGACGGAAGTATTGATGAAAATCACGTTAAAAACTGGTCGGCACAAGATAAAGTTCCTGCGCCAGCTTCTAGAAAACTCTGGAGTATAATTCCAGGCACTGATTATAAAGCAGATTATAATAACTTTAGAGATACATATGCAACAGAGATTGGAAATGTCATGTCATTATATGAAAATGATATTCAAGATTATCACAGAAAAACAGACTCTCCAGGTGGGTCAAGTCTAAATAGAAGATGTGCAAATTCTGCTGGGGTTCTAGATGGTACAGATGATGATTTAAAAGGATTAATTAATTTCTTAAGAGGAGCTGATTATTTTGATTATGATGGAGATTGTAATCTTACTGAAAAGAGAACAAAAGATGGAAAAAATATTTATCTAGGTGATATATACCATTCACAGTTGATTGTGGTAGGTGCACCCTCTGCAGACACACAATTTCAAAACAGTAATCAAGAATCTTATTTTAGAAATGTTAATGGATATGTCACATGGAAAGACTCTTTAAAAGCTAGAGGCAATAAACCTGTTATATATGCTGGTTCTAATAGTGGAATTCTTCATGCATTTGATGCAGAAAGTGGAGAAGAAAAATGGGGATTTGTTCCACCATTAGTTGCACCTTACTTACCTTTGGTTATGAATAATAATTTAAATCTTGCAAAAGGTGGAGGATCAAACGCAATCTTTGGAGTTGATGGTTCTATTGTTGCACATGATATGTATTTTAAATCTCCATTAGATACTGCTAAAAAATGGCACACAATTTTATTAGTTCCTTATGGAAGAGGCGGAGCTGGAATGAGTATGTTAGATGTAACTAATCCTGATAAACCTTTGCACTTATGGTCAATTTTTAATGATAAAATCAATCATAGAGTCTACAGAGTTGATCATAATCAAGTCATTTATAATTATGATTATATTGGCAAATCTTACTCTCTTGCTTCATTTGGAGAGTCTATAAAAGTTACAGATAATTATAATGATGATAATACTGTATCTAATACATGTAATTCATCCCAATCTACATCATGTTACAAAGGCAAAAAATGGACGTTCCCAGTCCAAGGAATTAAAAAAAGTGATATCTTAGTCACTTTTAATGACAATAATTATACTAATTTTAGTGTGTCGACAAATTCAAGTGGTGACACTGAAATCACTTTTGGAACTGATATGACTTACTCAGCAGATCCTGGAGATACCAACACAAGTTCAATGCTTGGTGTGTTTATTAAAGCAGGATCAAAGGCTACAGGAGTACAAACAAATCCCGAATATGATTATAGTGAGTTAGGTGAAACTTGGTCTGATCCAAGAATATTTAGAATTCCAAATAATGGAGCTGGAGATAGTAATATTCTCGATGATGTGTATGTAGCTGCAATGGGAGGCGGATATGGAACTCAATTCGAAGGCGTTGGTTCAAACTTAACTTTAATAAATTTAGAAGATGAAACAAACCCAGGAAGTTTATATAAAAGAATACAAATAGAGGATACTGACGCTAGCGATATTGTAAATTCGGTTCCCTCGTCTATAGTCTTAGTAACACCTGATACAGCATCTGGAGTAAATTACTCTGGAGGTTTAGCTTATGTTAGTGATTTAGAGGGAAAAATAACCAAAGTGAATTTAACTAATATGAGTGATGATAATAGTGGAAATTCAATTAAAATTTATGACACCACAACATTATTTAACGCTGGTTCAACAAAAGCAAATGGAAGATATATGTATCATGCAATGGATGCAACTATAGGGGATACAACAAATTCCATGTGGTTATTCGCAGGAACGGGTGATTATGAAAGAATCAATGATACTACTTCTGGAGTACAAAACTTCATGCTTGGAATTAAAGATGTTGATTATCCATTCTATAAAGATGTAGCATTGCCAGCAAAAGCTGACACGATTACCGAATGTAAAAATACCACAGACGATACAACAGGAGCTAATTGTCCTCAAAATGCAGATACAGGTTGGTATATAAATTTAAAAGATTTTGCAAAAGTTTCAGCTGAACCAACTGTATATCGTGGTCAAGTTTACTTTCCAGTATATGAACCAACAAAATCTGTGAACAAATGTAGCCTAGGAGATGCCTATATCTGCGGTGTTGATGATGAGTGTGGAACAAATGCTTCATCTGAGCTTGGACAAACATTAGGTAAAAATAATAAATGTGCTTGGGTTGGGCAAGGTGTATTATCTAAAATAGTAACCTTTGGAGACACTCTTTTTGCCAATATAGCAGGTAAAGTAGATTGTAGTAAAATCACTGACCAAAAGAAAAAGAAAGAATGTGAAGATAGTAAAAAGAAAGATTTAATAAGTATTAGTGCTGGTTCAGGTCAGGTAAATACTTATCGAAATTCTTGGAGACATAATTTCTAAATATTATTTAATTTTTACACCACCCATCTTTTTCAATTAATACTGGATAATATTCTTTATGCGTTTTTATCCACAAAGCAATTCGAGCTCCATTTGAATAACCACCAGGACATTCTGTTTCGTCAATTCTCATTCTTCCATCTCGATCTTGTGAACTATTAGTTCCAGCATAAATTACGGGATCTGGATCTCCATAAGGATTTTTCCAGCCTAAGTCTAAAAAATGTCCAATTAAAATATTGTTTAAATTTTTTATATTGCCTTTATTTGCAATCATTTCACAGCTAAATGATCTTGTAGAGCTTAATTTTAAAGTCCCGCCTCCTTGAACATCACATAAACCTAAATTATTTTGAATAAATTTTACTGCTTTTTCATGTTGTGCAAGTGTTGCATTTCTTTTTGCACTAGAAGTATAGCCAGAATAAGCAACTACCCCAACAGCTGCTAATATACCGATGATAGCTACTACGACCAAGAGTTCTATTAGTGTAAAGCCTTTTCTGCTCATTAATTTTATGGAAACTGAGCGACTGGCCATTGATAAGATGTTACTTTACCTCTACACCTTACTCTGAGTTTAAACCCAGCTGACTCTGGATAATAAGCAAACTGACCATCTTTAGGAGGATCACCAATATATGATAATATATCCAGATTACTTTTAAGATTTTCATAAGGGCTTTTTGCATAGTTTGTAAAATCTTTCACGGTCTCACCTGCAATAGTTCCAAAGTTTGTACATGCAACATTTCTCTCGGTTCCTTCAACACCATTTGTGAATTGACCTTTTAAAGGAACTTCTCCGTTAATATCACACATCAGCCAGTTCTGATTTATCTTCTTTTTTAATTGAGTGTAATGACCTAAGCAAACTTGTTCTTTAGCACCTGCTGTATAACCGCTATAAGCAACTACGCCTACTGCAGCTAGAATACCGATGATTGCTACAACAACTAAGAGTTCTATTAGGGTGAAGCCTTTGTTTTTCATTTAAATATACTATGTGAAAATCGCAATATCGTCAAAAGGTCTGAAAATTTGAAAATAAAAATAAATGATCCAAACAAACATGGTGATCATCGTAAAAAAAATTAAAGCAAGTCCAACCAAGGTATCTTGATTGACTTTTTTTCTCCATTTTAGTGGAAAAAAACTCAATGAATAGGCATAAACAACAATAAAAATATTTATCCCAGTAATAATAATATTTATGAATAAAAATTGATCCATTATTTAATTAATTTTTTTTAAAATTAATTTAAATTGATATCCTGACTACAAACGTGATTAGGAATACTACATTGCGTACCAGAACATGGAGTTTGCACACATGTAAGTACTTGAATTTTAGTACCTGGAGATCTCATTCTGTTATAACCAACGTCTGTATCATTAGATACTCCTCCCCCATGAGTTAAAGCATTTTTTGATGTATCATAAGGGTTTTTAAAATCAGCCAAAGCTTTTTCCGCTGCCTTTGCTACAAAGTCTTTCCAAGTTTGTAAATTTTGTTTGCTGCAATCTAATTCATCACCCATTGCTCTCTCATTTCCCATAGAACACTTCATGGTCTCAGAAATTATATATTTTACAATTGCTTTATGGTTAGAACTGGCTGCCTGCTTTTTAGCTCCACTTGTATATCCACTATAAGCAACCACGCCAACTGCAGCTAAAATTCCTATGATTGCTACAACAACTAGTAGCTCGATTAAAGTAAAACCTTTAGATTTATTTGAAGATTTCATTATATGAAATTAACAAATTTTCTACATATCTCATAGATATAATTTCAAAAGTTTTCTTAAATAAGTTAAAAAACTCTTGTTCTCAATTTTAATATTTCTTTATTCTAATGCTTTGCCAATTACTACTGTTGAGCCTTCTAATCTCTCGATAGACTGAACATAAGCAGCTTCTCCTGCAGGAACTGCAGCTGCATCATGAGCTCCTTCAAAAATCATAGTACCAAGGCCTGTTAATCCAGATCCATCAACAGTAGTAAATTTACCGTATTGAAATACTTCTTTTGCAGCATCTGAATTGCTAGTGTCATGGTTGTACTTGTCCATCAATTGCTCTGTTGTTCCAGAATTTAATGTCAAAGCACTATCCTGCAAAGTGTTTGCAACTCTAACTAAAGAGGTGCAAGAGTCAGCTGGACATTCACCCCCACCACTATCAATTAATTGATCTATAAATACACCTCCAGTTGATCCCATTGCCATAGGCACAGAAGCAACAACTGGTATTGTGGTTAAAGTAACTGTAGGGGTTGTAAAACTATAGTCCACTGTTGATGCTCCTTTTAATGTTATTTTAGAAAATACATCTGCACTTATTTCTTTTTTATTAAAGTTTACATATACTTTAGCACGACCCTGTTGCGTTGCTCCGTCCGCAAAAACATTTTTGTCAGAACTATATGATAGCCCATTTGATCCAGTTGTAACTTTTGTTAAATCAAACCAACCTGAATCGTATAAAATTGTGTCTTGATCTAAAGTTCTTACATAATTCTCATTATCTGTTACTATTATATTTTCTTGTAACTCATTCATAGCAACTAATATTTCTTCGGACTCAGACTCAGTTGATAAGCTTGATAAAATTTCTGAAGCACTCTCGTCTGATTTTAAATCAAACTTTTTTGCTGTAATTATTATATTATTTTTTAAATCTGCTGAATTTATCAAATTTGTAGTTAAATTTTTAGAGCTATTAACTACATTACTAGAATTTAAAACTGAATGACTCATTGAACTTGACATTTGAGTTAACACATCTGGGCTTGCAGGTGATGCTAAAGATACAACATTTTGAATCATTGCTTGGAAACCAGGACTAGTTATATCTGTAGTGTTTATACCATCTGTTAATTTAATATTTCCAGGAACCATACCAAGTGTATTTTCTGGGCCTGGTCCTAATAATAAAACTGTACTTTCTTTTTTATCATTTAGTGATACCAGAAACTCTGTACCTCTCACTCCTAAAGAACCATTTGGTATTTTTATTTCTAAATTTTCAGGATTTTTTTCACTTATTTTTCCTGAAATTGTCTTTACAACTCCAGATTTTATATTTGTTACAAAATTTCCGTTATTTGTTTGTGGATCATATACGAAATCATCTATAGTTAACTCCGTATTTTCCCCTACAGTCATAACAGTTTCATCTAAAAATAATATTTGTGCGTTTGATTTAGACTTTACTACAATAGTATCTCCATAAAATATTTTAGAGCCACTTAATAGTTTTTCATTATTTTGATTATTTATTTCACCCACTGCTACACCTACTACACCAATAAATTCAGCACTAAAGGATTTGAAAATTAAAAGAAAATAAATAAATAAAATATAAAAAAAATTTTTAACCATTAAAATTTATCCTCTTAGATATTCCGATTTTTTTAAATGATCTTTTAATCTCATAACTAGATATAGTCGAATTTACATTAGATTCTCTAAAGCTCAAAGTATAATAAATACTATTATCTTTATTTATCTTTTTTAAAAAAGGTAAAAGTTGATTTATGTCACCCCTTAAAATGAAATTAGTAACTAAACTCGTATCTTCTCTATCTTTTAATGAAGATACCGTTGTTTTTCTAGTATCATATAGGTTTGTAAGATGAGTTGCAGATGCTGTAAATGTTCCAAATGGGAAAATTCTAGAAATTGATAAATTTGCACCACTAGACTCGTAACTATCAAAACTTTTAGCATGTTGAATATCGCTATAGATTACTTTTGAACTAATTTGCATTTTATCTGTTAGGTTATAATTTAATCTTATATTAGCACTGTAAACTTCATTGTTATTTAAATCACCTGCATCGACAAATATTTGAGTTCCTTGAGAGTCTATTGGGCTAGGTTCTGAATGATATCTACTATCAGAGTAACTTAAAGCATAATTTAAATTAAATTTATCATTAAATAAATATGTATTGCTCATCCCAAATCCCTTGGCTTGATAATCCTCTTGCATTCTATAATTTAATTTATTGTAATAAATATACGGCGAGAAATAATGATTTTTTTTTGCTTTTAGATAACTCAAGGAGACAGAGTGAATATCACTCTCCCCTTTGAGCTTTTTGTTATTAGTGTTTAAATTTAAACCTAAGTTCATAAATACGGATGAACTTTCATCTAAAATTCTTCCTACGGTTAAAGAAGTACCTCTAACGAAAGTTTTATCATACTCTAAAGTAAGTCTACTATCATTAGTTGGAAAAGGCACTTCGGAGTCAGTGGTGCCATTACTTTTAGCAAGTTTTCCTGATTTTGTTCTTCCACTAATATTATCTTCTTCTGTTTGAGAATAATTAAAATCTAAATAAGCAATCCACTTATTTTGTTTATCTTTTTGAAGTTGATCACCAGTTAGAAGTTCAGCTATTAATTTTTTAGTTTCCTCATTAGTATTAGGATCTTCAAGCATTGTTTTGACCATAAAATCAACTTTCACTTTTGAATCAATCTTAAGTAAAATTGATAGTAAATATAACTTGATATCAGAATTTTTTGGATAAAGTTTGCTCAGTCTTTCTAGGGTTGCAATAGTTGATTTAATATTACCAACTTTTTCTTGTTGTTTAGCATAATTTAAATTTAACTCTAAATCTGTTGGGTTATCTAAAATTTCTCTATATGTAATTTCTGCTAAAGCTGAACTTGATATCAAAAAAAAAACAATTATTAAGTTTTTAAATAAATTTTTTACCATTAAATAATTTTTTTATTTTCTAGAGTAGTTTCTAAAATAACTGTAGTTTTAAAAACCTAATCTGAGTTGTTAATATTTGTTCCAAGCATCGTAATATCATCCCTTAAAGAAAAGCCTTTATCAGTGAGTATTTTTGCCACATGATTAATAATTATTTCAGGCGAAGTTGAATTTAATTTCTTAATTTCATTTTCAAGTCCCACAACCTCAAGTTCTTTGCCTTCATCAACATATCCCTCTGTAACTCCATCTGTATAAATCAGAATTGTTTTATCAGATATATCTAAAATTGTCGTTTTAAAAAAACTCTCATCTTTGATAGGCATTAATCCCATTGGAGGCAAGGTTGATTTTACATACTCAAAATTAAATTTTTGATCTAGTACCATCATTGGTTCATGACCCATATTGATAAATTCCATTTCTTTTTTTTCTAAATTTATTTTTCCCAAAATAACTGTAATGAACATTGCTTGATAAGAGGAGTCTTTTACCTGATTGTTCATGTATAAAGCAGTTTTTGCAACAGAGGAATTCATTTTTACTAGTGATCTAAATACTGCAGCAGCATTTGCCATTAATATTCCAGCCTTAATCCCCTTACCTGTTACGTCTCCTAAGATAAAATAAATTTCATTATCATTTACTTGATAATAATCATAGTAATCACCAGATACATCTTTGGCAGGTACGTTTCTTGCAAATATATATTTTTCAATTTTTTTATTACTTGGGAATAATTTCTTTTGAACCTCACCAGCTATTTCTCGTTCTTTTTTTAAAATTGATTGTTTTTTTTCGTTCTCAATAGCAAGTGAATTTTCCTCTAAGTATCTAAAGTACAACGAAATCATAAACGCTATTACTCCTGCAATACTTACAAATAATGAGTCAATATAAAAATTGAATTGATAAGTAATAATACTCCATAAATTAATTATAATAATAGAACCAATAAAAAAAATAATACTAAATTTTGGTTTGATTTTGATTGGAATAAAAATCAGAAATATTATTAGAAATAAGAAGATTATATTTTCAGCAGTTACTGTATAAATATTTTTTGAAATACTCTGATTTTTTAAAATATTATCAATAATATGAGCATGAACTTCAACTCCAGGAATTATTTTACCATTGGAAATTTTAACAATATCAAATAATGCCTGAGCGGATGATCCTATTAAAATTATTTTGTTTTCAACTCTTTTGTGATCAAAGTCATTGTTAATTACATCAACAGCAGAGACATAATTATTTTTAGAAAATTTATTATACTTCACATTAATTACTGCATTTTGATCACTGGGAATTATATTTTTTTTTGTCTTAATTAACTCAATTCCATTTTTACTACTTTTTACTAATAAATTTTTTTGACCGGTTGCAATTCTCACTGTCTCAAGAGCTAATGATGGCCATAAATTGTCATCTATATTATAAAGCACTGGTACATTTCGAATTACACCATCTATACTTGGAATTAATGAAATTGAACCAATCCCACTTGCAACACTACTAATTTCCTCAAGAGAAATTATTTTATTTTTAAATTTATAAATAAAATTTTTAGGATTTTCTCCTTTTACAATTATTCTTAATTTAGGTTTAGAATTATTCTTTACTAAATTATCCTTAGGATCTCCTAAAATAGGCAAAATTACTTTTGAATTTTTTATGCTCTTTACAAAAATTTTATTAGTATCAATTACGTCAATGTCTATTAATTGATCACTTTCTACTTGTAATTTAGACAATAAATCTTTTGGATTTTGCTTATCTTCTTCACTAAATACTATATCAAAGGCGATGGCTTTAGGATTATGCAGATTTAAATTAGTTAAAATCTTGGAATATGTATCTCTTCTCCAAGGAAATTGACCAATCTTAGCTATACTTTTTTCATCAATATCTACAATGGTTATATCTTTTACTTCCCCTCTATTAAATACTTTTTGATAAAAATCATAATTGATGAATGAAATTTTTTGAATAATAGGAGGATTAATAAATTTGATTATTATCAAAAATAAAAAAACACAACCCAAATAAATATATTTATTTTTCATGTCTAAATATAAATTGAATTTGTTGATTTATTAAATCAAAAATTTGAAAACTTTTGTTAAGTGCCTAATTTTTGTGTTGAAATTCTAAATTTCCCTGAGGATTAACATTTCTCTTAACATGTTTGTAATAACTTGAGTCATTGATTAATTTAATTAAGTCAATACCTTTGTTTTCGTACCTTCTTTTAATCGTATTTCTTGGGAGCAACACTAAGTCAATTTTTTCTACAAAGTCCTCTGTCCACTCTTTTTCGATTTTGTCTTTGACCATTCTTTTTAAGAATAACCTAAAATCACTGCAGGAGATCATTTTCAGGTTTTCGTTTAATAAAGGCATAAAAATTAAATATTACTATATCTAAAAAAATTTAATACTAAATACAACCATTAGTTTATTATCCAAATAAAAGAAATTGGTATTCATTTTTAAAAATTATAAACCCAAGACATCCCAAAATAAGAAAAGGCCCAAATGGAATTTGAGAAGACATATTTTTACTTTTTTTTATTAAGCTAGGTATTACTGAAAACAAGGCAACAATTGATGAAATAAAAATTACAAAAGGTATAGCTATCCAACCGAACCAAAATCCGATTACAGATAATAACTTTGCATCGCCTAAGCCCATCCCCTCTTTTTTTCTTACCTGTTTATAAAAAAATATTATAGACCAAATAATTCCGTAACCAAATAAACCTCCAATTAATGAATTAACATAATTTGGAAATAATGAATTTAGGTTAGGATCAAAAGATTTCAAAAAACCTAAAATCATTAACGGATACGTCAAGCTATTAAGAATAATAAAATGTTTTAGATCAATGAAAAAAATTACAATAAAGCCTAGAGATAAAATAATTAAAAACAAGGTAGTGGTGGTTACACCATAAATAAAATAAATTAAAAAAAAACCAAAAGCAGATAAAATTTCTACCAATAAGTATTGAGGAGAAATTTTATTTTTACATTTTCTACATTTTCCACTGAGTATTACAAAAGAGATAACAGGAATGTTGTCATACCAAGATATTTTTTTTTTACATTGAAAGCAAAAGGATCGTCCTGCAACAACTCCTTTATTTAAAGGCAGTCTATAAATACAAACATTAGCAAAACTACCCCAAAGGGCTCCTAGCACGATGACAAAAATAAAATCCACAAAAAATTAATATTAATTATATTTCAAATTTTGCTGCTAATTCAACAAAACCGTCAATTAAAAACTGAACAATTACAACTGCATCATGCAAGTGTATATATAGATTAGGCGATGATAATACGATTTCCATATTTGCTAAATTTAACAAAAATGAGTTAAAATACTAGAGTATAAAATGTTCTTATTTAAACCAAAGAAACCTGTCTTGAATGAAGTTAGAAGTGAAACTCAAGATAATGTTGATTTACAAATCATCAACAAAATGAATCAAGAGTTTGCAGTCTCACTTGATTTAAATGAAACGTTAAAAACTGCACTCCAAATAATTATTACAAGATTAGATGCTCAAGCGGCAAACATCTTTTTAATCAATAATAAAATTAAAAAATTTGAGTGTATCGCATCAATCAATCAGGATCATCTAGAAGAATACAAATTAGAATTAACAGATGGAGTAATGGCAAAGGCTGTTGATCAGAGAAAATGTATTCGAGTAGGTAACGTTAGAAAAGATGTAAGAGAAATTGCAGAATTCTATTTTGATCTGGATAATAAAACAAATTTTACAACTTATTCTGTTTTATGTGCTCCATTAATTGCTGCGAATGATTGTATTGGAGTTATTCATTGTTTGAACAAAAAAACTAATGAAAAATTATTTATTGAGAATGATCGTAAACTTTTAGAATTATTATCTACTCCTGCTGCACTTGCGATAAGAAATGCAAAAATGGCTCAAGAAATGGTAGAGCAAAATAAAATACAAAAAGAGGTAGAAATAGTCGGAGAAATACAAAAATCACTTTTATCCTCAAATAAAAGAGAACCTTTCCCCCTTGCAGGGATTAATATTCCTGCAAAAGTTGTCTCCGGAGACTTTTATAATTTTAGTGATTTAGGAAATGGTAAATACGGATTTGGTGTTGCTGATGTTTCTGGTAAAGGAATAAAGTCTTCACTTCTAATGTCGAAAGCATCGAGCCTATATAGTTGCCTAAGTAAAACAAATTTTTCTCCTGCTGATTTATTAACACAATTGAATAATGAAATTTGTGAGACAATCTCAAGGGGAATGTTTGTAACTATGCTTATTGGAATTTATAATAAAAACACTAATGAATTGTTATTAGCAAATGCAGGTCATGAACCACCAATAATAATGAATGATAAAAATGAATTTTCAAATTTTAATGAAGCAGGACCTCCTTTAGGCATTGTTTCAAAAACAAAATATCAAGAATATAAAATAAGTTTTAAAAATTCATCGATGTATATTTTTACTGACGGAATTACAGAAATTAAAAACCCACAAGGTGAAGAGCTTGGTTCGAAAGGTTTTCAAAACTATATTACAAAATTTAAAGGTAAGCCTAACAATGAAAGATTAAAATTGATAATTGATAACGTGTTAAATTCTAAATATTTACAAAAAGATGATTTAACTATCGTTGTGTTAGATGCTTGAAATTAAGAAAATCTAAGTGAACTATAAGGTTTTAAATCTAAATTAGTATTTTCATTTGCGATCATACCAGAAACAATCTTTCCAGATATTGGACCTAAGGTCCATCCTAAATGATGGTGTCCAAAACAATAAAAAATATTTTTGTAATTTTTAGACGGACCCATTACTGGTAAAAAGTCAGGCAATGTAGGTCTAAAACCAAGCCACTCATCCTCGTGTTCAGGTAGATCACCAAGCATGTATTTGGCGTTATTAATCAAATTTTTTACCCTTGATTTTGACAATGGGTTATCTAATCCACCAAATTCTACTGTTCCCACCACTCTTAGACCTTGTTCCATTGGTGTTATACCAAAACCTCTATTTGAAAATATTACTGGCCTACTTAGTAGATGATCACAATTTTTGAAATGGACATGATATCCCCTTTCAGTATCTAGAGGTATTTTTTCACCAAAGTTATCTGTCAATTTTTTTGAAAAAGCCCCACATGCAATTACTGCCTTATCAAAAATATAACTTTGAGTTTCAGTTTTAAAAATAGGTTTATCCTCATCAAAGTTTATATCTTTAATATTAACTTTATTAAATTTGCCACCTTTTTTTAAAAACAAATCAAATAGTTTTAAAAGTATTTTTTTTGGATTACGAGCATGTCTTGCATATGGATAAAAAACACCCGCGTGATAAATAGGCTTTATATGTGGTTCAAGATCATGAATTTCTGCTTTATTTACTAATTGCTGCTTAACACCGAGTTCCTCTCTTACATTTATTTCAAGTTCTCTACTTTTTAAATTCTTGTCATTCCAAATATAAAGAATTCCTTTATTTTCTACTAGGCCTTCTAAATCAATTTCATCAAATAATTCATCGTAAGCTGGCAAAGCTAAATCTAAAATTTGATGCATATTTTTTGCAGTATGCATCATTTTATTAGTTGTTGAGTTCATTATAAATTTTAAGAACCACGGAATCATCTTAGGAACATAGTTCCACTTAAGAGCTAATGGGCCATTAGATTTTAAAAGCATTGCAGGTACGTCAGTTAATACATCTGGTCTATTAATTGGAACTGAAGCATAGGGAGAAAAATGTCCTGCATTTCCATAAGATGCAGCTTGTGCACCAGGATTGTCTCTATCAAAAAGAGTAACTTGAAATCCTTTTTTTTGTAAAAATAAAGCATTACAAACACCTTGAATTCCTGAACCTACTATTCCAATGTTTAAATTTTTTTCTGACACGAGATAGGTATATTTTCTTCAATAAGTATATTATAGATGATATTTGATCGCGGTTTTAGTTCAAAGAATATTATTTACCTATAGAAATTAGGGTTAAGTCGTCACTTAAATTATTTTCGCCTGCGGTTGAAATGACCGTATTCGATATGTCCGATAACTGTTTACCAGAATCTGTATTAAAGTTGTCCTCAATTACCTTTAAAGAACCCTCAATACCTATTTCTTCTCCTTCACTATTTAAACTTTCTGACAAACCATCAGTAAAGGCAAAAAATCTTTTATTTTCTAATTTAATTTTATTAACTTTATAAGAAGACTTATCTTTTTGAAGTATTACACCCATTGGAGGTGAATTACTCTCAAACTGCTGATAATCTCCATTGGTTGAACGAATAATAGCAGGTTGGTGACCTCCATTTACCCATCTAAGCTCATCATTTTTAATATTATATTCACCTAATATACAGGTCACAAACATTCCACCTGTTTTAGTTAAAAATAAGTCATTGTTCATGTGAAGCATCATTTCGTCTGGATCAACTTTATCTCTCGACATTATTTCAAACAGTGTAGATGCTTTGGCCATTACCATTCCAGCATGAATTCCTTTGCCCGCAACATCTGCAATTATAAAATAAATACTCTCATTATGTGGATAAAAACTAAAGAAATCACCAGAAACTTCTCTTGCAGCAATATTAATTCCACTGACAGGATAATTTTCTAGATTTCTTTTAGGTAAAAAATTTTCTTGTACTTTTACTGCAAGTTTTACCTCATTTGAAATTCTATCTCTCCACTTTTGTTTCTCCACTTCTGTTGTTTCCAATTTGCTCATCAACCTATTATAGTAAAGCCCTATAACACCTCCTGCTGTAAATGGATCTTGTGGACCTCTAACTTTTAAATCTCCAGATTCAGACTGTTTTTCTAATACTGATATTAAGTCATGCTCTACTGAAGTTGCATTGTGTTCAGCAATGTTTAGACCAAGCTCTTCCTGTAATGGGCTGACTCTTAGAGGGTAAATATAATTTAGTATTTTTAATAAAAAATATGATCCAAAAAAAGAAAATGCACCTACCGCGAATACTCCAATAAACTGTGCTTTAATTTGCTCAAATCTAGTTAGCCCAGTTCCTAAGATTTCTAGATCACTAAAAAAACCAACCGCTAAAGTACCCCATACTCCTGCTGCAAGATGAACTGGGACTGCACCAACTACGTCATCTATTTCAAATTTATTTAAAACTTCATTTATAAAGATTGCTATTATTGCACCAATAATTCCAACAAAAATTGATATAACAGAAGTCATTGAATTACAGCCTGCAGTTATAGCAACTAGACCTGCAAGGGGTCCTAAAATTATATAATATGGATCTGGTTTCTTGAACAACGCAAAAGATATTCCCAGTCCAGTTAATAAACCAAATGCAGCCGCAAGAAATGTATTAATTAAAATTAACGGAACAGCTTCATCCATTGCCCCATTACTACCACCATTAAAACCAAACCAACCAAACCATAAAATTAGTGTCCCTAAAACAGCTAGAGGAAAACTTGAACCAGTAAACTTACCTTTGTTAGCATCTGAATATTTTCCAATTCTTGGTCCTAAAATTAATACTGCTGATAAAGCTATCCATCCTCCAACAGAATGAACAATAGTGCTGCCAGCAAAGTCTACAAATCCAACATCAGTCAACCAACCACTTGTTTTAACCTGCCCAGTTACTGCTAATAATTGTCTGGTTGCGTCAATATTATTTAGATAACTTGATGACCATGCCCAATGACCAACCATAGGATAAATAATTCCAGTAGCAATGATTGTTATAATTAAATATCCATTAAATTTCATTCTTTCAGCTACTGCACCAGAAACAATTGTTGCTGCCGTTGCAACAAACATTGCCTGAAAAACAAAATATGTCATGTATTCAGCTTGTTCGGTTTTGAAAAAGAATAAATCTGTGCCAAATATTCCATTAAAACTTTTTCCAAACATTAAACCAAAACCAAAAATCCAGAAAACTACAACTGATAATCCAAAATCAGCTGCATTCTTTAACGCAACATTAATACTATTTTTATTTCTAGAAAGTCCTGTTTCCATACACATAAATCCTGCCTGCATGATAAAAACTAAAATTGCACAATCTATCACCCAAAGTGTGTCAACAAATGATTTTACTGATTCCAAATCTATACTTTCCATTTTTACTTCAATAGTTAAATTATATTTAAAAAAGCATACAACAAATTATATTAGTGCTCAAAGTAGGTTTTATTATATTTTTTGATAAAATTAATTTAATTTAATAGATAATTTACATTTAAGTATAAATTTAACCTGCAATTATTTGTCTATGATTAATTTTAGCACTTAAAACAATTCCAAACCCAATCATGGTAGCTAACAAAGAAGAACCACCATATGACATGATGGGTAAAGGTGATCCAACGATTGGCAGTAAGCCTAAAACCATTGATAGATTAACTACAATATAAATAAAAATTGAAAAAGCAAAACCAAAACAAAACAATTTAGAAAAATTACTTCTCGATAAAGCTCCAACTCGAATAATTCTTATAATAATTATTGTATATAAAATTAAAAGACCAACAGATCCAATAAAGCCAAATTCTTCTGAAAATAATGTAAAAACAAAATCCGTATGTTTTTCTGGCAAGAATTCTAGATAGCTTTGTGTCCCTTTCAAAAATCCTTTACCAGTAAATCCACCTGAACCGATTGCAATTTTGGATTGGATAATTTGATATCCAGCACCTAGAGGGTCTCTATCCGGGTCTAAAAAGGTTAAAATTCTTAGTTTTTGATAAGGTTTTAAAAACGAAATAATAAAAGGCAAGGAAATAATTCCAACTATAAAAGAATAAACAAAATATTTGATTTTAATACCTGCGATCCACAGAATAATTAATCCGCTTAGAGCTATTAATACTGATGTACCAAGATCTGGTTGTGAAATTACTAAAATAACAGGTAACAATATGATTGCTAGAACTAAAGTTATACTAGCAAGAGAATTTACATTTTCAATTTTTATTCGATGATAATATTTTGCTAACGTTAATATGATAGCTATTTTCATTAATTCTGAAGGTTGTAAAACAAATAAATACAAATTCATCCATCTTTGCGAACCTGAGACTTTAATACCGAAAAAAGAAACCCAAACTAACAAAAGAATAATTAGAAAATAAAAAAGATAAGCAAAACTATGCCAATGTTTAATATTTAAAAATGCTATCACCAGCATTAATGGAAATAAAACTATAAGTTTCATGAAATGGTTCTTGGTATGGAAAAGTATATCTCCCCCATCTGTTGAATACATCACCGTTAAACTTATTAAAGATAAAAGAATGATGCAGATTAAAAGAACATAATCCATTTCTTTAATTTTTTGAATAAACGAAAGATCTGAGTTTAATCGATTATGATAAAACATTTATATACTTATATTCTCGAAATTAGATTGTTTTTTTCTTAGTTCGTCTCTATCTATTATAAGTTTGAATAATTCTTTTGCCATTGGGGCTGCAGTTTTACTGCCCGAGCCGCCGTGTTCAACAATTATACTCAAGGCATACCGGGGATTTATATAAGGCCCATAGGCAACATAAAGTGCGTGATCTCTATCTTTGTAAGGTATTTGTTCTAATTTGAGATCTAGCTCTCTTTCTCTTTTACTAATTCTTTTTACTTGAGATGTGCCTGTTTTTCCTGCGAATTGATATTTGGGATCATCAATTCTAGATTTATAGGAGGTTCCATATATTTCATTGGTAGAACTAAACATCGCCTCTTGAACTATTTTAATATTTTTTGGATCATCAAATAATTTCAAATTAGGAGAGTGTAGAGAGTCAAATTTCATTGAATTTTTTGCCTGTTCCAAACTTAATGGCTTATTATTTACAAGAATTTTTGGTTTTATTTTGTATCCGCCATTTGCAATTTGTGCGGTCATTAAACATAACTGTAAAGGAGTAGTTTGGGTGTAACCCTGACCAATTCCTGTAATCAATGTTTCACCTAACACCCATCCTCTTCCTAGATTATTTTTTTTCCAGCTAGTATTTGGAAACAATCCTTGTTTTTCATTATCGAAATATTGTCCTAATACCTTTTCACCAAGCCCAAATTTTTTGGCGGTAATATTTAATCGATCAACACCTAATAAACGTGCAATTTCATAAAAATAAGTATCACAAGATTGTTTCATTGCATTTTTTAAGCTGACAAATCCATGGCCTTTCTCTTTCCAACAATGAAACGTTTGTCCATAAAGTTCTGTTTTACCAGTACATTTAACCTTAAAATTTGGATTTATGATTTTATTTTCCAAAGCTGAAAGAGCTACAATAGGCTTAATAGTTGATCCAGGTGAATAAAGGCCAGAAATAGTTTTATGGATCAAAGGTTTTAATGGATTATTTCTTATTAATTCCCATTCATCTTGGCTAATTCCAAATAAAAATAAATTTGGATCGTAAGATGGCGAGGAATACATTGCAATTATATCGCCAGTGTAAATATCCATCACACTTATTGATCCAGCTTTATTTAAAAGTAATTTTGCTGAAAGTTTTTGAACTTCAGTGTCTAAAGTGAGTCTGATTTTATTACCTTGAGATCCTTTTTGGAATTCTAGTTGATTGATCCTTTTACCATAAGCATTAACCTCATATCTTTGAATTGCGTTTGTTCCAATTAAATGATTTTCAAACTTTTTTTCTAGTCCCAATTTTCCAATTTTCATTCCTGGCACAAATCTTTCTTGTACTATTTTATTTTCAATAATTTCTTTTTGATTGGGCTGGCTAACGTAACCAAGAACATGTGTATAAACATCATTAAATGGATAATTTCTTGAGATTGTCATCACAGGTTTTACACCAACAAGATCGTAAAGATAATTATTGACTTTCAAAAATTGTCTCCAGGTTAAATTTTCAGAGACAATTATACTATCCCAAGGTTTTAATTTATTTTTTAATTTAATTATTTTTTGAATTTTTTTATCGCTGAGATCTAAAAGTGTTTTTAGTCTTACAAGAAGATAATTAAAGTTTTCAACTTGTTCGGGTATAATATGTAGTTGATAAACTTTTAAATTTCCTGCAATTATATTTCCAAAATAATCTACAATGTTTCCTCTAGTTGGGGGTAGTTTCCACTCACGTATTCTATTTTTGTCTGAGAGGGTAAGATATTTTTTGTTTTCGTTAATTTGAAGTGAAAAAAGACGAGAAACAATTCCAGCTAAAATAACCACCTTAGCAATGCCTATGACAAACATTCGTCTATTAAAGACGTCTGACTTTCTGATACCTAAATTTTGTTTAATCATTTTTATATTTTGAAATTTTAGTACTCAGGGAATTGAAAAATACAAAAAATGCAGGATAAAATAAAAATGTAAATCCTGTATTATTTAAATATCTCATATAATTGATGTCCAATAAAAATATCAAATCGAGTGTAATTACTTGAACCGAATTAATTAAAATTATTACAAATAAAAAAGAAAACCAATCTTTTACAAAGTTTGGATTTAAAGTAATATTTCTCATATATGCAGTAACTGAACATAAAAGCAAGTAGCACAAGCTACTAATTCCTAGAGGAACAGCTATTACAACATCATTAATTATCCCTGCAAAAAAAATTGCCAGGTATCCTAAGCGGTCTGGATTTCTTAAAGTCCAATAAAAAATTAAAATATAAGCAAAGTTAAAAGAAAAATTTTCAATTTTTAGATAATTAAAATCAAAATCGTTAAATACCGAAACGAACAAAAATGTTAATGGTAAATAAGATATGAATACTCTTTTGAAAGAAACTTCATTTAAAGATGACATTATTTGATATCTCCAATTTTAAATGAGATTATCTTTACATAATCCAACTGAGTAAAATCAGAGAAAAAATTTACTCTTTTTTGATTATCTTTAGAAATTTTACCGATTGGTATTCCAGGTTTAAAAATTCCTCCAAGCCCTGAAGTATAAATTATGACGTCTTTATCTTTTAGGTCATCTTTAATATCATCTTTAGTATGTTCAATTTTTCCAAAATTTTTCCCAGTGCCTGAAATAACTGCTTGAATATTCATCGGTGCTAAAACTGAGGGTATTTTACTATTTAAATCAGATAACAATAAAGCGCGCGAATTGGTATAATTTACTTCAATTATTTGACCAACAAGATAAACCCCATCAATTACACCCATTCCTGCTTTAACACTATCTTTGCTTCCTTTATTCAAAATAATCGATTTTAAAAAAGGGCTGTCTTTATCAATCAAAACTTTTGCTAAAATTTCCTCAGAGGATATATTTTCATCGATTAATTTTCTTAATTTTTGATTTTCCAATTGTAAAAAATTATTGGTTAATTCTTTTTGTCTTATATTCTCTAATTCTATTTTTGTATTTTGATATATTTCAAATAAGTTTAAATGTTTACTCAATTGAATATTAAACTTTTGAATTTTTTTTTCAGGAATTGATATTAAGTACGATACAGAATAAACAATTTCGTTAATACCTACCCTTAAAAAACTGATAGGTTTAAAATTGATATTGCTTAATATAATTATTATTATTGATAATAGGATTAAACTTAGTAAAGAAAATTTTTGCTTACCTTTTTTATTAAGAAAGGCAGATCTAAAGGCAATTACAAAATCGTCTCTGCCTACTGCCATTATTTTTAATATTCAGATAACATGGTAGAGAAAGTTTGTTCTTGATCCAAAGCCTTTCCTGTTCCAACTGCTACACATGATAATGGGTCGTCAGCAACATGCACTGGTAAACCTGTTTCTTTAGAAAATCTTTTATCAATATTTTTTAATAATGCTCCCCCACCTGTAAGAGTTAAGCCCATGTCTACTAAATCAGCAGATAATTCAGGTGGCGTATTTTCCAAGCCATCTTTAATTGCATTTACCATTTCTTTCATGATGTCATTTAAAGCTTCTGCGGTATCTTCTTCTGTAATATTAACCTCTTTTGGAGTACCAGATCTAAGATCTCGCCCTTTTACTGGATACGTATTTGTTCCAGTAGGTATGGCAGTTCCCATTTCTTTTTTAATTTTTTCAGCAGTAGTGTCACCTATTAGCAAATTATACTCTTTTCTCATATAATTAACGATCGCCACATCCATTGCGTCCCCCGCAACTCTTAGTGATTTAGAGTAAACTAAACCACCTAAGGACATGATTGCTATTTCACTAGTACCACCACCAATATCAACAATCATTGATCCTGTTGCCTCTGAGATTGGAAGTCCAGCACCAATAGCTGCAGCTATTGGTTCCTCAATTAATTGTACTCTTCTTGCGCCCGCTGCAAGAGCACTGTCTTGTATTGCCTTTCTTTCAACCGGTGTTGAGCCAGTTGGAACACAAATTAATATTCTTGGATTTGCAAATGTACTTCCTTTATGAACTTTTTTTATAAAATGTTTAATCATTTCTTCAGTAACAACAAAGTCTGCAATTACTCCGTCTCTTAGTGGCCTTATTGCACTAATGTTACCTGGTGTTCGTCCTAGCATTGTCTTTGCCTCATCACCCACAGCTAAAACATTTTTCTTTCCTCCTTGATCGACAATTGCAACCACAGAAGGTTCATTAAGAACTACACCTTTTCCTTTTAAAACTACTAGGGTATTTGCAGTTCCAAGATCAATTGCCATATCCTGACTCCAAATTTTTTTGAAATTGTCAAATAATGCCATTTATATACCTCTTACTTTCTGACTTTCTTGCTCCATCGGAGCTGTTTTATCTCGTTTTATAATCATTTTATTTAATGAATTAATGTAAGCATTTGCTGATGCTACTAGTGTATCTGTATCGGCGGCCTGTCCAACTGTGGTTTTTCCTTTTTCCTCAATTTTGACACTTACTGTAGCTTGAGCATCTGTTCCCTCAGTTACAGCATGCACTTGGTATAATTGTAAATTAACATCGTGTGGAAACAATGTTTTAATGCATTTAAAAATTGCATCAACTGGACCATCTCCAGTTTCTGATGCTTGTTTAACATCACCATATACATCTAAAGTCATTTCTGCTCTTTGAGGTTCGCCTGTTCCAGCAAAAACTTTTAAAGATTTAAGACTAATTGCATTCACTTTATTATCGATAATTAAACTTTCATCTATAAGTGCAATTATATCTTCGTCATAAACATGTTTTTTCTTATCTGCTAATACTTTAAACTTAGCAAAAGCATTACCAACAACGTCATCAGTTAAATCTGGATAGCCTAAGCTATTTAATTTGTCCTTAAATGCGTGTCTGCCAGAATGTTTTCCCATTACCAATGAGGTTTGTTTAACACCAACACTTTCAGGTGTCATAATTTCATATGTTTGTCTATTTTTAAGCATACCATCTTGATGGATACCTGCTTCATGAGCAAAAGCATTTTTTCCAACAATTGCCTTATTGTATTGAACGGGAAAACCTGTTGCATTTGACACAATTTTAGAAGCTTTACTTAAAAGTGTTGTATTAATTCTAGTTTCATAAGGCATCAAATCTGGTCTTGTTTTGATTGCCATTACAACTTCTTCTAAAGCTGCATTTCCAGCTCTTTCCCCTAAACCATTTATAGTACATTCAATTTGTCTAGCACCAGCCTGAACTCCTGCCAAAGAATTTGCAACTGCTAAGCCTAAGTCATTATGACAGTGAGTGGACAAAATTGCTTTATCAATATTAGGAACTTTGTTTAACAATGTTTGAATAATATTTGTGAACTCAGATGGAATTGTGTAACCAACTGTATCAGGAATATTTATAGTTGTTGCTCCATTTTTAATGGCAAGCTCTACTGTCTTGCACATAAAATCCATATTTGTTCTTGTGCCATCCTCACAAGACCATTCAACATCATCGGTAAATTTTCTCGCATAAGCTACATGGTGTCCAATAGACTCGTAAACATCTTCTGGCGACATATTTAATTTATGCTTCATATGAAGAGGGCTTGTTGAAATAAATGTGTGGATTCTAAATCTTGGTGCATGTTTTAAAGCTTCATAGGCTCTATCAATGTCTTTTTTAGAATGTCTAGATAATCCTGCAGGAATAGATTTTTTTAAAATTTTACTAACTTCTGTTACTGCTTCAAAATCTCCAGGTGATGCTATCGGAAAACCCGCTTCAATAATGTCTATACCTAATTCATCAAATACTCTTGCTATTTGGATTTTTTCTTCCAAACTCATAGATGCACCTGGTGATTGCTCACCATCTCGCATAGTAGTATCAAAGATTATAATTCTATCTTTACCGCTCATAATTAAATTTTATAGAAAATTCATATTACAATCTATAAGTGAGATTGCAAAATAAATGTTAAATTTTGTTTATATTTTAAGACCTTTTTGGATCTTTATCAAAATCTAACTTTTATCACTGTCAACTAGTTTTTTCTTACCAATCCATGGCATCATAGCTCTAAGTTCAGCACCGACTTTTTCCACAGAATGCTCTGCTAACTTAGCTCTAGTTGCTAAAAAGTTCTTCTGGCCGTTTTTACATTCATCCATCCACTCTTTAGTAAATTTTCCAGATTGAATATCAGCCAATACTTCCTTCATTCTTTTTTTAGTTTCAACTTTATTTATAATTCTTGGTCCAGATTGATATTCACCATACTCAGCTGTATTTGAAATTGAGTAATTCATGTTTGCAATCCCACCTTCATAAATCAAATCAACAATTAGTTTTACTTCATGCACAGTTTCAAAATATGCCATCTCAGGCTCATAACCTCCTTCAACTAAAGTCTCATAACCATTTTTAATTAATTCTACCAATCCTCCACAAAGAACTGTTTGCTCACCAAATAAATCTGTTTCAACTTCGTCTTTGAAAGTGGTTTCAATAATTCCAGATCTTCCACCACCAACTGCTGACGCATATGATAACGCTAGATCTCTTGCTTTACCTGATCCGTTTTGGTGTACCGCAAATAAACATGGTACTCCTCCGCCTTTTTCATATTCACTTCTAACTAAATGACCAGGTCCTTTAGGAGCAACCATAAATACATCTAAATCTTTTCTTGCTTTGATTAAATCATAGTGAACATTTAATCCATGAGCAAATGCAATACTGGTTCCTTCTTTTACCCTTTGCTCTATATGATTTTTATAAATTTCTGCCTGTAATTCATCTGGAGTTAAAATCATTACTACATCTGCCCAAGCAGCTGCATCAGATAAATTCATGACCTTTAATCCTTTTGACTCAGCTTTTGCTATACTTGATGAGCCATCTCTTAATGCAACCACAATTTCTTTAACACCACTATCTTTAAGATTTAATGCATGAGCATGTCCTTGACTACCATAACCAAAAATTGCAATTTTTTTATTTTTAATTAAATCTACATCTGCATCTTTTTCGTAAAACATTTTCATATTCTCTCTCCCTTATAATTAATTAAATATTTTGGCGCCCCTTGTCATCGCAACAGCCCCGGTTCTAGAAGCGCTAATAAGTCCCCAAGGTTTTAATTTTTTACTAATTTTGTCAATTTCTCTTCTAAGTGCTGTTATTTGAATAACTTTAGATGTTTTAGTTTCATCTAAAATAACCAAATCAAATTTTTTACAAGCATTTAAACATTTTTCCATTTTCTTTTTTTTTCCAGTAATTTTAAATAATGCCATTTCTTTAAATATGACATTTTTATCCTCTCTTTTAAATTCTGCAACTTTATGTACAGGAACTAATTTAGCTAATTGAAGTTTGATTTGATCAATTACTTGGGGCGTTCCTGTTGTAACGATTGTAATTCTAGAAATATTTTTAACTGCATCTACTTCTGCTACTGCTAAAGACTCAATATTGTATCCCCGACCAGAAAATAGTCCAACAACTCTTGCAAGCACGCCGGCCTCATTATCAACCCATACTACAAATATATATGTATCGGATTTCTCTTTTTTAGTCGGAACACTATAAGCTGATTTTGATTTTGGCATTATATCTAAACTAAGGCTTTGCCTTTACCCTTGATTTTGTTCTCTTCCTGATCATTAGGTCCTAAGATCATCTGATTGTGAGGTTTTCCTGAAGGTATCATTGGGAAACAATTTTCATTAGGATCAACATGACAATCAAAAATAACTGGACCTTTATAATCTATCATTTCTTGAATTTTCTCATCTAACTCGGAAGGGTTTTCTGCTTTAATTCCCTTACAGCCATAAGCTTCAGCCATTTTTAAAAAATCAGGAAGTGCCTCAGAATAACTCTCTGAGTAGTTTTTTTCATGTAAAAGTTCTTGCCACTGTCTAACCATTCCCATGTACTGATTATTTAAAATAAAAATTTTAATTGGTAAATTGTATTGAACTGCAGTGGACATTTCTTGCATTGTCATTAATACAGAGGCTTCACCAGCAATATCAACCACTAACTTTTCAGGGTGAGCAATTTGCACACCTACTGCTGCTGGTAATCCATAACCCATTGTACCTAAACCTCCAGATGTCATCCATCTATTTGGTTTATTAAATTTGTAATGTTGTGCTGCCCACATTTGATGCTGACCAACTTCTGTTGTTACAAAAGTATCTTTATCTTTTGTTAACTCATACAATCTTTGAACTGCATGTTGAGGCTTGATGCTATCATTACTATTAACAAAATTAAGAGAGTCTTTACCTCTCCATTTTTGTATTTGTTCCCACCACTTCGCAATATTTGATTTATTGGATTTGCTATGACCATTTTTTTTCTTTAAGATTGTTTTATTTACTTTACCAATTACCTTCGTAACATCTCCTACTATAGCAAGATCAACTTTTATAATTTTATTTATAGAAGAAGGATCTATATCAATATGAACTTTTTTTGAGTTTGGTGAAAATTCATCTATTTTTCCAGTGATACGATCATCAAATCTTGCACCAATGTTTATTAAAAGATCACAATCATGCATAGCATTGTTGGCCTCATAAGTTCCATGCATACCTAACATTCCAAGGAATTGATTATCATCACCGGGATATGCACCTAAGCCTTGAAGTGTAGAAGTGATTGGAAATCCTGTTAATTCTACAAACTCTCTTAATGCATCACTTGCCTTAGGTCCTGAATTAATTACTCCACCACCACTATAGATAACTGGTTTTTTTGCATTTTTTAATAAATCAATTAATTGATCTATTTGTTTTTGAGAAAATTTATTATTTGATTTTCCATTTAATTTTTTTTCTTTTTTGGGTTTTTTATATTTAGTTTTTGCAAATTGAATATCTTTTGGAATATCAACTAAAACAGGACCTGGTCTTCCTGTAGTTGCAACTTTAAATGCTTCATGCATTATTTCTGATAAATCATTTATATCTTTTACTAACCAATTATGTTTTGTGCAGGGCCTAGTAATACCAGTGGTATCACATTCTTGAAATGCATCAGTTCCTATTAAATGGGTTGGAACTTGACCAGAAATACAAACCAAAGGAACTGAGTCCATGTATGCATCTGTTAATGCGGTAACAACATTGGTGGCGCCAGGTCCAGATGTAACTAAAACAACTCCAGGCTTACCTGATGATCTGGCATATCCCTCAGCAGCATGACCAGCACCTTGTTCGTGTCTCACTAAAATATGCTTAATAGAAGTATGATTTTTAAGTTCATCATAAATTGGTAAAACTGCTCCACCAGGATATCCAAAAATATGTTCTACCTTTTGATCTTCAAGGCATTTAAAAACAATTTCTGCTCCTGTGTATAATTTTGGCATTTTGCAATCTAGCTGAAGTTGTGCTAATTGGTCAAGTTTTGATTGAGATATTTAAATTTTTTTTAAAAAATTATTTAACTCGTTCGGTTTTAATTTGAGCCAACTATCCATATTGCCTCTTGCCCATGTACTTTGTCTTTTAGCGTATTGCCTAGTTTTTATTGATATATTTTCAATAATATCTTGCGATTTTTTTTCATTATTTAAATATTGTCTGATTTCATTGATACCAATGGCCTTATTAACACTTTTGTCTTTTTTCACCTTTAATTTGATAAAATTTTTTACTTCTTTAATTGCTCCATTTTTAATCATTTCCTTAGATCTGAGATTAATTCTCTCAATCAATTCCAAACGGGGAAAGTCAATATAAATTTTATAAAAATCACTTTTTTGAAAATTAGACTTAGTATTTTTGTACCATTCATGAATTGATTTCTTGGTATATAATTTTACTTCATAAGCTCTTATGGATCTATGCGTATCAGTTGGATTAATTTTATTTTTAGAAGCTGGGTCAAGTTTTAAAAGTTTATTATAAAACTTATCTTGACCTATTTTTGTATGCATAAGTCTTATTTGATTTCTAATCTTTACGGGTGTGCTTGGAATTTTTACTAGTCCATCAGTTAATGCCTTAAAATATAAACCTGTACCTCCTACAAGGATTGGCGTTTTTTTTCTTTTTTTTATTTCCTCAATTTTTTTGAAAACTAATTTCAACCAATTCCCAGTTGAAAAATTTTTTTTAACATCATGAAAACCGAATAAATGATGTCTTATTTTTTGATATTTTTTTTGATCTGGTCTTGCTGAAAGAACCTTTAATTGCTTATAAACTTGCATGCTATCTGCATTTATAATTTCACCATTTACTTTTTTGGCAAGCTTAATAGCAAAACTTGATTTTCCTGAAGCAGTTGGTCCAGAAATTAAAATAATCTTGGATTTAAAATCCATGATTAATCTAACTTAATTCCAATATATCTTCTTTGATTTTGATTATTATAGATTGCAAGCAATATTGTTTTTTGATTTGAGTTTAAAACTTGCTTGGTAATTTGTTTTAAATCATCAATAGATTTTATTCTTTCTTTTTGAGCCTCGACAATAATACTATTTACCTCAATTGAGCCAGCTAAAGGACTATTATTTTGAATACCCGTTATCACAAGTCCAGTAGTTTGATTTGGTAGTTTACGATTTTTTATATCTTCTTTGTTGAGAGATCTTACGGTTATTTTTAAATCTTCAATTTGATCAATGGTATCTATTGTTTTTTGTTTTTCACTAACTTTAAAATCCTCTGATGTTTCAAGTCTTCCAAGTAAAACATTTTTTATAATTTCTTGTTTATCTCTCCATATTTTAACTTCAACATTTTTACCAACTTGTGTTCTTGCAACAATCGCTGGTAATTCTTTCATTTGATTAATTCTTTCGCCGTTAAATTCTAAAATAATATCACCAGCTTTTATTCCAGCTTTTTCTGATGGACTGTTTTCAGCAACACTTGCAACTAAAGCGCCCCTTGGTTTATCTAATTTTTCAACCTCTGCAATTTCTTTCGTGACATCTTGTATTCTCACACCCAACCATCCTCTTTTAGTTTCTCCAAATTCTATCAGTTGATTAATCACAATTTGAGCACTGTTCGATGGAATTGAAAATCCAATACCAATTGAACCATTTCGACCTAAAATTGCAGTATTAATTCCTATAACATTTCCCTCCATATCAAATAAAGGGCCACCAGAATTTCCTGAATTAATTGAAGCATCTGTCTGTATGAAGTCTTCATATCTAGATAGTCCAATTGATCTGTTTCTTGCTGAAATAATTCCAGCTGTAACTGTGCCCCCTAAACCAAATGGATTTCCAATAGCAATCACCCAATCCCCTATTCTAGCTTTATCAGAGTCACCAAAAGCAACCGGTATAAACTTTTCATTAGTTTCTAACTGTAAAACAGCTATATCCATTAATGGATCTGCACCTAAAACTTTTGCCTTAAATTCTTGATCGCCATTTACTCTAACAATTATGTCGTCTGCATCTTGAATTACATGATTGTTAGTTATAACTATACCTTTTTCATCAATTATAAATCCTGATCCCAATGCAGCTGATTGTCTTTCCTGAGGATCTCCAAACTCTTTAAACATGTCTCCAAATGGTGATCCTGGAGGAAATTGAAATGGTAGTGGATTAGATTTTGTAACTACAGTTGTTGAAGTTGAAATATTTACAACAGATGGCATCAATTTTTCAGCGAGATCAGCAAAAGACTCAGGAATAGGCTTGGAATATGATTGTGTTAAAGAACTAAGAGATAAAACTACAGTTATAAAGATAATTTTGAATTTTTTCATTTTAGCTCTTTATATAATAAATAATTATAAATCCTATAATTGCAAAGATAAGTCCACCAGATCTTAATTGAGTATCTTTAACAAGTTCTAATTTTTTTAACATATTTTTCATTTTTGCTGGAAATATGGCATATAAAATTCCTTCAATGAACAAGAATAAACCAAAAGCTATGACTAGCTCATTCATTTAAAAAATTATTGTTGGATTTCAGGTTTTATGTTTCCAAAAAATTTGAAGAATTCACTATCAGGGGATAAAATCAGAGAAGTTTCCCCTCCAATTAATGCTTTTTCGTAAGCCTGCATTGCTCTGTAAAATGCGAAAAATTCAGGATCTTGACCAAAGGCATCAGCAAAGATTTTATTTCTTAAACCGTCACCTTCCCCTTTCATAATCTCTGATTGTTTTTGAGATTCTGCTAAAATAACTGTGACTTCTTTATCTGCGGTTGAGGTAATCGTTACTGCCATCTCTGCACCTTTTGCTCTAAATTCTTTTGCTTCTCTTTCTCTCTCCGTTTGCATTCTTCGATAAATTGCATCACTGTTAGCTTGAGGAAGATCAGCTCTTTTTATCCTTACATCAACAATAGTAATACCAAAATTTTTAGCTTCATTATTTACACCTTCTTTAATTAAAGCCATTTGCTTCGATCTATCCTGAGATAGTAAAGTTTGTAATTCTTCTTGACCTAAAACATTTCTAATTCTAGAGTTTATAATTGTTGATAACCTTGATCTTGCTACTCTCTCATCTCCAACCGATATGTAAAACTTTAATGGATCCACAATTTTAAATCTTGCAAATGCATCAACAATTAAACGTTTTTGATCAGATGCAATTACTTCTTCTGGGGGAGTATCTAAGTTTAATATTCTCTTATCTAAATAGACTACGTTCTGAATAAATGGAATTTTGAAATTTAATCCAGGTGTGGTTATTATTCTTTTTGGATCTCCAAATTGAAGAATGATTGCCTGATTAACTTCTTTAACAATAATTACCGATAAAAAAGCTAAAACACCTAATGCAATAATTAACCCACCTAAAATTTTTCCAGCTTTCATTTAATTAGTCGCCTTCTTTTTTAATTCGGGTAGTGGTAAGTAAGGAACTACACCTGAACCTGCATTTTTTTCAATAATCACTTTATCAATATCTGCTAATACTTTTTCCATTGTCTCTAGGTACATTCTCTCCTGAGTTACTACTTTTGCATTTTTATACTCGTTATAGATGGACACAAATCTACTCGCTTCACCCTCTGCTTTTGCTACCACCTCTTTTTTATATGCTTCAGCAGCTTGCAAGATTTTTTGACCTTCACCTCTAGCTCTTGGGATTACATCGTTAGCATAAGCTTCAGCCTCATTTTTAGATCTTTCCATATCTGCTCTTGCAGCCTGTACATCTCTAAATGCATCTATTACTTGATCTGGTGGATCAGCTTTTTGGGTTTGGACTTGTGTAATTTGAATTCCACTCTCATAATCGTCTAAAATAGTCTGTATAATTTCTTGTGTTTCTACCTCAATTTTAGATCTACCTTCAGTTAAAATTGGTTGGATATCACTTTTTGCTATAACCTCTCTCATAGCTGTTTCTGCAGCTGCCTTAACTGTTCCCTCTGGGTCTTGAATTTTAAATAAAAAATTTCCTGCATCTTTAATTACCCAGAATACAGAAAAATCTATGTTCACAATGTTTTCATCTCCAGTTAACATTAAACTTTCTTGTGGAACATCTGCTACTCCTCCACCTGTTGAAAAACCACTATCTCTTTCAGATCTAAAGCCTATATCTATTCTATTAACTTTTGTAACTTTAGGGGTAAGCACATTTTCTACTGGAAAAGGTACATGATAATTTAACCCTGGTTGAGTAGTTTTAACAAACTTACCAAATCTTAATACGACACCTTGTTCGTCAGGTAAAACTCTATACAGTCCACTTGCTAACCAAACAAAAGCTAAAACTAATAATATTAGCCCGATAGATTTACCACCTGATGATTTTCCACCAGGTAAAAATTTTTTAATTTTATCCTGAATCTCTTTTATGATTTCATCAATGTTTGGAGGTGTTGGACCTCTACCTGATCCATTATTATTTCCACCGCCTGGAGGTGACCCCCATGGGCTTCCACCCCTACCTCTGAAATCATCTGACATATGACGAAGTATATAGTGTCTTTATTATAAAAAACAAGTAATGATAGTTGTATGTCAGATAAAAAGCCTGAACTTAGTGCCGCAATGAAACAGAAGCTAGAGCCTAAAAAATTCACAAAAAATCCAATATTAGGAACCAAATTTACAATAGCAATTTCAAGCGCAAAAGGTGGTGTTGGAAAATCTACTTTTGCTACAAATTTAGCTTTAGCCTTAAAACAGGTTGGATGTAAAGTTGGATTGTTAGATGCAGACATTTATGGGCCTTCAATTCCAAAAATGTTCAATATTAATGAAAAACCCAAAAGTGACGGTCAAAAATTAGAACCTATTGTTAAGTATGATATCCAATGTATGTCAATTGGTTTCTTAGCTGACCAACAAACACCTATGATATGGCGGGGTCCAATGGTTACAAGCGCAATTAAAACTTTTACTCAAAAAGTTAATTGGAGAGATTTGGATTTTATTATTGTTGATATGCCTCCTGGGACAGGAGATACACAATTAACTTTTTCACAAGAAATAAAAATGGATGGCGCAATAATAGTTTCAACTCCACAAGAAGTTGCTCTTTTAGATGTCAAAAGAGGTATTAAAATGTTTGATAAACTTGGAGTAAAAATCTTGGGGTTAGTAGACAATATGAGTTTTTTTATTGGAGATGATGGTAAAAAATATAAAATATTTGGCGAAGGTGGTGTTAAAAAAACTGCAGAAGAATTTGAAAAAGAATTTTTAGGTGAGATACCAATTAATCCTGAAGTAGGTAAAACTTCAGATGAAGGAAAACCTTTAGTAGAAGCAAATCCAGATCATAAAATTTCAAAAATATATTTAGATTTTGCTAATAAAATTAAATCAACTTATCTTTAAGATTAAAAGCAATCATTAGCTCATTCCACTCTCTTTTTGAAAGACCTGAGCTATCTACTTCAACATCTTCACCTTTAATAAGTTTTTGAATAATTAATTTTCCTTTTTCTGAAACTTCTGTGCCTCCAACTCTATAATCCATAAAAGCTTCATAAGTTATAGGAACCCACTTTTTCAATGTATCCAGCATTATATCTGCGTAAACTCTTATTTCATATTGTGCATGACTATCAGCTCTTAATCTTAGGAAATTCATTAAGTTTAATAAATCAGTTTTCCAGTACCATTGGGTGTAGGTATTTAAAGTCAAATTCATTCTTGCAAGTTCTCTTGCTAAACCTTTTTTATTTTCATCTATAGTTGAGCCATCAAATCTTTCATTAAGCATTGTTTCATAATTGTCGTAAGTTCTCTCAGCATCACTTTTTAAAAGTTCTAAAACTTCTTCTGCTTGTTTGCCCTCCAACACATCTCCTCTACCTTGTCTGTTACTGGTAGATTGAGCAGCTAAATTTTCTTGGGTGGGTAAATAAAATTCCTTGTCTAAAATAGAGTATCTTGCAGAATACTCATTAACATTTGCAGTTCTATGTCTGATCCATTGTCGAGCAATAAATATTGGTAATTTTATATGGTATTTTATTTCGCACATTTCAAATGGAGTACTATGCCAATGTCTCATTAAGTATTTGATTAATCCTTTGTCAGTTGAAACTTGCTTAGTTCCTTTTCCATAAGAGACTCTTGCTGATTGAACAATTGAAGTATCATCCCCCATATAATCAACTACTCTTACAAAACCATGATCTAACGCAGGAATTGCCTCGTATAGTATATTTTCAAGTTCTGGTACTGTAACTCTTTTAGTTTGATTGCTTTGAGATTGTTGATTTTTAATTTCTGCTGCTTGTTCTTTGGTAAGTTTCATGATTGTTATTGAATCTGTTGTAATTCCTTTTATATTAATAATGTTGGTTTTCCAACTACGACGATAAACGAATTTCGTAATAACCATTGCGGACGTGGGGGCAGTACCCACCACCTCCACCATTGCAACTTATGGGGGTGAACTAGATTCGACGAATGTCTAAAGGCTATTCTTTCGTTCGGGATTGTTCCACCGTGACGGGCTAATTTATAATTGCTAACGAAAGTTACGCACTTGCTGCATAATTAACTTAGTTAATTAAGCACGGGGTTTGGGGCACCTGGCAACAGAACGCCCCCCTAAATATTAAAAATTGATAAAATATATGAAAAAAATTATCTACAATATAATTAAATATCCTTTAATCTTAATTTTTATCAAAACTCCATTTATTAATATTTTAAAAAGACGATTTAAAAATCATCGGTTTTCAAAAAAAAGAAATATAATTTGGTTTGTATTAGACACTCTTTTTCAAAGAGAATATTTTAATAAGTTAAATAATAAGGAAGAACTTAGAGAATTAACTAATTCTACATTAATAGATGGTGAGGGGAGAAAATGGGCACAGTATTACTACAATAGACATTTTCAAACACTTGATGAACTAAAAAAAAGAAGAACTGGAACAATGTCCCAAAGTGATGCTACTCCAATGTTTGAAAGAATGATAAATTATATTAAATCAAATAATCTTTCAGATGATAAAAATACTTATATTATTCAATTAGGTTCTTCTTCTGGTAGAGATTTAGAGTTTTTTTTAAAAATATTTCCAAAACTGAATTATATTTCAACAGATGTAAATGATGAAATATTAAATTTTCAAAAAGAAAAATATAGTTATCCAAATTTTAAATATTTTAAATGTTACGCTGAAGATATTGATGAATGTATAAATCATTTTAAGATATCTGAAAAAAACATAATATTATTCTCAAGTGGTTCTTTACAATATGTAAATTCATTTTTCTTGGAAGAATTTTTTCAAAAAATAAAGAATTATATAAATCTTAACTTATTTATTAATGAACCAGTAAGTCTTTTATTTATTGATAATAATAAGTTAATCTCTGATAATAGAGGCAGCATTTCATTTTCTCATCGTTATGACAAATATGCTAAAAATTCAAATTTTAATATTATTGAAAATCAAGTTATAAGACCATATTCAATGGATGATAAACAACACTGTCAAACAGGACATTTTGATTTGCATTTAATGAGTTAATTTATAATACAACGAAGACAACGAAGACAAAAAAGAAAGTGAAAAGAAAATAGAGCAATATTACAACGAAGAATACAACGAAGAAATTCCAATTAGTAAGTAAATATACTAATTATCCTACTTGGTACGAGAAACAGAACGCCCCTTAGTCATTTGTATCTTTAATAAATATGTAATTATAAGTTTTATTAAACTTATTCTTTTCAGAAAAAAAAGTATCATTACGTTTTTTATTAAGAAATTAAAATTAAATCTTTCCATTAAACTTAGAACTTTGTCATATTGTTTTTTAAAATTTTCATTTAATTCAACAGATAAACTTTTAATTTTTTCATTTTTTAAAAATTTATCTCCACCTTCAAGAATAAAGTGTTCGATTCCATCAACGTCAATTTTAATATAATCTGGAATATCTAGAATTGAATTCTCTAAAAAATAATTCATTGTTGTTCCAAGTAAGCTATACTTCATAGTTGATTTAAACTCTTTTCCTTCGAAATCAAATTTTTCACCAAATGAATTTAATGCACCTCCTTCAATAAACTTGCCTTCATTCATTTCTTGAAAAATATTTTCTTTATTCGTTAGTGGCATTGAGATAATTTTTATATTTTTTTCTAAGTTGTTGATTGATATATTTCTAGATAACACTCTTAAATTTGAACTAGAAGGTTCAAATACTATTGTTAAAGAATTTGGATTTTTTAAAGCATTATATATTGAATATAAACCTATGTTGCCCCCTATGTCCCAAAAAATCAAATTTTCTTTTTTTTTAAAACTGTCTATCCATTCAAGTGTTTCGGGTTCTTTAGTGAAATATGTATCAACTCTCCATTTTACAAGTTGATTAGGACAGAAAAATTTTATTTGCTTATCTAAAATTTTAACAGATATATAGGATGTTTCTTGAATAAAATCGTTAAACCAAATAAGAAAACTCTTTTTTGTCAGAATATAAAAAATCTTATCTAAAAAAACAAGACCACAAAAAATTATATAGGAGAATTTTTTTACCATTTTGAATATTTAATATTAAAAATAAGATAACATAGAAAAAATAAAACATAATGATACACTAAGTTAAAAGTTAAAATAGGAACAAAATAAACAAAACTGTACAAGAAATTTTTGAAATAGTATTAAAATTTATATATTGTTAATATTAAAAAGACTTTTGCCAAATATTTATTTTATGGATCATTAAAATGAACTTAAGTAATAAACTAGAGGATAACCTTCAAGATTTTGAAAACTTCCATTCAGAGCCTTTTATTTTATTTGAAAAAAATAATTTGTTAGACTCTGAAGATTATAAAATTTTGACTGATGAAATATATTCTTATGATAATTTTGAAAAAATATTTAAAGGAAAAGGTGAAAAAAAATACAAATCAATTAATGGAAGTAATCTTAATACTTTGAAGAATGGAGTTTTTAAAGACTTTTGTAATTTTTTTTTATCACCTAGTTTTTTCAACTGGTTTAAAAAAACTCACCTTCCATTTTTTAAGTATAAAAAAAAAAAAATTTTTTACATTAAAAATCCAAAAAAATTTTTATTTAAAATAATAAACAAAATTGTTAAAATATTTAATCTTCCTGTAAATTTTCTGTTTACTGAAATTGAATATTCATCAATTAAAAGAGGTGGTTTTATTCCTCCTCATACAGACGCTTTTAACAAAAGATTAAGCTTTGTTTATTATTTACCAAATAATAATGAAAAGCTTAATTTAAAAAAAAAAGAAGCGTTGGGAACTGTCTTTTGGAAACCAAAACCTTCTAGTTTAAACCCTTTAAGAAGATTTAATTGTGCATTACTAGAAAAAAAAGAAAAAGAGAAATTTTATGAAGATTATGAACCATTTCATATAGCTACCTATGAAAAAAATAAATTTGTTGGTTTTATAAAATCAGATAATACATGGCACACTGTTGAGCCTTTTGATTTTGATTACGATAGAAGAGCGATAGTGATAAATATTTGGGAATTATAATTAATAAAATATAAATTATAAAAGTATAAATTTTCTTATAAATATAAGTTTAATTAAATTTTTTTATTTCCGCTTGTGCAGCAGCTAATCTAGCGACTGGAACTCTATATGGGGAACAAGACACATAATTAAGTCCTGCTTTCGCACAAAAAGAAATACTTTTAGGATCGCCTCCGTGCTCTCCACATATCCCTAATTTGATTTTTTTATTTTGGCTCTTACCTTTTGCAACAGCAATCTCAACTAAATCTGAAACCCCTTCGTCAATTGATACGAAAGGATCAATAGAAAATATTTTATTTTCTAAGTAATCGTTTAAAAATTTTCCACTATCATCTCTACTTATTCCAAATGTAGTTTGGGTTAAATCATTTGTTCCAAAACTAAAGAATTCTGCATGTTTTGCTATTTCTTTTGCTTTTATAGCTGCTCTTGGAAGCTCAATCATTGTCCCAACCATAAATTCTATTTTTAATTTATTTTCTTTTTGAACCAAACTTGCTATTCTTTTAACTAGGTCTTTCATTATTCTAATTTCAGCCTCTGTAGAAACTAGAGGTATCATTATTTCAGGAAAAGCAGACTTAATTTTATTTTTTTTAAGCTCGCATAATGCTTCAAAAATTGCTCTACATTGCATCTCATATATTTCAGGAAATGATATAGCTAATCTACAACCTCTGTGACCTAGCATTGGGTTTTGTTCATGAAGTTCCTCAATCCTTGTTTCAACCTCTTTTACCGACAGATTAACAATTTCTGCTAATTCGCTAATTTCTTTATTTGTTCTTGGCAAAAATTCATGTAGTGGAGGATCTAACAATCTTACTGTAACTGGTAAGCCACTCATAATCTTAAAAATTGCAGTAAAGTCTTTTTTTTGATGTGGTAAGAGTTTATCTAAAGCTTTTGCTCTGTCTTCTTTAGTTTTAGAAAGAATCATTTCTCTAACAGATAAAATTCTCTCTTCATCAAAAAACATGTGTTCAGTTCTACAAAGTCCAATGCCTTCAGCACCAAAATCTTTTGCAGTTTTAGTATCCTTTGGGGTTTCTGAATTTGTTCTTATATTTAATTTTCTATAGCTATCAGCCCACGACATTAATTTTGAAAAATCACCCGATATTTCTGGCTTTACAGTTGCAACACTACCTTCGATTATTCTTCCTGTAGAGCCATCTATTGTTATTATCGCTCCCTCTTTAATTTCCATAGATGAAGTTTTAAACGACTTATTTTCATAATTTATATCAATTTCACTCGACCCTGAAACACAAGGCCTTCCCATTCCTCTTGCTACAACTGCTGCATGGCTTGTCATTCCACCTCTTGCAGTTAAGATTCCTTTGGCTGCATGCATTCCTTGTATATCTTCAGGAGAAGTTTCTACTCTAACTAAAATTGTGTCCTGCATCATGGATGTTAGCCTTTCTGCTTCTTCAGATGTGAATACAACTTTACCACTCGCAGCACCTGGTGATGCAGGTAAGCCATTTGCAATTACATTGATTGTGCTTTTTTCATCTAAGGTTGGATGGAGAAGTGTATCAAGTGAGTGTGGATCAATTCTTAACACAGCCTCTTTTTTTGAAATTAATTTTTCTTTAACCATATCAACTGCGATTTTAACTGCAGATTTTGCAGTTCTTTTTCCAGAACGTGTTTGAAGCATCCACAGGTTTTTATTTTCAACTGTAAACTCCACATCCTGCATATCTTTGTAATGTTTTTCTAATTTTTTTAAAATTTTATAAAGTTGTATATAAACTTTAGGCATAGACTCTTCCATTGATGGAGCTTTAACATTAGCATTTTGTCTAGCTTTTTTAGTTATATATTGAGGAGTTCTTGTTCCAGCCACAACATCCTCTCCTTGTGCATTAATTAAATATTCTCCATAAATTTCGTTTTCACCGTCTGATGGATTTCTTGTAAAAACAACACCAGTCGCACAATCGTCTCCCATGTTTCCAAAAACCATTGATTGAATATTAACAGCTGTTCCCCACTCTGCAGGTATATGATTTAATTTTCTATAGATTTTTGCTCTCTTACTATCCCAAGACAAAAATACTGCACTGATTGCTCCCAATAACTGTTCATGAACATCTTGTGGAAAATCTCTATTTGCTTTTTCCTTAACTGTTCTTTTAAAATCTTCAATAAGTCCATCCCAGTCATTTTCATCTAAATCAGTATCCAACAAAACACCCTTTGTAAGTTTGTAATTCTCAATTAATTCCTCAAAATGATACCCTTCAACACCCATTACTACATTTCCATACATTTGAATAAACCTTCTGTAGCTATCTTTGGCAAATCGACCATTAGAGGTTTTTGACGCTAGGGCTTTAACGGTTTTATCATTTAATCCTAAATTTAAAATTGTATCCATCATACCAGGCATGGAAACTCTTGCTCCAGATCTAACTGAAAGTAATAACGGATTTTTTAAATCTCCAAATTTTTTTGAAACTTCTTTTTCAACAACCTTTAATTCTTTTTTAATTAATGTGATTATACTTTTATTGAGTTTTTTTTTATCTTTATAAAACAAATCACATACTTTTGTAGAAATAGTAAATCCTGGTGGAACTGGTAGTCCCATTCTTCCCATTTCTGAAAGATTTGCACCTTTCCCACCCAAAAAATTTCTGGGAGTTTTAATTTTTTTGCTGTGTTTAGATTTAAAATTTAAAATTAGTTTTTTCATTTTTGGAGTCTACTAAAGAAAAATTAACATAGTTATTGAAGGTTTTACATAAGATTTGAATAAGTTCTAGTCTATTTTTTCGAATACCTGGGTCAACGTCATTAACTATAACATTGTCAAAAAATTCGTTAATTACTTTTTTGGCATCTAATAAGTTATCTAGACTTTCAGAATAAACTTCATCTTTATTGATTGAAGAAAAATATTTTTTTAAATCATTAATTTTTTTATACAAATTTTTTTCAAAATCTGTCTTGAAAATACCAGGGTCAGTTGTATTTGAAAGATCAAAATTCTGTCCTTTCAACTCACTTTCCAAGATGTTTGAGGCTCTTTTGTAGCTTGATATTATTTCGTTTCCATTTGATTTAGAAATTATTTTGTCTAAATATTTTGCCTTTTCAAAAATTACTACAAGTTGATCTAAATTATGTGAATTGATAGATGCCTGAATAATATCATTTCGAATATTTTCTTGCTTCATATAGAATTTTAATCGGTCCATAAGAAATTCGGAAAGTTCTTTTTGAAGAAGTTTATTTTCAAATTTGAAGCCTTGATTTATATAAAGTGAAGCTGAATAATTAATCAAATCTTTTATTTTAATATGATTTTTATTTTCAACAATTATTCTAATCACTCCTAAAGTTAATCTTCTAAGAGCAAACGGGTCCTTAGAGCTTGTTGGCTTTTGGTTAATTCCAAAAAAGCCTACAAGGGTATCTATTTTGTCTGATAGAGCTAGTGCTATACTAAAAGGTTTTTTGGGAACCTTAGACCCATACCCTAAAGGTAAATATTGTTCACTTATTGATAGTGCTACATCCTTATCAAAACCTTGTGCCTTAGAAAAATAACCACCCATTATCCCTTGAAGCTCAGGAAACTCACCTACCAGTTCAGATAATAAATCGACTTTAGAGATCGTTGCTGATAATTCTACTTTTTCTTTGCTTATTAATAGCTCATCTGAAAGCATTCCTCCGAGCTTTCTCATTCTTTGAACTTTATCAAAATAACTTCCCAAACCTTTAAAATAATTCATAGATTTTAAATTTGAGACTTGTTTTACTAAGTTTTGAGATTTGTCTTTTTGCCAAAAGAATTTAGCATCGGTAAGTCTTGCTTCTACTACTCTCTCGTTGCCAAGCTTTATTAAACCTTTTAGATCTTTTTTGTTTGAAACAACTAAAAATTCGTTAGTAATACTGCCCTTATTATCAAAGGTAGGGAAATATTTTTGATGATATTGCATGGTGATTATTAAAATCTCTTTTGGTATTTTTAAAAACTTTTTATCAAACTGACAAACAAGAATATTGGGCTGATCTATTAAATCAACAACTTCTTCTAACAGTTTTGGGTTTTGCTCTATAACAATATTTTTCTTTGTTAAAAGTAAATGAAATTTTTTTTCAATAATTTTTTTTCTTTCGATAGGGTCAATTATTATTTGTTTCTTTTTAAAGAAATTTTTATATTTTTTAAAATCAAAAAATTTTATTTTCTTTTCTTCAAAATCTTTATCTACAAAAGTTAAATTAGATGACTGAATATGATGAAATTTAAATATTAGTGTTTTTTTATTAAAGATTGCCAAAATAGACTTTAGCGGTCTACCCCAATTTAAACTAAAATCCCCCCATCGCATTGATTTTTTCCATTGAATTTTATCTAATATTTTTGGAACGAACTCTTCTAATAACTGGTGGGTATAAAGTTTTTTTGATTTCGTTTTAAAGAAAAAAAAGTTACCTTTTTCTGTCTCTTTTTCATAAAGATTTTGTTGTAGAGTTTGATTTGATCGTACAAAGCCATCTATAGCTAGATCTGGGGCTTTTGTGCTGGGACCTTTTATTTCCTCAGACTTCAAAATTGTTTGTTTTTGAAGCCCTTCAAATAAGATTACCAATCTATTCGGGGTTGAATAGGAAGAACTTCTTTTAAATGGAATAGATTTCTCTTCAAAGAAATCATTAAAAGATTTCAATAAGTTTTCCCTTAAATTTTTTTGAAGACCCGCAGGTATTTCCTCGCTAAATAGTTCTAAAAAAAACTCAGACATTTTTTAATTTTGACTATCTATCCAAATACCAGCAGCAGACTTAGTGATGTCACGAATTCTTCCAATATAACCTGCTCTTTGGGCAACACTTATTGCTCCCCTAGCATCTAAAATATTAAATACGTGGCTTGCTTTTAAACATTGATCATACGCAGGTAGTGAAACCTTTTTTCCAACTAATGATTTTGCTTCTGACTCGTGCATATCAAACATTTTGAATAATTGTTCAACATTAGCATGCTCAAAATTATAAGCAGAAAACTCTTTTTCAGCCTGATGAAAAACTTCTCTGTACTTTATATCCTCATCATTCCACAGTAAATCATAAACATTTTTTTGTTGTTGAGTAAACATGCAAATCCTCTCTAAACCATAAGTAATTTCTACTGAAACTGGTTTACATTCATAACCAGCCATCTTTTGAAAGTAAGTGAATTGAGTAATCTCCATTCCATCACACCAAACTTCCCAACCTAACCCAGCTGCACCTAATGTAGGACTTTCCCAGTCATCTTCAACGAATCTGATATCATGATCATTGTGATGGATTCCAATTGTAGTAAGACTATTTAGATATAGCCTTTTTATATTTTCAGGAGAAGGTTTAATCAAAACTTGAAACTGATAATAATGTTGAAGTCTATTAGGATTTTCACCATATCTACCATCGGTTGGTCTTCTTGATGGCTGTACATATGCGGCTTTCCATGGTTGGGTGCCCAACGATCTAAGAGTTGTAGCAGGATGGAACGTACCAGCTCCAACTTCCATGTCATATGGTTGAAGAATAATACAGCCTTGTTTACTCCAAAATTTTTGAAGATTTAAAATAGTTTCTTGAAAAGTTTGAAATTTTGGTTCTTGTTTTTTTTTATTTTTATTTTTATTTTTAGAAACCATATCTTTGCCAGATTGACCTCTCCTCTAAAATATTTGCAAATTGATCTATTTGACTAGAGGAAGAAAGTTTTTGACTTAACCATCCTTTGGTCTTTTCAAATTTTTTAATTATTACATCATCTCCAAATTTTTCTTTCAAAATTTCATCAGCGTTTCCTATTCCATCTATTAAACCTAAAGTTTTTGATTTACTTCCTGACCAAAATTCACCCGAGAAAAGTTCAACTTCAGATTTTTTTAATTTGCTACCTCTACTTTTTTCAACAACATCAATAAAATCTTTATGTAAGTCTAATTGAATATTTTTAAGTCTCTCTATATCTTCATTTTTTTCTTCAAGAAAAGGGTCAAGAGTACTTTTATTTTTACCAGCTGTGTGAATTCTTCTCTCAACACCAATTTTTTTTATTAATTCTGTAAAACCAAATGATGAATAAATAACTCCAATTGACCCTATAATAGAACTTGAATTTGCATAAATTTCATCCCCTGCACATGCAATAAGATAGCCTCCTGAAGCAGCTACATCCTCTGCAAATACTATTACTTGCTTATTATTTTTTTTGGCTTGCTGTCTAATAAAACTATAAATTAGGTGAGATTGAACAGGTGATCCCCCTGGTGAATTTATAGTAATTGCAACACATTTGGCTTTTTTCAATGAAAAAGCTTTTTTAATTATCTCCTCTTGGCCAGCAAAATCTATGCCTTGTTTAAATTTTCCTACATTTCCTATCACACCACTAAGCTTTAAATGAGCTACAATTTTTTTCTTTCTAAAAAAAGAGAACATAAATATTTATTATAGAATTATTAATTGAATATAAAGACTACTTATAATTGAAGAATAAGGTGCGTCAATTGATAAGTAATAAATAAAAGTTAATTATACTAGTTTAATTTTATATGGGATCAGTCGTTCAGCTTAAAAATCAGATAAATGATTCATATTTTCAGTTAAAGGACTCTCTCGAGGACAAGCTTATTTTAACTGAGGAAAAAATTAAAACTAAATTAATCAGTGATGTAGAACTAGTTCAAAAAATGACTAACTATCATATGAAAACTGGTGGCAAAAGGCTGAGAGCTCTTCTAACTTTAGGATCTGCAAAATTATGTGGTTATACAAAAGGTTCAAGAGATGTGAATTTGGCAGCATGTGTTGAATTAATTCATAGTGCAACTTTAATGCATGATGACGTTATAGATCAGGGTGAAGTTAGGAGAGGAAAGGAAACTTTAAATAAAGTTTGGAATAATCATTCGTCAGTTTTAGTGGGTGACTATTTGCTAAGTAGATGCTTTGAGATGATGGTTGAAGATGGCAACATAGAAGTCCTGAAATTATTATCATCTACTTCATCAAAAATAGCTCAAGGAGAAGTTTTACAGCTTCAACATAAAGGTGAAGTCGATATGTTGGAAGAGACTTATCTAAAAATTATTTCTGCAAAAACTGCTGAATTATTTGCAGCAGCAACAAAAGTTGGTGCAATTTTATCTGATAGTAATAAAAAAGAAAAAGATGCACTTGAATTTTATGGTAGAAATCTTGGACTTACTTTCCAAATTGCTGATGATACACTTGATTACAACGCTGAACTTAAATTATTTGGAAAAAAAATAGGACAAGATTTTTTTGAAGGAAAAATTACACTTCCAATAATTTTACTTTATCAAAAGCTAGAGACGGAAGAAAAAAATAATTTAATTAGTATATTCATTAAAAATACTAGAGATAAAGATGATTTAGATAAAATAATTGCTTTAATTAATAAGCACAAAATTATAAATGAGTGCTACCAGAAAGCTCAACATTATATTAACCTTGCTTCAAATTCATTGAGTGTTTTTCAAGATACTAAAGAAAAAGATATTTTAAAAAATCTAACAACATTTAGTTTATCTAGAAGTTTTTAAGGACTCAAAAGAGATCTGATCCATTCTCCTTTAGAATTTTTCGTATATTTTAATCTTTCATGAATTCTATTATCTCCATCAAGCCAAAATTCAATACTTGAGGGAGATAAGTTCCATCCTGACCAATGATTTGGTCGGGGAACCTTATTCTTATCTGCATATTTTTTTTTGTATTCTTTGATAGAATTATTTAACTGTTCTCTATCTTTAAGTTCTTTACTCTGTTTAGATGCCCATGCTCCAATTCTGCTTTCATAACTTCTTGAATTATAGTAATTATCTGCAACCTCATTAGGCACCAATGAAACTGTGCCATTAACTCTAATTTGTCTTAGTAAACTTTTCCAATGAAAACACATTGCTACATTTGGATTTTGTTTTAATTCATGTCCTTTTTGACTATCTAAATTTGTATAAAATACAAATCCATTTTGATTGAAGTCTTTTAATAAGACCATTCTTACAGAAGGGACGTTATTTTTATTTGATGTTGCTAAAGCTACTGCGTTTGGGTCGTTTGGCTCATTTTTTTTTGCCTCTTCCATCCAAGTATCGAATAAATGTATTGGATCATCTAAATTCATAAAACAACTATTAAGCCCAAGCGAGTTTTTTTGATTCATAATTTAAACAAAATAATCTATATAATATAAATAATGTCATTTAATACGTTTGGAAAGCTATTTCGTTTCACTACTTGGGGCGAATCTCATGGTCCTGCTATTGGCTGTATCGTTGATGGATGTCCACCAAATATTAATTTAAGTGAAAAAGATATACAAAAAGAGCTGGATAAGAGAAAACCAGGACAATCAAAATTTACAACACAAAGAAAAGAGGACGATAAAGTTCAAATATTATCTGGAATTTTTGAAGGTAGAACTACTGGTACACCAATATCCTTAATTATTTACAATAAGGATATGAGATCTAAAGATTATGGAAAAATTAAAGATAAATTTAGACCTGGACACGCTGACTTTACTTACTTCAAAAAATATGGAATTAGAGACTATAGAGGTGGTGGAAGATCATCTGCAAGAGAAACTGCATCAAGAGTTGCAGCTGGTGCAATAGCAAAGTTGGTCCTACAAAAAAAATTAGGTAAAAAATTCAAAGTTGTTGGTGCAGTTACGCAATTAGGTATATTGGGGTGCGATACTAACAAATGGAATGACAAAATAATTTCAAAAAATCCATTTTTTTGTCCCGACAAATCGATGATCAAACTTTGGGAAAAATATTTGTTAAGAGTAAGAAAATCTGGATCATCATGTGGTGCAGTAATTGAAATAAGAGCAAGAGGTATTCCAGTAGGATTGGGCGCACCTATTTACTCAAAACTAGACTCTGATATAGCATCTAGTTTCATGAGTATTAATGCTGTTAAAGGAGTTAATATTGGTGCAGGAATGAACTCTGCACAACTAAGTGGTGAACAAAACTCAGATGAAATTTCACAAAAAGGTAAAAAATTAAAGTTTAATTCAAATAATGCCGGTGGAATATTAGGTGGTATTTCAACTGGACAAGAAATTATTGCTTCATTTGCTGTAAAACCAACATCTTCAATCTTAACAACAAGAAATACTATCGATAAATTTGGAAAAAATACAACAATATCTGTTACAGGAAGGCATGATCCATGTGTTGGAATAAGAGCTGTCCCTGTTGGTGAGGCAATGATGAATTGTGTTTTATTAGATCACTATCTAATGAACAAAGCTCAGTGTCAGTAGAACAATTTAATTTTTTACAACTTTAATAGAATTTTTATTAAATAAAATATCTAAAATTTTCTTTGAAATTTGAGAAGCATTTAATCCAGCAATTTCATACATTTTGTTGGGGGTGTCTTGTTCAATAAACTTGTCTGGTAAATTCATTGATCTAAATTTTAGACCTTTGTCAAATATTCCTTTCTCAGCAAGTAAGTTTTTTACATGCGAACCGAATCCTCCAATTGAACCTTCTTCAATAGAGATTAAAATTTTATGCTCTCTAGCACATTTAATAATTAATTCTTCGTCTAAGGGTTTAGCAAATCTTGCATCAACAATAGTAGTTGAAACTCCTTTTTGTTTTAAATGTTCTGCTGCTAGTTTGCATTCTTCAAGTCTTGTTCCTAAGCTTAAAAGGCATACCTGACTTCCATTTTGAATTATTCTTCCTTTTCCAATTTCAATTTTTTCTTCTATTGATGGAAGTTCAACTCCAACACCTACTCCTCTTGGGTATCTGATTGCACTTGGTCTATCATTAATATCTACTGAAGTATTTATCATTTTAACTAGTTCAGATTCATCACTTGCAGCCATTACAATAAAATTTGGTAAAGTTGATAAATAAGTAATATCAAATGAACCAGCGTGTGTTGATCCATCAGCCCCAACTAATCCAGCTCTGTCAATTGCAAATCTTACTGGTAAGCTTTGAATAGCTACATCATGAACAACTTGATCGTAAGCTCTTTGTAAAAAGGTTGAGTAAATTGCAGCATAGGGCTTGTATCCTTCTGTTGCCATACCAGCAGCAAATGTTACGGCATGCTGCTCAGCTATACCAACATCAAACATTCTTTTTGGGAACTCCTTGCCAAATATGTCCATTCCTGTTCCACCAGGCATTGCTGCAGTTATTCCGACAATTTTACTATCTTTTTTTGCGTGCTTTACGAGAGTATTAGCGAATACTTTTGTGTATGACGGTAAATTAGATCCACTTTTATTCTGTTCACCAGTGTCTACATTAAATTTTGAAACTCCATGATAATGATCTTTAGCTTCTTCTGCGTAACTATACCCTTTACCTTTTTGTGTTTTAATATGTATCATAATAGGTCCCTCATGATTTGAGTCCTTTGCATTTTTTAAAATTGGAATAAGAGTTGATAAATCATGTCCATCAATTGGTCCCACATAATAAAAACCTAATGAATTAAACATAGTACCACCAGTGAATGCAGATCGTAAGAAATCCTCTGCCTTTCCTGCCTTTGCACTAAATCTTTTTGAAAACGCTGAAGTAATCAATTTAATTGTTTCTCTAAAACTAAAATAAATTTTCCCAGTCAATAATTTTGCAAGATATGTTCTCATAGCTCCAACAGGTTTTGCAATTGACATATCGTTGTCATTTAAAATAACTATCATTTTAGTTTTTGAAGCACCTGCATTATTCATTGCTTCATAAGCCATACCAGCACTCATCGCACCGTCTCCTATTACTGCAATTACATTTGAAGATTTATTTTCCAATTTATTTGCCTCAGCTATACCTAGTGCAGAAGAGATTGATGTTGAACTATGAGCAGCACCAAAAGGATCGTATTCACTTTCACTTCTTTTTGTAAACCCTGATAATCCATTACCTTGTCTTAATGTTCTAATTTTATCTTTTCTACCTGTTAAAATTTTGTGGGGATATGATTGATGTCCAACATCCCAAATTAATTTATCATTTGGTGTATCAAATACATAGTGAAGTGCCACGGTCAATTCTACAACACCTAAACCTGCACCTAAATGACCGCCTGTTTGAGATACAGCATCTATCATTTCATTTCTAACTTCATTTACAACTTTTGGTAAATCCTTTTCAGAAATTTTTCTTAAATCAGATGGAAAATTTATATCTTTTAAAAAAGTGCTTTTATGTATCATCTATCTCTGTTTAAAATATATTCTAAAGTCTGTTTTATTTTTTTGGAATTAGAACCGTATTTTTGCAATTTCTTGTCAATATTTATAATTAAATTATGACAATATTTAACTGCATTATTATAACCAAGTAAACCAATAAGTGTTGCTTTACCTTTTTTTTGATCTTTTCCTGTTTTTTTACCAGCTTTTTTTGAATTTCCTTTATAGTCAATTAGGTCATCAGAAATTTGAAATAATAAGCCTATATCTGATCCAATATTTTCAAAAAACTTAATCTCCAAATTTTTTTTATTTTTTATTATTGTTGGGGCTGCACAACAAAAACTAAATAACATTCCAGTTTTTTTAATTTCCATTTCAATAATCTTATTCCTTGATACTTTTTTTTTCTCATAATTTAAATCTAGGTATTGACCACCAGCTATACCAAGATGTCCTGAACATTCAGATAATTTTTTTATTAAGTTAACTTTAGTTTTTTCAGATAAATCTAAATTTTTGTCTGATAAAATTTCAAATGCCATTGTCAACAGTGAATTTCCAGCTAGCACCGCCGTAGACTCTCCATATTTTATATGTGTAGATGCTTTTCCCCGCCTAATTTTATCATTATCCATACAAGGTAAATCATCATGAATAAGAGAATAAGCGTGTATGCATTCTACTGTTGCACCAATCTGTATTAAAGTTTTGTATCTAATAGAGAATAAAGAACCAAAGTCTATTAGTATTTTTGATCTAATTTTCTTTCCTCCAGGAAATAAAGCATATTTCATTGCGTTGATAAGATGAGAGCTATTCTGATTATTAATAAATTTTTTTAAAAAATAATTTGTATCTTCTGCAATTTTATTAACTTCATTTTTCATTTTTTTTAACAATTTTCTTAATTTTATTATTCGTCGTTTCACTTATAGATTTAAAATTTTTTTGAAATTTTTTTTCAATAATATTATTTAATTTTAATAACTCTTGATAACTATCAACAGAATTATTTAAATTTTTTTCATTCTCTAACGATTCAATTATACTATTTGCTTTTTCAGTAAGCTCCTCTAAAGAGCTGTGATGATAATCAAGTGGTAAATTTTTTTCTTTCATATAGTAATAATTATTACATGAAATCTAATCAATCAAATATCAAAAAAGCAAAAAAATATTTAGATAGCAAAGAATGTATAGCAGTACCAACAGAAACAGTTTATGGATTAGCTGGGAATGCTTATTCTGATACCTCGGTAAAAAAAATATTCAAATTAAAGAAAAGACCTTCTAACAACCCTTTAATTGTTCATTACTATAATCTTAAGGCTCTCGAACACGATTGTATAATTAATGAGGATTTTAAAAAACTGTATAATAAATTTTCACCTGGTCCAATTACATATGTTTTAAAATTAAAAAAAAATTCAAAAATATCAAAATTTGTAACCAATAATAAAAATACAGTAGCTATTAGATTTCCCAAACATCCACTGCTGCGAAGATTACTTAAAGTTTTAAGTTATCCCTTAGCTGCACCAAGTGCAAATATTTCCTCAAAACTGAGCTCTGTGCAGCCCTCTGATGTAAAAGAAGAATTTGGAAGAAAATTGAAATATATACTTAAAGGGGGAAGATGTTCAATTGGAGTGGAGTCTACAATTATTAACCTTACAGATAATGTTTCAATATTAAGACTTGGAGGCTTAAGTGTTTCAAAAATTAAAAAAATAATAAAAAAACAAATATTTATTAAGAATAAATCTAAAAATAAGATTTCACCTGGTTTGTTTAATCTTCATTATTCTCCTGGAATACCTTTAAGGATGAATGTAAAAAAACCAAATAAAGGAGAAGCATTTGTTTTAATAAAAAAAAGAAAAATAAATTCTAAAAATTATTTCTTTCTTAGTAAAAATAATAATCTGATAAAAGCTGCAAGAAATTTATACCCTCTCATAAGAAAAATTAAAAAAAAAGGATATAAAAAAATTGCTGTTGAAAAAATTCCTAATATTGGGATAGGACAAACAATTAATGATCGGCTAGAGAGGGCGTCAAAATATTAAATGACAAATTCAATTGAAGTAATAAATCTCTCAAAAAAATATAAATCAAAGAATGCTGTAAGAAATATAAATTTTAAAATTGGTGAAAATGAAATTCTTGGCTTATTGGGTCCTAATGGATGTGGAAAGACAACCACCATTGGAATGATATTAGGCTTATTAAAACCTTCTAACGGTGAAGTTTTAATCAATGGAAAAAATATTGAGACAAATAAAATATCTCTTCTACATAAAATGAATTTTATCTCGCCTTATATAGAGCTTCCAAAAAAATTAAAAGTTAAACAAAATTTAATTGTTTATGGAAAATTATATAATGTTGATGATTTAGAAAATCGAATTAATTTTCTTTCAGATAAACTTAGACTATCTGATCTTTTAGATAAAATAACAGGTGAACTTTCATCAGGACAAAAAAATAGAGTCAGTTTAGCAAAAGCTTTAATAAATGATCCTAAAGTACTTCTACTAGATGAGCCAACAGCTTCATTGGATCCTGAAACAGGAGATTTTGTAAGAACATTTTTAGAAAATTATAAAAAAGAAAAAAAAATTTCAGTCTTACTTGCTTCACATAATATGGATGAAGTTAAAAGATTGTGTGGTTCTGTTTTAATGATGAAAGATGGAATTATTGTAGATAGAGGAACACCTAATGATTTAATATTGAAACATGGCAGGAAAAATTTAGAAGAGGTGTTTTTGGAAATAGCGAGAAATAAAAAATGAATTTTACAAGAATTTATGGACTTTTTTTAAGACATTTTTACTTGATCACTAGATCATTTCCAAGAATACTTGACTTAATATATTGGCCCTCAATTCAGATAACTTTATGGGGATTTATTTCAAATTTTTTTGCAGAGCATAGTACTTACTATAGTGGTGCTGTAGGTGTAATTCTATCGTGTGCAATTCTCTACGATTTTTTATTTAGAACAAGTATTGGTTTCAACATGTTATTTTTAGAGGAAATATGGAGTAGGAATTTCACTAACCTTTTCATTGCTCCTATGAAAATTAGTGAAATTATTATTTCTTTAGTCGTTACTGCTTTAATAAGAGCTTTGATTGGACTAGTTCCAGCTATATTACTCACCTCTCCTCTGTTTGGAATTTCTTTATTAGAATTAGGAATGCCTTTGGCTTTTCTTTTTTTAAGTTTATATATTTTTGGGATTACTCTTGGCTTATTTGTCTCTGCTGGATTACTTAGATTTGGACCCTCATTTGAAAACATAGCATGGTCTACGATGTTTTTATTAGCCCCATTTGGTTGCATTTATTATCCTGTTGAAATTTTGCCAGGAATATTTCAGTCTATTGCTTATGCTCTACCACTCGTTTACATTTTTGAAGAGACAAGAAATATTTTAGTAAACAGTCAGGTAAATTATGAAAATATATTTAATGCCCTTTATCTTAATATTTTTTATATTATTCTTGCAATATCAATTTTTTATTACTCTTTTGATAAAGCTCGAGATAAAGGAACTTTGATAAATATAGGAGAATAATTTGGTGCGCCTGCTAGGAGTCGAACCCAGAACCTCCTGATCCGAAGTCAGGCGCTCTATCCAATTGAGCTACAAGCGCATATAGTATTAATATTATATTTTATGGAAAAAAACATTAATTTTATTGTTCAACTGGAAGAAAATAATTCAAGAGTTGATATTTTGATCAATCAAAGAGAGAAGTTAATTAGTAGAACTAGAATAAAAAATTTAATATTAAAAAATAAACTCAAATTAAATAATATCATTACAAATAATCCCTCTAAAAAAGTTAATACTGGAGATCAAGTTGTTCTCGAAATACCAAAACCAGAAGTAGCATCATTAAAGCCGTATGATTATAAACTAGAAATTATACATGAAGATGAAGACTTGATGGTGATCAACAAGCCAGCTGGTATAATCATGCATCCTGGTGCGGGCAACTATGATCAAACAATAGTTAATGCTTTAATGCATTATGATAAAGATTCCTTATCTAATATCGGTGACGAATTAAGACCAGGAATTATTCATCGGATTGACAAAAATACATCAGGATTAATAGTAATTGCAAAAAACAATCAAGCACATGAAAATTTATCAAAACAATTTAGTGAACATACTATTTTAAGAGAGTACCAACTATTAATTTGGGGAAAATTAAGACCCTCTAAAGGACAAATAGTTACTTTCCTAACACGTAGTTCAAGAAACAGGCAATTAATGGAGGTTAGTCGCTCCAAAGGAAAGAAAGCAATTACCAATTATAAAACTCTTGAAATTTTTGAAAATGAAAAGACACCCACATTAAGTTTAGTAGAGTGCAAACTAGAAACGGGTCGTACCCATCAAATTAGGGTCCATATGAATTATAAAGGAAACAGTATAGTCGGTGATGATAAATATAAAAAAAAATATAAAAAACTTAAAAATATAGATTTAAAAATTCAAAATTCTATATCTGATTTAACAAGACAATTCTTACATGCTAAGACTCTTGGTTTTATACATCCAAAAAATAATGAAAAAATGCATTTTTCCTCAAAATTGCCACATGAGCTAAATATTATTTTGGAAATGCTAAGAAACACTAATAAATAAAACGTTGAAAATTATTTTAAATTCACTAAATAAATTCTTCTATGAATACAACTGTTAGTAATAATTTACCCTCCCTATCTAATGAAGGAGGTCTGTCTGCATATTTGGATCAAATTAAAAAATTTCCAATGCTCGCTGCCGAAGAAGAATATATGTTGGCAAAAAATTGGAAAGCTACGGGAAATATTAAGTCTGCTGAAAAATTAGTTACGAGTCATCTTCGATTAGTTGCTAAAATTGCAATGGGATATAAAGGCTATGGTTTACCAGTTAATGAAATGATTTCAGAAGGCAATGTGGGGTTGATGCAAGCTGTTAAGAAATTTGAACCTGAAAAAGGTTTTAGGTTAGCAACGTATGCTATGTGGTGGATTAAAGCTTCAATTCAAGAGTATATATTAAGATCTTGGAGCCTAGTAAAAATTGGAACAACAACAGCCCAAAAAAAATTATTTTTTAATTTGAAAAAAATTAAAAATCAAATTGCCCCTCAACAAGAAGGAGATTTGAGAGATGAACATGTTGATCATATTGCTAACAAGCTTGATGTAAGTAAAGAAGAAGTTGTTTCGATGAATAGAAGATTGTCAGGTAAAGAGTTTTCTTTAAATGCTCAAGTTGGTGAAGATGGAGATGAGTGGCAAGACTGGTTAGTTGATAAAGAACTAGACCATGACTTAAAGTTTGCTCACCATGAGGAAATGGAGCAAAGAAAAGATTTATTAAAAGATTCTATTAAAGTATTGAACGATAGAGAAAGAGAAATTTTATACTCAAGAAGACTGAATGATAATCCAACAACATTAGAGGATTTAAGTCAAAAATATAAAATTAGCCGAGAAAGAGTGAGACAAATTGAAAATAAAGCTTTTGAAAAACTTCAAAAGCATATGCTCCTTTTAGCAAAATCTAAAAATTTATTGCCAGCTAATTAAATATCAAAAGGGTTTTCAACTAATATTGTATCTTCTCTCTCAGGACTAGTAGATATACTTGAAATCTTTGCACCTATAAAATCCTCAATTGCAAAAATGTATTTTTTTGCATTTTCTGGTAAAGCATCCATATTTTTTATTCCACTTGTTGAAACTTTCCATCCTGGGAAAGTTTTAAATATCGGTTTTATTTTTAACTGATCCTCCACAGCTGCTGGTAAATAATCGATTTTTTTTCCATCTAACTCATAATGTATACACATATTAATTTCATCCAATTCATCTAATACGTCTAATTTAGTAAGTGCAATTCCATCAATTCCAGAAATTTTGATAGTTTGTCTTACTAGAACACCGTCGAACCAACCGCATCTTCTTTTTCTGCTAGTTACAGTTCCAAATTCTTTTCCTCTGGTGCCCAATAATTCTCCTATATCATCTTTTAGTTCTGTTGGAAAAGGTCCTTCTCCTACACGAGTAGTGTATGCTTTAGTTATTCCTAGTACATAATTAATTGAATTTGGTCCACAACCAGTTCCTGTTGCAGCACTTGAGGCTACAGTATTAGATGAGGTTACATAGGGATAGGTTCCATGATCTACATCTAATAAAATTCCTTGTGCCCCTTCAAATAAAATTTTCTTTTTTTGTTTTTTAAATTGATCAATTTTGAGCCACACAGGTTGAGAAAATTGAAGTATTTTTGGAGCAATTTTCAATAATTCTTCTTTTAATTGTTCTTTTTCAAAAATTTTTTTTCCTAAACCTTTTCGAATAGCATTGTGGTGTATCAAAACTGATTCTAGCCTATGATCTAAATTTTGCTCAGATCTTAAATCCATTACTCTTATAGATCTTCTACCAACTTTATCCTCATAAGCTGGTCCGATCCCTCGTCTAGTGGTACCAATTTTTCCTTTTCCAGCTGCATCTTCTCTTATTTCATCCATTTCTCTATGAAATGGTAAAATTAAATTTGCAGACTCTGAAATAATAAAATTATCAACATTAACATCTACCCCTTTTAATTTTATTTCTTCTACTTCGTCTAGTAGTGCCCATGGATCAACAACTACTCCATTACCAATAATTGAAATCTTATTTTTTCTTACTATTCCTGAAGGTAGTAATCTTAATTTATAAGTTACACCATCAATAACAAGCGTGTGTCCGGCATTGTGTCCTCCTTGGAATCTTATCACAACGTCAGCCTGTTCAGATAGCCAATCAACTATTTTACCCTTTCCTTCATCTCCCCATTGTGATCCAACGACTACAATATTTTTCATTATTTAAATATTTTATTTATGTTCATAGAGTTAAGATGATTTATAGGACCGTGACCCTTACCATAATTAGGATTAGATTTAATAGCTAAACTTACATACTTAATTCCAAGCTCACAAGATTTCTTTACTGGTTTTCCACATGATAAAAATGTTGCTACAGCACTGGATAAAGTACAACCAGTTCCATGGGTATTTTTTGTTTTAACTCTTTTACTATTAAAAATTTTAATATCTTTATTGTTTACATAAATATCATGAACAAATTCTCCTTTTAAATGACCACCTTTAATAAGAACATTTTTTACCCCTAGCTGAATTAACTTTTGCGCAACAACAATCATGTCCTGTTTTGTTTTTATTTTGGTATTAGTTAAAATTTCTGCCTCAGGAATATTTGGAGTTATCATCAATACTTTCTTTATCAAAGTAGATTTGAGTAAATTTATTGCCTTATTATCAATTAATTTCGCACCCCCCTTTGCAACCATGACCGGATCTAAAACAATATTTCTAACTTCAATTTGATCTAATGACTTAATGACTGATTTGATTACCTTCGTTGAATGCAACATTCCAATTTTTACAGCATCTGGTCTAATATCATTTGAGGAAAATGTAACTTGGTTATAAATTTCCTTCGGATTGATTGGAACAATTGATTTAACACCAGTGGTATTTTGAACTGTTACAGCTGTGATAGCAGTCATCGCATATGAACCTAATGCTGTAACAGTTTTTATGTCTGCCTGTATACCTGCACCACCAGAGGAGTCGGATCCAGCAATAATTAGTACTTTTGATTTTGTCTTCAATTTATTTAATTTTTTTGGTAATTATGTTTATACACTTTTCTAGAAGATCTACATTTTCACTTTCACCCATCACTCTTATCTTTGACTCTGTTCCTGATCTCCTAACTAAAATTCTACCATGTCCTTTGATTAATTTTTCTGCAATTTTAATAGAATTTTTTATTTCTGATTTATTTATTATATTTTTATCTTTTACATCTATATTTTTTAATATTTGTGGAATTTTTTTAAATTTTGAAAAAAATAAACTAGCTTTTTTTCCTTTTCTCAACGCAAATAAAGCCTCTAAGGCAACTAATAAACCATCTCCAGTGGTTGCAAATTTTCCAAGAATAATATGGCCTGACTGTTCACCCCCTAAATTAAATTTATGTTTTTGCATTTTTTCTTTAACGTACCTATCACCAACATTTGCTCTAATAAAATTAATGTTAAGAGTTTTAAAGTATTGCTCTAAACCATAATTTGACATTAAGGTGCCAACTACCCCTCCTTTTAACATTTTTTTATTTTTCCATCTTGAGGCCAAAGCAGCAATAACTTGATCACCATCAATTATATTACTTTTTTCATCACACATTATTACTCGATCAGCGTCACCATCTAATGATATACCAATGTGAGCTTTATATTTTTTTACTGCTCTTTTAATATTCTGTGGATAGACTGATCCACAATTTTTATTGATATTCATACCATTCGGCTTCACCCCAATAGCTATTACTTTCGCACCCAATGATTTTAATAATTCAGGACCAGCTTTGTAACCTGCTCCATTTGCGCAGTCTATAACAATCCTAAGTCCTCTTAAATTAAACTCCTCAGAAAAGTTTTTTTTTAAAATTTTAATATAATCTCTAGTTCCTGTTTCTAGTCTTTTTACCCTTCCTAGTTTTTCAGGTTCAGATAAATTTTTTTCAATATTTTGGTCTATTAAATGTTCAATTTTCTTTTCAATTTTGTTAGATAATTTCATTCCATCTGGGCCAAATAATTTTAATCCATTATCATAATGTGGATTGTGCGATGCAGTTATCATAATTCCCATATTAGCTTTCATGTTTTTGGTAAGCATTGCTAAACCATTAGTTGGTAGAGGTCCCAAAGTGTAAACGTGCATACCAGCTGAGGTTAATCCTGATACCAAAGCTGGTTCGAGCATATAACCTGATAGCCTTGTATCTTTGGCAATTACAGCCAATTGCTTGTTTTTTTTTTGTGATCTAAAAAAGGTTCCTGATGCTAGACCAAACTTAAAAAACATATCTCCATTAATATTTTTGCTATTTATCGCGCCTCTAATACCATCAGTTCCAAAATATTTTTTTTGCATTAATTTTTAAATATCTCTTTATAAACTTTTATACCCTGCATAATTTCATTAACATCGTGAACTCTTAAAATTTGAACACCTTGGGTCATCATATAAATTGAGGAAGCTACTGTGCCTCCAATTCTTAATTTACTATCATTAATTTTAGATATTTCTTTTATAAACCTTTTTCTTGAGTTTCCCACAAGTATAGGAAAACCAAGTGAATGAAAAATAGAAATGTTCTGAATTAAATTCATATTATGTTTCAAATTTTTTCCAAAACCTATTCCTGGGTCGATGATTATTTTATTGTGATTTATTCCAATTGATCTTAAAAAATTTAGTTTTTTTTCAAAAAAATCATAAATATCCAACAATTCATTTTTATAAGAAGGATTATTTTGCATATCCTCAGGACGGCCTTGGGAATGCTGCAATACAAATGGAGTATTATTAAGCTTTAATACATTTGCAGTTTCTGGGTCATATTCCAAACCTGATACATCATTGATTAACTTCACTCCAAGTTGAATTCCTTTTTTCATTATATTTGATTTTCTGGTATCCAAAGATATTGGTATTTTTTTACTCAATAGTTTTAAAATTTTATTAATTCTGCTCCATTCTAACTTTTCATTTATAGGTTTAGATCCTGGTCTAGTAGACTCTCCCCCAATATCAATTAAGTTTGCCCCTGAGTTAAACAAATTTATAGCTTGTTTAACTGCTTTATCTTTTTTATTAAATTTTCCTCCATCTGAAAAACTGTCAGGTGTCAAATTTAAAACTCCCAGCAAATTAGGAATTAAGTTAAATTTTAAATTACTAAAATTTTTTTTTTTCGAAGTAATATTCTTTAAATCAGTATTAATTTTTTTTTTTAATGAGTTTGATAATTTATTAATTTGATTGATAAATAATATTTTTTTAGATTTTCTTGTAATTATTTCAATTTGATCAAAAGAAATTTCTTTAATACCATGAAGTGGTAGTGATTTATTTTTCTCTACAAGATTTTTAGACTTAGCACCATAATAGAAATTACACACTCTTGTGTAATATCTTTTCATCTATAAGTTTAGTGAACTATCTTTGGTTTAAGTCCTAATGAACTTAATGCAGAACCCTTATCATTATCCTCAACCTTAATATCTTCTTTGTCTTTTGGATAAACATTTTTATTTATCAAATTTTCTATTTCCTCTCCTGAAAGAGTTTCATAGGTTAAAAGTGCTTTAGCTAACTTGTGCAAATCATCAATTTTTTCAGTTAGAACTTTTCTTGCTCTTTCATAACCTTTATCAACTATTTTTCTTATTTCAGAGTCAACTTTTTGTGCCGTTTCCTCTGACATATTTTGTTGTCTTGCAACAGATCTACCCAAGAAAACTTCTTCCTCGTTTTCTCCATATGCAACTGGTCCAAGTTCCTTGCTTAATCCTGCTCTCATGACCATTGCTCTTGCTCTTTTAGTTGCTTGTTCGATATCACTCGATGCTCCAGTAGTAACTTTATCTTCACCAAATATTATTTCCTCAGCAACCCTTCCACCCATTGCAATAGCAAGTTGGGCATGTAGCTGCTCACGTGTTTGTGATAATTCATCTCTTTCAGGTAATTGCATAACCATACCAAGAGCTCTACCTCTTGGGATAATAGTAGCTTTATGAATTGGATATGCTGCACTCTCATTAATAGTTACAATTGCGTGTCCAGCCTCATGATAAGCTGTTAAAGTTTTTTCCTCTTCAGTCATTACCATTGATCTTCTTTCAGACCCCATCATTACTTTATCTTTTGCTTCCTCAAACTCTACCAAAGTAACAATACGTTTATTTTTTCTAGCAGCTAATAAAGCTGCCTCATTAACAAGATTTGCTAGATCTGCTCCTGAAAAACCCGGTGTACCTCTTGCAACTGTTCTTAAATTTACATCTGGAGCCATCTTAATTTTTTTAACATGGACTTTTAGAATTTTTTCTCTTCCAATTATATCTGGATTTGAGACAACTACTTGTCTATCAAATCTACCTGGTCTTAACAGTGCAGGATCTAAAACATCAGGTCTGTTAGTTGCAGCAATTATAATAACTCCTTCGTTAGTATCGAAACCATCCATTTCAACTAATAATTGGTTTAATGTTTGTTCTCTCTCATCATTGCCACCTCCTAGACCTGCGCCACGACTTCTCCCAACAGCATCGATCTCGTCAATAAAAATTATGCATGGGGAATTTTTCTTTCCCTGCTCAAACATATCTCTTACTCTTGATGCACCAACACCAACAAACATCTCGACAAAATCTGAGCCTGAAATAGTAAAAAAGGGAACTGCGGCTTCACCTGCTATCGCTCTAGCTAAAAGAGTTTTTCCTGTACCAGGAGGTCCCACTAATAATGCACCTCTTGGTATTTTACCTCCAAGCCTACTGAATTTTTTTGGATCTTTTAAAAATTCTACAATCTCCTCAACTTCTTCTTTAGCTTCTTCTACCCCTGCAACATCGTTGAATGTAACTTTTCCTTTAAGCTCATTCATCATTTTTGCTTTTGATTTTCCAAACCCCATTGCTCCACCTCTTCCACCTTGCATCTGTCTCATAAAGAAAATCCAAACAGCAATCAATAACAGCATGGGGAACCATGAAAGTAATACACCAAATAAAGATGGCATTTTTTCCTCTAAAGGAGCAGCTGAGATACTCACCCCTTTTTCAGATAGTTTTTCAATTAAATTTGGATCGTTTGGAGAATAAGTAGAGAATGAATTACCATTAGAGTAAACACCCTTGATATTTTTACCTTGTATCTCAACTTTTACGACTTCTCCATTATCAACCGATGTTAAAAAATCAGAAAAAATTATTTGATTGCCTCCTCTAGGATTCGATTGAGGGCTTTTGAACATATTGTATAGGCCTATAGTTAAGAAAACTATTATTCCCCACATTGCCAGATTTTTTAAATTCATAGTTATAAAATAAGAATTATTATCAATTAAACAAGTGACAAAATATCAACCAAAATATTATATTTAGTGCTCTTTTAGAACCAATATTGATTGGTTCACTTTACGGATTATGCAATTTCCAAGTGTAAGTTTAAGAGAAATTTTAGCCTCTCCTTTTAATTTATCTATAATAGTATCAACTTTCTTTCCTCTAACAGAATAATATTTGTTTCCAACAAATTTAATTATCTCTGTTAAAGATCTGAAAGTTACTTCATGAGGTTGATTAAAAAATTCTTTATTTAAAATAATTTTGCTTTTATCTTTATAAATACATGAATTATCTTTTAAATTTTTTGCAACATAAAATTTTATAGTTTCATTAGAGTCTTTTAAATTTTTGATTGTCAACAGAAGTTTATTCTTATCCAGCCCATCGTTTTGAAGATGATTTATTAACTTTCTTATTCTCACTCTTTTAAATTTATTATCCTCATTAGAAGGATCCTCAATATAAGATTTAAAAACATTTGTGGTAACATAATTTAGATGCTTTTTTTCAAAACTTATAAGCGGTCTAACAATATTTACTTTGTCTCCTAGAGTTTTTTCACTAAAAGAAATTAAGCCGTTTAGCCCACTTCCTCTTGAAATTCTTATAAAAAAATTTTCATACAAATCGTCTATATGATGACCTGTTAAAATAGTTTTGATATTCATTTTTTTAGCTTGATTAATCAAAAGACTATATCTTTTATTTCTAGCTAAAGACTGGATATTGCTAATCGGTTTTTTTCCATTCCACCTTAAAATATCTGACTTTATATTGTGTTTTTTTAATAGTTTTTTTACCGATTGTGCTTCAGTGGATGAATTTTTTCTTAGTCTATGATCGACTATATAATAATAAGCTTTACAAGATTTTTTAATTGAATAAATTTTAGATAGGAAACATAAAGCTAAGCTATCTGGACCGCCAGAAACCCCCACGATAAAATCTTGATTCAGTTTAAAAATATTTTCAAATTTTCTATAAATTTGAAATATTCTTTTATCTCTTAATTTGTTAAGTAAATTTTTATGAGTCTTGTTTGATACATTCAAATTTTTTGGACTCATATTTTGCTTTTTGTATTACTGATTGATTTGCATTAGGATATTGAAGCTCCACACCAGTGATCATTTTACATCCCTGATCTTTTTCTCCAATTTGAACCATTGATACACCTAGTTTTAATAAATTTATTGGTGCCTTCTTGCCTTTTGGATATTTTTGATATCCTTCTAAATATGCTGATGCAGCATCTGTATATAATTGTCTTATTCTAAATGTTTCTGCATACCAGTATTGAGCACTTCCTGCTAATTCGTGATCTGTATTAGAAAGAACAAATTCTCTAAAAGCTCTCTCAGCTGTACTGTAGTCTCCAACTTTTAAAAAACTAGTTGCAAATTCATACTGTTTTTCTGGAGAAACATCTTGGGGTAATATTTTATCCTCTGATTGAAAATTTTCAGTTACAATTGTCGCAGTAGTTTCAACTGATTGAATTTGCTGAGACGTATCAGAGGTTTCTGTATCTTTATATGATATTGAACCAAGATCTTGGGGCTGAGAACTTCCTGGAAGAATTTTATTTTCATCTATTTTGGGTTTTAAACTTAATTTAGATGAACTATCACTTAATATTCCTGAGCTAAGTGATGTTTCTATGTCTTGAAATCTTACTTGATTATCAGCTTGAATTTTTGACAATCGATTAGAAAGTTTGTCTAATTTAAAATTTATTTCTTCAAAATTATTTGTTAATTCTCTAAATTGAGTCTCGATTTCAGACAATTTAAGTAAATGTCTTGTGAGAACATCTTCTGAATTTGGATCTATTTCTAAGTCTGAGCTACTAATCGATGTATTTTCTATCTCAATTGATCCAGAGTAAACAGCCCTCTCAAGAGTTTTTAAATCATTTTTAATAATTTCTAAAGTTTCATAGATATTGTGATTATCTGCAAAGGAATTACTAACAATGACAAAATTAAAAATAAAAATAATCTTAAATACAATTGATTTTAATATCAGTTTCATTAGCTATTTACTTTATGATTATAAAAATGGCAAAAAAAAGACCCCAATACCAGTGATGTAGTTGGGGTCTTTAGATTAAAATTTTTAATTTGCTTTAACAGTAACTGATCTTCTGTTTTTTGACCAAGACAATGGGTTTGAACCAGAGTCAACCGGTCTTTCTTTTCCATAACTTAAAACTGTAATTCGATCAGAAGACACTCCATAAGTCATCAAATAATCTTTTGCGGCATTAGCTCTTCTTTCTCCAAGGGCTAAATTATACTCTCTAGTTCCTCTTTCATCTGCATGACCTTCTAGTACTACATTGATACTTGAATTTTTTCTCATCCATGCCGCTTGTGCTCTTAAAGTTTCTCTAGAAGCAGTAGTTAAAATTGACTCGTTTGTTGCAAAGAAAACTCTGTCAGGAACTCCTTCAGCTAGATATTCAACTGTATCTGTTCCCGTATACACATCACCTTGCATTGAACCTTTTATATCTGTTGCAATTTCTTTTTTAGTTGCACAGGCTGATAAAACTAAACATGCGGCTAATACTATAAGTGTGTTTTTAAAAATTTTGCTTAATATCATTAAATTGCTCCTTGCTGCTAATTTCAAAATGTTACTTTTTCACAACTAATTAGAGGTTTCAAGTCTAAAAATCAAGAAATTTCAATATTTCTAAGGTTAAATTTATATTAATTACTTAATAAAGATGACCATGATGGGTCTGATGCATCCGTAGGCGTCTTTATTTGACGCTCATTGTAACCAGTTAAATCAATAGACCACAACTTTGCGGTAAAACCTTCGCCTTTGTCGTTAGTCTTTGTCTCTCTATAAAAAATTAAAACTCTTCCATTTGGTGACCATGAAGGAGCTTCTTGATAGTAATTTTCTGTTAACAACCTCTCACCTTTTCCATCTGTTCTCATCACACCGATATAAAATTTGCCTTTGTGTAATTTGGTGAATGCAATTAAATCTCCCCTAGGTGACCATACCGGAGTTCCATAAAGCCCATTTCCAAATGAAATTCTTTTTACATCACTTCCGTCACTCTTCATTATATAAATCTGTTGATAACCACTTCTGTCAGAATTAAATGTTATGTATTTTCCATTAGGTGAGTAAGACGGTGAGGTATCGATAGATGGATGATTTGTAATCCTATCTACAATTCTATTCTCTAAATCCATAGTATAAATATCAGATTTCCCATCTTTTGCAAAACTCATAATAATTTTTTTTCCATCTGGAGAAAATCTAGGTGCAAAAGTCATGCCAGGAAAATCTCCTACAACTTCTTGAGTCCCAGTCTCAATATCTAATAAATAAACCCTTGGAAGATTTTTAAAGTAAGACAAATAAGTAACCATCTGACTTGTAGGATTAAATCTAGGAGTGAGCACTAATTCATTACCTAAAGTTAAAAATTTATTATTGAAGCCGTCTTGATCCATGATTGCTAATTTTTTTATTCTTTGTGTCTTAGGTCCTTCCTCAGCAACATAAATAATTCTAGTATCAAAATATCCTTTTTCCCCAGTCAATCTCTCATAAACTTTGTCAGAAATAATATGACCTACCCTTCGCCAATTGCTTGGCACTGTAGTAAATGCTAAAGCCATCATTTCTTTTGCTGCAAGTACATCCCATAATCTAAATTCAACTCTTAACTTGTCATTTACATAATTTACTTTTCCTGTAATTAGCGCTTGTGCTTTAATTAAATTCCAATCTTCAAATCTTGGTTTAAGATTAGCAATATCAGGAGCCTGTAAAAAAGCATCTTTACTTAAAGGATTGAATAATCCTGATGTACTCAAATTATTTTCAACAATACTTGAAATTTCTTCTCCAATATTTTTTTTCTTTAGTACTTTTTGAAAACTTTTTCTTGATTTTTCATCAATAGATAAAGGTGAAACTGCTACTGGAAGTGGATCAAGATTACCGCGCGTAATATCGACCTCGATTAATGCGTATGAATTTATCGGAATTAGAATTAAAAATAATGTAATAATTTTTTTTACCATATTAATATTATATTAACCTTCTAACATCTCCCTTGCATCAAAATTTAATTGTAATTCTTTCCACCTTTCATATCCAGTTGTTGGAACTCTTAATGGCTGACATAATTTCACAGCTCTTAAAGCACTTTCTGCTAAGACTTTATAAAATCCTTGTCCTGGTTTATTCATCCTTGCATGATCTAAAATTTCAGTTTTTGTTACAGATCCATCTGGCTTTAATTTTAATTTAATTCTTACCAATAAGTTTTCGTTATAAGGTAAACCTAATGGAATGCTCCAACATCCAAAAATTTGTGTTTTAAGAGCATCTTCTTCGCTTAATGTTAATCCTGTATTCTCAATATTTCTCTCTTGATCTTGGTTAATATCATTGTTTTTTTTAATTACCTCAGCAGTTTCTTCTTTGGATTTATCAATTAATGCAGCAATATTATTTGGATCAAATAAATCTTTTTTTTCAAACTCTGAAACTTGCTTCACCTCTTTATCAACTTTTTCTGGATTTTGCTTTTTTTCTTCTTTTGCTTTAATTTTTTTTACAGTTTTATCAGGAAGAGGGATTGCCTCAGGAGTTTGATTTTCAATTTTTTTATTGTTTTGATCTGGAGATACTACAGTTTTGGTTTTTGTTTTTTTAACTTTTTTTGGTGGAGCTTGTTCTGAGACAAGCTTTTCTTTTTCTTTAACTTTCTCTATAATTTTTTTTGCTTTTGGGGCAAAAGGAACATTTGTTTTTTCAGCTATCTGAATTAATTCAACTGATACAATTGGGGGAATATCTAGGGGTTTCTTTGATAAAAAAGGTAGGCTCATTGCTGTAATAATAATTAACAATGCATGAAAAACAGAAGAGATAATTATGCTTCTATTCAATTTAGTTACCTCTGTTTATAAGGCTCTGATATTAACGCCACCTTTGTAAACCCTGATCCAGAAAGAAGTCCCATTATTTCAAGCACTCTTCCATAATTTATAGTTTTGTCACCTCTGACATAAATTCTTGTGTCCGTTCTATTTTTTGAAACTGCCAAGACTTTTGCAATAATATTATTATATTCGACTTTAGACTCTTGAATAAATATCTCTCCTTTTGCATTTATAGATAGTGTTAATGGTTCTGTTTCCTCGGGAAGCGAATCTGCAGAGCTTTCTGGTAAGTCTACTTGAACACCGACAGTTAACAAAGGTGCTGTTACCATAAAAATAATCAACAAAACTAACATTACATCAACAAATGGTGTAACATTAATTTCACTCATAGGTTCTTTTGAAGAACGATTTAATTTAAACGCCATTTAAATTATAGTTAGAAACCTTTTTGAAAAATTTTCTAATTTTTCAGAATATTTTTTAGAGTCGTTATTAAATTTATTATAAGCGACAACTGCAGGTATTGCTGCTAATAAACCTAATGCAGTTGCAAATAATGCTTCTGCTATTCCTGGTGCTACTATGGCAAGACTAGTATTTCTTGAAATTGCAATTGATTGAAAAGAATTCATAATTCCCCAAACAGTTCCAAATAAACCTATAAAAGGTGCTGTAGAACCAACTGTAGCTAAAAAAGTAAAGCCCTTATCAATTTTTGCCATTTGTCTTTCAATCCCATTTTCTAAAAGTGCACTCATCCTCTCACTTAAGTTATTTCTTGTTTTTTTCTTTAGTAAACCCTCCATTGCATTTTGAAAAACTAATGCCATAGGATCTTCAAGTTTAGTTGGTAAACTATTATATAAATTTTCAGCAGACTTAGAATTCCAAAATTTTTCCTCAAATTCTTCAGAAGATTTATTTATTTTTTTAAATAACCTAAATTTTTCTATAATCACCGCCCAAGAATATACTGAGCAAAGTATCAAAATAATCATTACTGATTTTACAATTATGTCAGCTCTTAAAAACAAGCTTAATAAAGAAAAATCCGTGTTGGTGCCTAATTCTACAGCATTTGCTGCTATGTCTGCTTCCATATTTACTCTTCACACTTAAATGTGTCATGAATTTGACTTGAATTACTCTCTTATTACTTTTCTTTATATGTCTCAAAGAAATAACTAGCTATTAGAATAGCATCTGCCTTATTAGAATCCTTTCTTCTTGATAGATGTGATGAATAATAAGGAAAAATTTCAATTGCTCTTGTTCTACTTGCGTCTTTTTCAGAATTAATCAAATTAAAATATTTCTTCCACTTTGCAGGTCGAACAAAGTAGACTGAAAGCTGCATAGCACTACAAATTCCTTTTAGTATTCCAAAAGATTGACCAAAATTGAACATACTAGTAACACCTTGACCTGGCATTGCAGTAACATGCTCTATAACCACTTTTATGTTTTTTTTATCCATATTTTTTATTTTCTCTGAAATTTCATTAAAAATCTGAGATCCATTTACTTGCTTTTTATTCTTTTTACCCTCAATCATGGTCGGCATCTCTACCACATTTTTTATTGTTCCATCTTGAAAGAAACAAATTGACCCTGATATTCCTGGATCAATCCCTATTATTAACATCAATTAACCCCTAAATTTACATTTGAAAAAACATTTTGTACATCGTCATCATCTTCTAAACTATCTAAAAATTCTATTACTTCATTTTTTTTTTCAATCTGAATATCTACACTATTTAGAGGTATCCATTCTATCTCTGTTGAAATAAAATTAGCTATTGTTTTTTCTAAATTTTTTTTAACATTATAAATTTCACTAATAGGACAATGAATTTCATGAAAATCGTTATGAGATATGCACTCATCAGCTCCAGCATCGATTGCTAATTCCAAAATTTTATCCTCAGAGATTTCTTTTTTGTCAATCTTAATAACTCCTAATTGTTTAAAATTATGAGAGGCTGATCCCTGAGTTCCTAAACTCCCTCCATTTTTTTGAAAAATTGTTCTGATGTTAGAAGCTGTTCTATTTTTATTATCTGTTAGCGTTTCCACTATAACAGCAATTTTATCAGGTCCAAATCCCTCATATCTTAAATTCTCAAAATTGGATCCAGTTGTTGCAGAAGATTTATCAATTGCTCTCTCAATATTGTCCTTTGGCATATTGGCAGATCTTGCGGCTTGAATAGCGGATCTCAATCTAGGATTCATCACAGGGTCTTTATCACCAAGTTTTGCAGCAACTGTTATTTCTTTTGATAATTTTGAAAAAATTTTTGAACGCTGTTTATCTGCTTTACCTTTTTTATGCTTTATTCCAGCCCAGTGAGAGTGTCCTGCCATAAATTTTTATTTAATTTTTGAAAAAATTTCCATAAATATAGCTCTGAATGTTATTTGCTAAGCCAGTTTCTATATTACATTCAACCATAACACCACTCAAAGTAGCATCACCAATAGCTGGAAAATGTTTAGTGGAGTTTTTTTTTAAAAATCTATTTAATGAATTTTCTTTATTCATGCCAATAACTGAGTCATAATCCCCACACATACCAGCATCTGTTTGATATCCTGTGCCATTATTTAAAATTCTTGCATCATTGGTTGGAATATGAGTGTGAGTTCCTACTACAAGCGTAGCTTTACCATCAAAAAAATGACCAATCGCATTCTTTTCACTTGTTATCTCACCATGAAAATCAACAACAAGTATGTCATAATCTTCTTTTAGTTTATTCTCATTTAAAAATTTCTTTGAAGCTTGAAAGACATCTTCACACTTTTTCATAAATACATTTCCCATCAAATTCAAAACACCAATTTTAATATTCTCATTTGTTTTATAAATATTAAATCCTTTTCCTGGTGCAGGTTCAAAAAGATTTTTAGGGCGTAATAATCTTTCTTCTTTCTCAATATAATCCATAATTTCTTTTTGGTCCCAAACATGGTTTCCTGTTGTGATAACATTTACTCCACAATTAAAAAAATCTTTACAAATTTCCTTCGTTATTCCCACCCCTTGAGAAGCAGCATTTTCACCATTAACAATTACAAAATCGATATTTTTTGATTTAATTTCACTTAAAAGATTTTTAGTCAACTTTGAACAACCAGCGATACCTACTACATCGCCCAAAAATAATATTTTCATTAAATAATTTTTTTCTCAGTTATAATTATATCTAATTTCTTATCATGTTTATTAACTGGTATGGTTTTTAATTTTTGAAAAGAAAAAGCAAGACCAACTTTTACTACATTTTTGATCTTTGATATCTTTTGAATGTAACGGTCATAAAAACCACCTCCATAACCTAATCTATTTAGTTTTTTATCAAATGCCAACAAAGGAACAAATAAGATATCAGGGTAAACTCTATTGGTAATCTCTGGTTCTGGGATGCCATATTTATTTATTAACAAAGGATTATTTTTATACCATTTATAAAATTCCATTTGACTTTTTTTTTTAATTTTTGGGAGTGAAATTGTAGAACCTCTTTTAAAAAAATAATTTAAAATTTTTAAATCGTTAATCTCATAGTTTGATGGATAGTATCCACCTATAATTTTCAAATTATAATTTTTTTTTTTTAGATATGAGTAAATATGGCTTGGATTTATATTAATTGATTTTTTTGACTTACTTTTTCTTAATTTTAATACTTTCTCTCTTAACTTTGATTTAATCACAAATTTATTGGGATAGATTATCTATTTTTGCCTTTTTGACAAAATTTGATATTTGATCAGCTGCTTCATCAATTAACTGCTCATATTTTTTTTGATTATTTTCAATTTCAATTTTAAAATCTTCATGATTTAAATTAAGTTTTTTTATCTCATCCTCTTTCTTATCTCGATATTCATAAATTAAAGATTTAAGTTCTTTAAATTTATTTGATAAATCTTTGAATTCATTTTTTCTTTGCTCGACCTTCTTTTTAGTCTCATAATACTCATCCATTATTTTTACTGCTGTAATTAATAAAAGTTTGTTTTCACCTAGATTGCCTAAATCATTTTTTAAATTATTAAACTTTTGACTTATTTGGACTAGTAATTCCTCTAAATGTTCTTCTTGTCCATCCTCACAGGACAATATGAATTCTTTATTATTAAATTTAATAGTTACATTTCCCATTTATCAATTTCTTCCAATAAAGTATCTGTTTCTTGATTTAATTCATCAATTTTTTCAGAAAATTCGATTTGTTTTCTTTCTTCTTGTTTTTCTTTATTTTTAATTTCCTCTAATTTCTTCGATAGCGACCCATGCTCCTCTAGAAGTTCTTTATATTTAATTTCTAATTCATTTTTTTCAATTTCTAATTGATTTTTTTGTGTACTCAAATTTTCAATATTATTTTGTAATTTTGGATTGGTTAGGTCTAAATTTTTTAATTCATCTAAAACTGAAATTAATTTTTTTTCTTTTTCGTTTATAGAATTCATATATATAGATATAGTATTAAATAGATTCTTCTTAGTCTAGTCAGGATAATTTTGAATAAACTACATAATGATTTGGCAAATTGCATCAGATTTTTATCAATTGATGCGGTTCAAAAAGCTAATTCTGGACACCCAGGTATGCCAATGGGTATGGCGGATGTTGTAACCGTGCTTTTTAAGAATTTTTTAAGATTTAATCCTAAAAATCCAAATTGGATGAATAGAGATAGATTCGTTTTATCTGCAGGTCATGGATCAATGCTTTTATACTCTTTACTATTTTTAACTGGATATAAGAGTATTTCATTAAATAGTATAAAAAATTTCAGACAGCTAAACTCAATATGTGCTGGTCATCCTGAATACCATCCAAATTCAGGTATCGAAACAACAACAGGACCTCTTGGACAAGGAATAGCAAACGCAGTGGGTTTTGCAATTTCAGAAGAAATTTTAAAAAAAAAATTAGGAAATCATTTAATTAATCACAAAACTTATGTTTTGGCTGGAGATGGATGTTTAATGGAAGGTATAAGTCATGAAGCAATGAGTTTAGCGGGACATTTGAAGCTTAAAAATTTAGTAATGCTCTTTGATAACAATTCAATTTCAATTGACGGTCCAACTGATCTTGCTGTTTCAGATAATTTTAAAAAAAGATTTGAGGGTTATGGTTGGGATTATATTTTAATAAATGGACATAATGAAAAAGAAATATTTGAAGCATTAAAAAATGTTGAAAAAGCAAAAAAACCAACTGTTATTTCTTGTAAAACAAAAATTGGATATGGCTCACCAAATAAATCAGGTAAAGCCACCTCCCATGGAAGTCCTCTAGGTTTAGAGGAAATTGAACTTGTTAGAAAAGCCCTAAATTGGAATAAAAAACCTTTTAATATTCCAAATAAATTTTTGAAAGAGTGGAGAAAAATTGGTCAAAGAGGTGAAACTCAAGAAAAAAAATGGATTAAGATATTTAACAAAAACAAAACAAAATTTAAAAATTTAAAAAAAAATAGCTTAATAAGTATATTGAGAAGAGAAAAAAGAAATGCAATTCTGGAGCCTAAAAATTTGGCTACAAGAAAATGTTCTGAGATGACACTTAATGCATTAACAAACCAAAATCATAACTTAATTGGTGGCTCTGCTGATTTAGCAGGATCTAATAATACAAAAACAAAATATCAAAAAATAATTAAACCTGGAGATTTTAGTGGAGATTATATTCACTACGGAGTAAGAGAGCATGCAATGAGTGGGATAATGAATGGTATCGCACTCTATGGAAATTTAATTCCATATGGTGGAACTTTTTTAATTTTTTCTGATTATTGTAAACCTTCAATTAGGTTATCTGCGTTGATGCAAAAAAGAGTAATATATGTAATGACGCATGACTCTATAGGACTTGGAGAAGATGGGCCAACTCATCAGCCAATTGAGCAGCTATCAGGTTTACGATCAATTCCAAATTTAAATGTTTTTAGACCGGCAGATAGAGTTGAAACAATTGAATGTTGGGAACATGCATTAAAAAGTTCGAAAACACCAAGTATTTTATCTTTAACAAGACAGGGCCTAAATCCCATAAGAAAATCATTTACAAATAAAAATAAATGTTCTTTGGGAGCCTATGAAGTTTTGAGAACCAATAATAAAATTAATTTAACAATATTTGCAAGCGGTTCGGAGGTTAATTTGGCAATCGAAACTAGTCATAAATTAGCCAAAGATAAAATATACTGTAAAGTTATATCAATGCCATCTATGGATCTTTTCGACTTACAATCCAAATTATATAAAAATGAAATTTTAAACGAAACTAAATTTAAAATTTCAATAGAAGCTGGATCAAGTGATTGTTGGAAAAAATATGTGGGGAGTTCAGGTCTAACATTTGGAATTAATGAATTTGGCAAGAGTGCACCCTACAAAGATATTTTTAAACACTTTGGTCTAACAGTCTCAAATATTGTCAGTAAAAGCAAAAAAATGATAGGAAATTAAATATGGCAATCAAAATTGGAATTAATGGGATGGGTAGAATTGGTCGTATGATTGTCAGATCAATTTTTGAGAGTCGAAATAAAAACTTAAAGATTCAGCATATTAATAACAAATCAAATTTAAAAATTACAGGTAAATTAATTAGATACGACTCTATCCATGGAAAATTTGATGCTGATATTAAATTTGATGAAAATAATTTAATAATAAATAAACAAAAAATTTCATTTTCTCAAGAGTCTAAGATCGAAAAAATTAATTGGAAAAAGTATGATGTTGACTATGTTTTAGAATGTACAGGTAAATTTAACTCAAGAGAAAAACTTGAAGCTCATATTAAAAATGGTGCAAAAAAAGTGATTGTATCTGCTCCATGTAAAAATGCAGACAAAACAATAGTTTTTGGTGTTAACGAAAACACCTTATCTAAAAAAGATAAAATCATCTCAGCTGCCTCATGTACTACAAATTGTTTGGCAACAGTAGTAGATGTCATTCACAAAAAATTTGAAATTGAAAAAGGTTTTATGACTACGATTCATTCATTTACTAGTGACCAAAGAATTTTGGATAATTCTCATAAAGATCCAAGAAGAGCTCGATCTGCAAGCCAATCAATTGTTCCTACATCAACTGGAGCATCAAAAGCAATGGGTGAAATAATTCCAAGTTTGAAAGGAAAATTAGAAGGTGTGGCAATGAGAGTACCAACACCAAATGTTTCTCTTGTAGAATTAGTTTTTTGTACAAAAAAAGAAATTAATATAAAAAATATAAATAATGAATTTGAAATAGCTTCAAAAAGAGAATTAAAAAGAATTTTAGAAGTTACTTATGAAAAATTAGTTTCTGTTGATTTTAATCATCATTCAGCCTCTGCAATCGTTGATGCGTCTTTAACGAGTGTGGTTGGAGCAAATATGGGTAAAATTTCAGCTTGGTATGACAACGAATGGGGTTTTTCTAACAGAATGTGTGATATAGCTGAAAATTTTCATAAAATCTCTCAATGAGAAGTATTAGAAATGAGACAAATCTTCGTAATAAAAAAATATTACTAAGATTAGATTTAAATGTTCCTATAATTAAAGGGAAAATAAGTGACACAACTAGAATAGATAAAATTCTACCTACTTTAAATTTTCTTAATAAACAAAAAGCTAAAATTATTATTATATCACATGTGGGTAGGCCAAGAGGCAAGGATTTAAAAGAACTTTCGTTAAAACCAATTTGTGAAAATTTAGAGAAAAAATTAGGTTTAAATGTAAAATTAATTACAAAAAGTATAAATGAAATAAAGAATAAAGATTTCTTCGATAATTTTGATGAGGAAATCTTAATGTTAGAAAATATTAGGTTTTATGCAGAAGAAGAAAAAAATGATAATAAGTTTGCAAAGCACCTAGCAAGTTTTGGTGATATTTATGTCAATGATGCTTTCTCTTGTTCTCATCGTTCACATGCTTCAATTGTTGAAATTTCTAGATACCTGCCTTCATTTTCTGGATTACAAATAGATTTAGAAATTGATGCCCTTACCAAAATTACCTCTGAAATTACAAAACCAATATCCTGTATAATTGGAGGATCTAAAATTTCGACCAAAATTGATATTATTAAAAATTTAATACCTAAATTTGATAATATTATTATTGTTGGAGCTATGGCTAATAATTTTATTGAGTACTTTGGTCACAATATTGGAAAATCTATTAAAGAAAAAAATTGTGGACCAATCATTGAAGAAATTATTTCACTTTCGAAAAAAGAAAAATGTGAAATAAGTTATCCAGAAGATGTTCTTGTATCTAAAGACTTAAATGGATCATACAAAAAAAGAGAAGTAAATGAAATTTTGAACGATGAACTGATTTTAGACATTGGCCCAAAAACTATTGATAAAATTACAAATATTATTAATTCTAGTAAGACCATATTATGGAATGGTCCTGCTGGATATTGTGAAAACCCTAACTTTGCGAATGGCAGCATTAAAATAGCAAAAACAATAATTAAAAATAATAAATTGAACAAAATTTTTTCAGTTGTTGGTGGAGGAGATACAGTCTCATTATTAAACAGTATAAAGGCTATTGATGGTTTTAACTTTGTTTCAACTGCAGGTGGAGCTTTTTTAGAATATCTTGAAGGTAAAAAGCTTCCTGGTATAACCGCCTTAAATCAATAAATGTCAGAACTAAATAAAATCGCACTAAAAATAATTTCTAGCGGTAAAGGTATACTTGCTGCAGATGAAAGCAATGGTACTATGACTAAAAGACTTACAGCAGTAAATGTAAATTCTACTCCAGAAAATAGACTATTGTTTAGGGAAATTCTTTTCTCATCTGAATGCATGAAAGATTGTATTGGAGGAGTTATTCTTTACGATGAAACAATAAAACAAACTACAAGTTTTGGAAAATCAATCCCTGAACTAATTTCAGCCTCAGGCGCTGTGCCAGGAATTAAAGTTGATACAGGTGCTAAAGAATTAGCAAACTCTCCTGAAGAAAAAATTACTGAGGGTTTAGATGGCCTTAGAGACAGATTGAAAAAATATTATGAACTTGGAGCAAGATTTACAAAATGGAGGGGGGTTTACTCTATTGGTAATAAATATCCAACTGGGCTAGCAATAAATAGTAATGCTCATGCACTTGCGAGATACTCAGCTTTAGTTCAAGAAAGTGGTATGGTCCCAATAGTGGAGCCTGAGGTATTAATGGATGGAGAACATTCTGCAGATGTTTGTTTAAGTAAAACTTCAGAGATTATAAAAAAATGTTTTGAAGAACTAATCTTACATAAAGTTGATCTTTCTGGAATTATTTTAAAACCAAATATGATATTATCTGGTACTCTATCAAAAGAAAAGATCACTAGTGAAGAGGTTTCCAATAAAACACTTGAGTGTCTTAAAAATTCAGTTCCTTCTGATGTGCCTGGGATTGCTTTTTTATCAGGAGGTCAGTCTGAGTTAGAAGCTACAGAAAATTTGAATTTAATAAATAAAAATAATAATACTAATTATATTATGACGTACTCATATGGAAGAGCTCTTCAGCAAAGTGCTCTTAAAGTATGGTCTAAAAATATAAAAGATAGAGAGGAAACTCAAAAAACTTTTAATCACAGAGCTAAAATGTGTACATTGGCTGCTCAGGGCAAATGGGTTAGAGAACTTGAGAGTAAATAAAAAGAAATTTATATATCTTATTTCTCCTAACCAAATATATAAAAAATTTTTTGAAGATCTTCAAAAAGTACTAGAAACAGGAAAAATTAGCTTTTTTCAATTAAGGCTCAAAAAATATTCCCTCAAACATAAAATTTTAATAGGAAAAAAAATTAAAAAAATCTGTAAAAAAAATAAGGTTAAATTTTTAATCAATGACGAACCAATACTTGCAAAAAGATTAGGTGCTGATGGTTGTCATTTAGGTCAAAAAGATATGAATATAAGAGAAGCTAGAAAGATAATTGGCAAAAAAATTATAGGTATTACCTGCCATAATTCTATAACCTTAGCAAAGATAGCGATAAAGGCTAAAGCAAGTTATTTAGCATTTGGAGCTTTTTATTCTTCTAAAACTAAAAAGACTACCCATGTAACGAATATAAGAATTTTAAATAAGATTAAAAAAATAACTAAAACCCCAATTGTAGCTATTGGAGGTATTAGTTCTGAAAACTATAAAAATCTGTTATTGAACAATGCAAATTTTTTAGCTATCTCAGGCTACATTTGGAGTAATAAAAAATATAAACCCATAGAAGCAATAGAGAGATTGAAATGAAAATTAGTGCAGGTGAGATAAGAGTTGGAATGCTTTTAGAATATAAGAATGATTTATGGCAAGTTTTAAAAACTCAGCATGTTAAACCTGGAAAAGGTGGTGCTTTCGCACAAGTTGAAATGAAAAGTGTGGGAAGAAATACAAAGTTAAATGAACGATTTAGATCAAGTGAAACTGTTGAAAAAGCTTCTTTAGAGGAAACAAAATTTAATTACCTTTATGAGGATGAAAGTTATTATTTTTTTATGAACCCAAAAAGCTTTGAACAAATAGAAATTAAAAAAGATGTGGTTAGAGATCAAGGAAAACTTTTGTCAGAAAATCTTGAAGTTTCTGTAAGTTTTTATAATGAAAATCCAATTTCGGTTGAACTTCCTAACCAAGTAAAGTGTAAAATAGAAACAACTGATGCAGCTTTAAAAGGACAAACAGTTTCGTCATCATACAAACCTGCAACTCTTGATAATGGATTAAATATTCAAGTGCCTCCATTTATTGAGTCAGGAGACGAAGTAATAATTGATACAAGAAATTTAGAATACGTAAAAAAAATTTAAAACATGATTTCAATATCCTCAAATCTTAATGTTATGATAAAGGCTGTGGAGAAAGCATCTAAGTTAGTAATAAGAGATTTTGGAGAAGTTGAAAAATTACAAATTTCTAAAAAGGGCCCTAGAGATTTTGTCACAAAGACAGATAAACGCGTTGAAAATATTATTATTGAGGAACTTAGTAAGACAAAAAAAAATTACTCTTTTCTTTCAGAAGAGATTGGAAAAATAAAAAACAAAGATGAGGAAAATATTTGGATTATAGACCCAATTGATGGAACAACAAACTTCCTTCATGGTATCCCGCATTTTGCAATTTGTATTGCTTTACAGTCAAAGAAAGAAATAGTCGCTGGTTTAATTTTTGATCCAATCAAAGACGAAATGTTTTTTGCTGAGAAAAATAAAGGTTCTTATCTCAATAACCAAAGATTAAGAGTATCAAAAAAAAATGTCGTAGATGATTGTTTGTTTTCAAGTAACCATGATGGAGTAAGATTTAGTAATTTTAACATGCGCTGCACTGGTTGTGCGGCTTTAGATCTTGCATATGTAGCTGCTGGAAGATTTGATGGTTTCTTTCATAATGATATTAATATTTGGGATGTAGCAGCTGGATCACTGATGGTCAAGGAGGCTGGTGGAGTAGTAAATGAACTAAATAAATTCAACGATAATGCAATTAATATTCGAGCGTCAAGTGATGGAATTAATGATAAAATGATAAAAGAATTAGAGAACTTTTAATTGTGTTCTGAATTTCCTTTGCTATAAGTCACATTATGAAAAAAGATATTCACCCAAACTACCACATGATTAAAGTAGAAATGACAGATGGTAGTCAATTTGAAACTAAGTCCACATGGGGCGCAGAAGGAGAGTTACTGAAGTTAGAAATTGATCCTAAATCCCATTCTGCATGGACAGGTGGAAAACAAAAATTGATGGATAAAGGTAGAATAAGCAAATTTAACAAAAAATTCCAAAATTTCAAATCAGAGAAAAAAAATTAAATGTCAAATGCACCCTTAATGCCAATGGCTACTGCTGTTTGGCTAGTTGAAAACACAACATTAACATTCAAACAAATTGCAGATTTTTGCCAATTACATGAAGTTGAAATTCAAGGAATAGCAGATGGTGAGGTAGCAAAGGGTATTAAAGCTTACAATCCCATTATATCAGGTCAGTTATCAAGAGAAGAAATTGAATTATCTTCAAAAGATGAAAACAGACCATTGCAAATTAAAAGTAGTGACATTGAAATTTCAAACTCAGAAAAAAAGATAAAAAAATACGTGCCGCTTTCAAAAAGACAAGATAAACCAGATTCAGCATTGTGGCTTATCAGGCAACATAATTTACTCAAAGACTCTCAAATTGCAAAACTTGTTGGAATAACGAAAAATACGGTTACTTCAATCAGAAACAAAAGCTATTGGAATTATAATAATTTAAATCCAAAAGATCCTGTTGCATTGAACTTATTCACTCAAAAAGGTTTATTGGATGCTATAGAGAAAGCCGAAAGAAGAATAAAAAGAGAAAAGAAACAAAAGGAAAAAGAAAAATTAAGTAATATAGCATCCGCATAATTAATAAAATTTATAGACATAAAATTATAAAAGTGGTAATTAACCACTTTTTTTGGAGGTAGTTATTAAAATAGAAGTTAAAGATAATAATATTGAACAAGCCCTAAGAGTTTTAAAAAGAAAACTTCAAAGGGATGGTTTTTTTAAGGTAATAAAATTAAAGAATACTTATGAAAAGCCATCAGAAAAGAAAAAAAGAATTTTACAAGAAAACATTAAAAGAGTTAAAAAGTTAAACAAACTTAAAAATAGAATTTAGATATACCGCGGGGTGGAGCAGTCTGGTAGCTCGTCAGGCTCATAACCTGAAGGTCGGCGGTTCAAATCCGTCCCCCGCAACCAATTTTTTAATTTAAATTATCTTCTATATTTGAAAAATTCAGTTAAGAATAAATTAAACTGATAATTATGTTTTGCATTTAAGCTATAATAAATAAATTTTTAAAATGTCAGAGCCTTTAATAAATATTGTAATGAATTGCTACAATGGAGAGCATTATTTAAAAAAATCTCTCGAATCTATTTTGTCACAAACATTTAAAAACTGGGAATTAATTTTTTGGGATAATTGTTCAACAGATAGAAGTGCTGAAATATTTCATAAATACAAAGATCCTAGATTGCATTATTTTAAATCGGAAAAACATACTTCTCAGTATGAGGCAAGAAAAAATGCAATGCTTAAAACTAAGAGAGAATTAGTTGCCTTTCTCGATGTTGACGATTGGTGGGATAAGAACAAATTAGAAAAACAAGTAAAGTTATTTGATAATAAAAGAATTGGATTTAGTTGTAGTAATTATTGGATTGTTAATCAAAATAAAAATTTTAAAAAAAATATTGTTTTTAAAAAAATTCCCGGAGGGCAAGTTTTAAGTAAATTACTTAAAAAAAACTTTATTGGAATGTCAACTTTAATGATTAGACGGAAATTATACTTTGAATTAAAATATGGTTTTGACTCAAGATTTGAAATAGTTGGTGATTATGATTTGGTTTTAAGACTTTCAATAAAGAATGAGTTAGGAACATTGCAAGAGCCTCTATCCTATTATCGTTGGCATGATAATAATTTAAGCCATGAAATAGGAAAAAACGCTAGAGAACTTAGATATATGTATAATGAAATGAAAAAAAATGATTTATTTAGATCAAATAAGAGTTTTGGATACTTCAAAGATTTTACATTTTATTTATCATCTCTTTCACACAAATTAGAAGGTAATATTTTAAAATCCTTTAATGAAGCAATAAATATTGAAAATTTTTTTCTTAAGGTAAGAATTCTTTTGATAATTTTTTTACCACTAAAATTTGTTAAATATATCAGATCTTAATTTGTTATTTTTCAAGTTTTTTTCTATTTATATCCTAAATTATACCAACGAGATTTTTTAAAATTTTTCTTATTTCTATCGCAAGCGCCTCTCACATAATAAAGGAATAATACTAAATTAAATAAATTTTTTGAAAAAAATATTTTTTGTTTATCAGTAACTTCTAAAAAAAACTTCAAAGAAATACTTAAGGGTAAAAGTATTAAAAAATTTAATGTTTTTAAAACTAATTTAAAAATATCATTTAAAAATAAATTTTCAAAAAGAAATATTTTTCCTCTCATTTTTGGTTTTTTTTTTTCTAGCAAAGAGGGCATTGCATCTCTTGAAAGCATATACCACTTCAACAGATAATATCGCATATTCTGACTTGTTTCCTGATGATCAACTTTCGCTTCAGTCAAAAATAAATTGAATTTATTATCCTTTAATCTATGTGCCCAATCAATATCTTCAAGACCATATCCTTTAATCTTTTCATTAAAATAAAAATTTCTTTTCAACAATTTTTTTTTAAAAAAACAACACCCTGTAATTATGTTGTTATAATTTATTTTAACTTTCTTATTTGTTTTTAAATTTTTTAAATCTCTGAAATAATAATAATTACTGTTTGTAACTAATTTTAGATTGGTAAAGTATTGACCACAAAAAATATGTTTTTCGTTAGAATTTTTTAAATACTTTTTTAAAATATTAAAAAAATCACCCATAGGTACACAGTCATCATCTAATAAAAGAATATTAGGAAACCTCGCATTTTTTAAACCTTCATTTCTCTTCTCTGAAATACTATTAGTCTTAATATTTCTAATTAATATTTTTTTATTTCTCTTGTATATATTTTCTAAAGCGGTCTGGGTTCCATCATTACTAAAACTGTCACAAATGAGTATTTCATAATTTATACTTGATTTACTTAATTTTTTTAAAATAATTTTTAATAACTTAATTAATTTTTTTTTTCGATTCCATGTTGGGATAATTATACTTAGGTTAAATTTCTTCATATTCTACCAGATATTTTATAAAATATTAGTGCTGCAATTTCTCTAATACCATATTGAAACAAATTAACATTATTGGCAAAATCTAAACTAAATTTAAAAATATTTTCATGATTTGCTCTAAAATCAACTGGATATAAAATATAATTAATTTCATTTTTTATAGCTAGTAATTTACATCTTTGTATATGCATTGCTGAGGTTACAATAAGGTGTTTTTCATTTTTAAAATTTTCTTTTAAAAAAAGAAAAGATTCCTCGGTATTTCTTGCTTTATTATCTATTATCACCGAGTCATGATCAATAATAAATTCAGCAAAAAATTTTTCCGCAACCAAAGTGTCTCTTAAATTTAATTTTGTTAAACTTGAACCACTAAATATAATTTTGTTTTTAAATTTATTATGAATTCTTAACCCTTCTATGAGTCGATTATTAGTTCCTCCTAAATACAAATGATTAAATTTTTTTGTTTTTTGAACATCTTCATTTCCCGAAAGAATTAGAATTTTATCAAATTGTAATTTGAGGTTATCTATATTACCTGGGCTATTTATTCTCTCTATACTATAAACAATAATATTTGCTAAGGGAGAGAAAAATATTAATAATATTGTAATTAATAAAATTATTTTAATTTTTTTAAGCTTATGGAAAAATAATAACAATATTAAAATTATAACTAAAATTGCTATAAGATTATCTATTAAAAGTTCAAATAAATCATCCATTGAATATTTACATTAATTATTTTTTAAAATTTTAAATTGTTAATATAGGGAATAAATTTTCTTAATCTATCTGACATCAAGAATTTAATTGATGTGTTTATAAAAAATCTCATTAAAGGTAGATTAGACCATTCCCATTCACCAGAGTACCTAAATTCATTTTGAGCTATACCTTTTTTAAAGTGATAAACGCCAGGTTTATTCAATTCATCAATTGCCCCAAAGTTATAATTTTTAATACCTAGGGATTTACTTTTTTTAATTAATTCTATAGTTAAATAGTAGCTTGCTAACAAATTTCTACCTTCAGTAGTTGTTGCAGCTCCCAGATCCCATGCTCTATCATCGTAAAATATCATGCCCCTATAAGCTAATGGATTTCCCTCGGGGGAATATATAATAGCAAATAAAGTATTCTGACTTAAATTCTCTGATAGATGTAAAAATTCTTTTTTACTATGAGGAACAAAAATTTTTTTATTTTTATTCATTATTGTACTTATTAAAACCAAATCTTTTGCGTTAGGATTATTTGTTATTTGAATATCCAAATTATTATTCTTAAATTTATTTAATGATCTTTTATAATTTTTCTTCCAATCATTTGAAGATTTTTTTATTATTTCATCAGTATTTTGCTCAATGTTACAATCAATTGATTTAGAAACATGTTCTCTATGTGAAGGTTTATGCCATTTATTTTTTTTTAAAATAATATATTCTTTTTTATAATTAACATTATTTGAGTCTAATCTAATGTATAAAAACTTTGAATTTGTTGCTTCTATAATCTTTTGTTTAAAACTTTTATCTAATTGATTAATGTCACCAGCTATATCACCAGGTATATAAGCTGCACAAAAAACAGATTTTTTTTTGTAAGTTATTTGAACTAATGTTTTTTTTCCAGTGTTATCAATTTTTTCCAATCTAAGAATATCCCAGCTAATCATGGATTTGTATTCTCCCCATTTAAAACTTTGTCGATAATGATTCTTAGATTTAATAAAGTGTCTTTGCCAATCTTCCTCGGTTCCATTGAAAATTTTCCAAGTCATATTTCACAATATTAAAATAATAATAATTATTTTACTTTTTTATTTATATAATTAAACTTGTTCATAATTTTTTTTTTAGATTTTTTATCAATTTTTACGTGTTTATCTAAAATTTTTTGGAGAAAGATAATTTTAAATAGTATTTCCATGAAATTTACAAAAGTATAAAAATTTAATTTTTTTTTTAAAAAAAAATATTCTTTAATTCTCAATTTGATTAACCCAAAAAAGTTTTTATTTCTAGAACTGTTTAAAGGTTTTTTTAACAACAGATTAATGTTAAAATTTTTTATTTCAGAGAAATTTAGTATTTCTTTAAAAATGATCTCTCGATTATTTTTCAAATTTTCTAAATTTTGAACATAAACATTTTTTTTTTTTATTATTTTATAGATATTGATTAGATTAGATTTAAAATTAAGATTTTTCATCAGATTATGTTCATTATCATCAAGTATAGACCGAACATAATTTTTAAATAAATAATTTTTATAATTTCTGAAAATTATCCGAAAGTAATCTTCTTTGTAACCAGACTCTATCATTTCAAGCTGATTTCTTAAAAAAATACATAATTTTAAATTCAAATTAATATCTTTACAAATTTTTTTAAATCTTTTTAAAAAACGGATTTTTTTCTCTGGGTTATCTGTAATATTTAAGACCCGCTCATAACCAAAAAAATTTATTTTATCTGAAAGATTTTTTAAAAGCACGTGTTTAAGCTTATTGTTTTGAGCTTTAAAACGTTCATTAGAGGAATTTCTAATGGACTCAAAACATTCTAATAATTCGTAGTTATTATTTACATTTATACAATTTTGATTAATTGAAATTTTGATTATATTTTCAATTAAATATGTAGATCCTGCTTTGGGATAACCACAATGAAGTATTAATGATTTTTTGTTGTTTTTTAATTTCAAAATATGACTACTTATATTCTACTTATATTTTTAAAAAAGTATAAATAGATATTAATTTTTAATATTATTTTATAGTTAATTGATAATAAAATGAATAAAAGAAAAATATATTTATATGCTGTATTTCAAATTTCATTTATCGTTTTAATATTAAATTTATTTTATTTTAATCAATTTGATTTAGATATAGTAAGAAATATATCTATAAAAAATTCATTAATTATTTTTACGTTATTAATAGTATTAAAGCTTTTGCTAGCTCTATTATTTTTTTTTAACATGAATATCATTGTTAATAAAAAAATTGGAATTGTTGAAATTATAAATATTTTTTTACAAGGTGGCCTTGTTAGTGTTGGAATACCTGGATTAGGACTTGTTTATAAATATCAAAAATTTGCAAGTGAATTAGATATAAGCCTAGCTGAATATAGCTCTTGTCAAACTTTAAGCACTTTTTTTTCTATTGTAAGTTATTTTGTTCTAGCTATTTTTTTAGGATTTTTAACGATATCTATTACTTTTAAATACAATCCATATATTATTAT